>JAKPFY010000293.1 GCA_029551185.1 Bacillota bacterium
TTAGGGTGTGTTCCTTATCTGACCTCGCAAGCGCTTGTTCAACCCTTTCCAGCCTGACGGCGGTTGTATGGTTGTGACGTGCTTGGACCCGGAGCCCCGGTACAAGTAATATCCCCACCATATGGCCATGGGACATGCCGAATTTCATGCAGAAATGTGCCAATGCATGGGGAAGGCCCAGGCCTGCGTGAGCAAAAGCAATCCCCATCAATAGACTGCCCCAGCTTAGTACGGCTCGGGTATGTGAGTCTATCTCAATTCCAGAGGGCGTGCTTTTTCCGAGCATGTTTTCTTTATCTGACAAGAGTGCTTTCAAGCCTTGTGTGAGATTCAAGAAAGCAGCAAGCGACACAGCCTGTACCTTGGGAGATGCCTTTGCATGTGTGATGACTTCAAGGGACTGAGCCAAGGCGTCCACCAGAGAGGCTATCGTATATGAGAGGGGTAGCGAATCAGTAAAGGCCGGGTCAGCTATTATCATGGACGGAGGCGGTATATGTCTTACGCTTCGCTTCTCATCACCCAGCTCTATTACTGCATTATTCGTGCTTTCAGATCCGGTGCCTGATGTGGTAGGCGCCGCAATCCAGGGCAAAGCCCTCATAGGGTTTATGGTGCTCTTTCCTGTTTGAAATGCAGCGATATCCTGCCCGCCTTCTTGATATGCCAGGCCTGCTATGGCTTTACCTACATCGAGGGTTGTGCCGCCGCCTATGGCTATCACATGATTAGCTCGGATTCTATGTAGAGCTTCAATTCCTTCGCGAATCGCTTTGTGGTCTGCACGGCCTTGCACCTGAAATATGTGGACATTTGACGCGGTTTGTGAGATGTTCTCCAGAACCTCTTGTATTCTCTCGGATTTGGAGCTTGACGCGCCGACTACAACGAGGACTCCTGAAGGCAGTTTTTCCAGTGCATATGCCAGATGCTTTGCCGCTAATCCACGCACGAAAACTATACGCTTAGATGCCTCCGGAAGAACGGTCCGGTCGACGAATAGTTCGTCTGAAGATAGGTCAGGTTCGATAAGGTTCGCGATGCTCCATAGTCCGAGTTGATTTCTGCTGAGTGTCACTATTGAACTCACCTGCTATAATCACCCCTTAATATCAGTGCTTGTCTATTTGCACAAAGGCGCTATTGATAGGGTTCCACGTTGACGCGTATTCTTCCTTTGCCCTATTCACACAATGCTATAACCTTGATTTCAACTTTGACGTCTCTAGGTAGTCTGCTAACTTCAACACAAGCCCTTGCAGGAAGAGAATCTCCCAGAAACTCCCCGTACACCTTATTGACCTTGGGGAAATCATTCATATCCTTAATGAATACGGTGGCTTCCAGTATTTTATCAAGGGATGAGTCTCCCGCCTCAAGAACGGCTTTGACGTTTCTCAGAGACTGTAGTGTCTGGTCCTCGACACTTTCCGGTATCTTGCCTGTCACGGGATGAACCGGGAGTTGGCCGGACACGAACAGGAATCCGTTCCCTTATCTATTTCTTTGGCCGACTTCTTCGCGTTTGATAGCTCTGGTATTTTAACTTCTTCTGAAACGCCAGCGAGTGCAGCATGCTCTCGCCTATCCACGTTGAGGAATTACTGTCCATACTCTCGAGTAACACATTCAAATCTTTGACCTCTTCGTCAAGCTCCGGGTCAGGTACAGGCGCCATATTCGCCACAGTGTTCAGCGTATCCAACCTCTCCTCCAACACCCTACGTCCTGTCTCCAAGTCACCCCTATCCACTGCCTCTGCGCTCTCGTTCTTTGCAAGGGCTGTTCGGACCAGCTCCACTGCCTTAATGACCTCAAAATTAGGCTTAAAGGCCCGATCCGGACCGTCTGACGCAGTCAGTTTCGCTGTCACTTGAAGCATCGCTGTATCAAGATCCCCGCAAGTCCCGGTGTAGTCCAGCGTCAGCTTGAATACATCGTGTTCCCCGGGAGCGAAGGGAGGATGGTCAATCTGCAATACGAGGGCCTTCACTTCATTCTCATACATGTCGGGAAGGTCAATACTTGCGCCTGTAGTCGTGAATACCGGTTCATATCCTAGGACACCTGCTACCCTGCATCCACTCAGACCCTCCATGGATATACTGATAGCCTGAGCGACCACAGAAAGCAACCCTTCCAGCTCTTCGGCAAACACTTTGGGGATTTCATCGGGATTGCTTACGTAGTAGTAATGCCCCTGACCTGCTTCTGCAAGAATCATAAGGAGATCTTCGTTGAAGCTTGCCCCAACGCCGATAGTGGAAACAGAGACCCCTTTCTCCGCCATGCTTTTAGCTTTTGCAGCAAGAAGAGGGGGATCGATAATCCCGACGTTAGCCTGGCCGTCTGTGAGAAGGAGAATTCGATTTACCTGTCCGGGCTTGGATTCCTTCAGGACTTCCTTGTAACCGCGGAGAAAACCTCCTGAAAGATTAGTGCTGCCGCCGGAAGAAACAGACTTGATAACCTGCTTCAAACCATCCTTATTGGTAACAGTTTGAGACGGGCAAAGCACGTCAACATTATGGTCAAACGTGACAATAGACAGGAAATCACAAGATGCAACCTGATCCACCACAAAGCTCACCGAGTTCTTCACATGCTCGAGAGGCTCACCGTGCATTGACCCGCTTCTATCCAGCACAAGAGCAAGATTCATCGGGAGGCGCTGATCTTTGCCCGGCGTTTCAGCTTTTCCCGCCACCAACCTTACCAATGCCCAGATAGAACCGGGACGCCCTGGCATTAACATGCCATGGCTCAGCACTACCTCAACCCCGACTACAGACTTCATCTCCCGTCCTTCTGAAAATTCGGACACGACAATTCCTCCCGTCATGCATTCGTCATGCATTTTTGAACAGTCCTGCTGCAAACTTCCATCAGAAGCTTATAATTCCTTCTAACTGAAGCGAAAAAGAGAAGGATTATCAAGAACATCCAGGGTAATTCGTGATTCGTGATTATACTACCTGAGATCACATGCTGTCAGTGATCGGGAATATGAGCCGCCACGCGCTACCACGGAAGCATTCCGAACACATACGAAGCCGTGCGTAAGCTTGTGAAGCGACTGGGGAGACCTGAGGATCTATTGATGTGCCACGAGGCCGGGCCGATAGGTTACGGGTACAAATCCCACATCATGACCGATGGCAATTTCGTGATTTCCGTGGTTGTGACGCCTGCCAATAGGGCTGATGCTGAACCATTCCCTAACGTCATGGATCAATGTAAAGAGACTCCAAATTGAACAGTCCGTCTGTAACTGGTAAAATAGTGTCTGTATGGGTGATCCTACCCGCCGGGTGAGTCTGCTGTCGATTTTTCAATCGCAGTAAAGACTCGTTAAATGATTAAGAGGAAGAAGGATCTCGTGTGCGAGCACTGGTTTTTGATGAAGGTCTCAAAGCAGTGGACATGCCCATTCCGAAACGGGGAAGGGGCGAGGCATTGATACGTGTTTCCCTTGTAGGGATCTGTAATACCGACATTGAGGTGACCCGGGGATATCTGGCATACAAGGGAATCATGGGC
The DNA here is from genome assembly GCA_029551185.1 of Bacillota bacterium. GTDB lineage: Bacteria > Bacillota > SHA-98 > UBA4971 > UBA4971 > UBA4971. The sequence goes on from JAKPFY010000293.1 coordinate 3,541, forward strand.
CATGAATTCGTAGGCCGGGTCGAAGAAGCGGATGATGCAGATCTTATAGGGAAACGCGTCGTGGGGGAAATCAATATAGTATGCGGTGAGTGTCAGATGTGCAGAGGCGGTAACCCTCGGCACTGCGATAATGTCAAAGCCATGGGCATTAACGGATGGCAGGGCTGCTTTGCCGACTATGTAGTTTTACCCGAGCGCAATCTCCACGTTGTTCCGGATTTGGTCAGCGACCGTCAGGCGGTGTTTACCGAGCCCCTCGCTGCAGGTATTGAGGTTCTGGAACAAGTTCACATACTCCCTACTGACCTGGTTGCTGTCATCGGTGACGGCAAACTGGGCCTTCTCACAGCTCAGGCAATACACGCCTCGGGACATGACGTTGTTGTCTTGGGTAAACATGAGAAGAAGCTGAAAATCGCAGAAAGCACAGGTATGGATGTATCCTTCGTCGGAGAGTTTACTGAACGGGTTGATGTGGCTGTGGACTGTACCGGCAATGCGTCAGGCATCGAAACTGCCATGGCAATAGTGCGCCCGAAGGGAACAATCGTGCTAAAAAGCACTTTTCATAAAGGCATCCCTGTTAACCTTACACCGGTAGTGCGCAATGAGATTACATGCGTAGGTTCACGATGCGGGCCGTTTCCCCCTGCGCTGCGACTCTTGGAGAAAGAAACAGTCAGTACTGAACCGCTGATTGATGCGATTTTCTCAGCGGATCAGATGACAGACGCTTTCGAAGCAGCATGTACCCGCGGAAGTTTGAAGATACTGATGGATTTCCGAGCCTGAGAATGAACGATACGGAGAATGCGTACACAGATGCTATGGAGACTTTTTGAGAAGATTGCAACCTTTGAGAATCCGGGATCTAAGGAGGAGACCGGTGAAGGAGCGTCGAATATTTGACTATTACGTCATAAGCAAGTCCCAAGGATGCGAAAACGCCCCGTGGTCTGTGATTGAGACTCTTGAAGCCGTGGAGGCTGTCCTCAGCCTTGATGAGGTAATAGGCGCTGAAAATCAGCGCTCGAACTAGATAGCAATCAAAGTATAGGAGGTAAATGTAGAAATGACTAGGATCCGAAAGCCATTAGCGTTACTCAGTGTTGCTTTAGTCGCAGTGATAGTGATGGGAGTAGCCTCGTTGGGCGTGGCTGCTGCCAAGCCTAGGATCGCTATTGTATTTGCCACAGGTGGTCTCGGAGACAAATCGTTTAATGATTCGGCTTACGAAGGCATGAAGCGTGCAGAGAAAGAGCTCGGAATAGAGTTCGACAAAGTTGAACCTCAGGCTGTTGCGGAGTATGAGAATCTCTTGATGAGATTTGCCCAGACTCGTAAATACGATCTGATTATATCTATAGGTTTCGACCAGGCAGACGCCTTACAGGTTGTATCGGAGAGATTCCCGGATCAGAAGTTCGCAATTGTGGATACTGCGGTTGACGCTCCCAATGTAGCATCATATGTATACAAAGAAGCAGAGCGTGGGTTTGTTGTAGGGGCAATAGCAGGTCTGATGACTACCAGAACAGGTGACCCGCGCATTGTTTCCGACAAGCAGATAGTAGGAGTTATCGGCGGAATGGATATCCCGCTTATCCGCGCCAATGTCGCAGGATATATTGCCGGGGCAAAGTATGTAAATCCCAATGTTGAAGTGAAATATGCATACGTCGGGCACTGGGCTGACCCTGCCAAGTGCAAGGAGATGGCCAATGCCATGCTGGATGAGGGCGTGGACGTGCTGTGGCTTGCTGCCGGCCGTTCAGGTCTCGGCGGAATCAAGGCTGCAGAAGAGCGTAACCGTTATGCTATAGGTGCTGACTCAGACCAAGGGTACCTTGCTCCTAATAACATACTGACCAATGGAATGAAACTTGTGGACAACACGGTCTACATGGCTGTGGAAGCTGTGCTGAAAGATGAGTTCAAGCCGGGTATTAACATGCTCGGTATTAATGAAGGGGCACTGGGTTATTCAAAGAACCTGGTTCCGGATGACATAAGCGCTGAAGTGGATAAGCTTGCAGCAAAAGTCGCATCAGGCGAACTGAAAGTGCCGGAAGATATTGACCAGGTTGAACCCTGGTTAAAAGCCCAAGGGAAATAGACGGAAACAGTCGAAAGCGAGCGACAGATCGGTCCATGCAGGCGGGGGGATGCTCTCCCCCTGCCTTGTTAGGTCTACGCCGGAAAAGGGGTTCACCTTATTATGTATGCCATCCGCATGGAGAACATAACAAAACGGTTTGGTAATGTTGTGGCTAACGATAATGTGTCTTTTGCCGCGGCTCCCGGAGAGATCCACTGTCTGTTAGGGGAAAACGGGGCAGGGAAGAGCACGCTCATGAGGATTCTGTTCGGTCTCTACCGCCAAGATTCAGGTTCCATCTATATAAACGACAACCCGGTGACTATCTCAGGTCCCCGCGATGCGATATCTCTTGGTATCGGCATGGTGCATCAGCACTTCATGCTTGCTGAACAGCTTACCGTTACCGAGAATATCGTGGCCGGATGCGAACCACGCAAAAACGGGCTGCTGGATTACGAGAAGGCCCGTCAGGATATCTTGGAGGTTTCAGAGCGGTATGGTCTCCGAGTTGATCCTGACGCGAAAGTCGAAGACATATCCGTAGGACAGCAGCAAAGGGTCGAGATAATAAAGGCGCTGATGAGAGGTGCCGAAGTTCTGATTTTAGATGAGCCTACTGCGGTTCTTACGCCTCCTGAAGTAAGTGAGCTTTTTACCGTAATGCGGGCTCTCTCAGAATCCGGAACCACCATCATATTCATAACGCATAAGCTCAAGGAGACTATGGAGATTTCCCACAGCGTGACTGTGCTGCGTGACGGTAAGAAAGTTGGCACTGTGAGTACAGAAGACGCCACACCTGAGAGCCTTGTCGAAATGATGGTGGGACGGAGCCTTCCCGTGCATGATGACTGCCGAATGCCGCCAAGGGAGGCCATTGCCCTTGAGCTCAAGGACATATCAGTATCCGGACGGAAAGGGAGTCGGGCCAGACTGGACAATGTTAATCTGGACGTCAGGTTCGGAGAGATACTGGGAATAGCCGGTGTTGACGGTAATGGCCAACTGGAGCTGGAGGAGGTTGTGTGCGGGTTGCGGAGGCCTTCGAAAGGCAGAATCATCATGAGCGGCCAAGACCTGACCGGCCTTGATACCCGAAGGATTAGAGACAAAGGGGTTGCGTATATCCCGTCGGACAGGTTGAGACGGGGAATGGTGGGATCGCTCAGTTTATCCCGGAACTCCGTCCTTGGCATGCACCATCATTCTTATTTCAGTCAGCGCGGAGTGCTTCTGGAAGATATTATCGAGAAACACGCGGAAGAAATCATCAAGAAGTATGACGTGCGTGCTGAGTCTGTCCATCAACCTATGGGCTCGCTGTCAGGCGGGAACCAACAGAAAATGGTGGTTGGCCGTGAGTTGACGAGGCCTCATAGTGTCGTTATTGCGTGCCAGCCCACAAGGGGATTGGATGTAGGGGCCGCTTACTACATCAGAGAGCAGATTCTTGACAGTCGCAATAAAGGTAAAGCAGTCTTGCTTATATCCGCGGAGCTTGACGAGATTCTCGAGTTGTCTGATAGGATAGCGATCATTTATGAAGGTCAAGTAGTGGACGTGCGCCCGACCGGTCAGTTTACCGAACGAGAGCTGGGTTTGCTTATGACCGGCGAGCGGAACGGAGTGTGACAAATGGATCTTGAACGCGGTGTTTCGAAGTTTGCCTATTCAGTTGTTGCAGTCGTGCTCGCTCTTTTAGTAGGCGCTGTTCTGATTTGGGCGTCAGGTTACGATGTCAAAGAAGCGTATTCAAATCTTTTTACAGGGGCATTCGGGGGAGTATACAGTCTTGCAACAACTATTGTGATGTCAACTCCGCTGCTCTTTACAGGATTGTCAGTTGCGTTTGCGTTTCAGTGCGGCTTGTTCAATGTGGGTGCTGAAGGACAACTCTACGTAGGTGCGCTTACATCAGCTGTGGTGGCGCTTGCTCTTGGCTGGCTGCCTCCTGTACTGCGAGTTGGCATAGCGCTTTTGGCAGGCGCAGGCGCAGGGGCTTTATTGGGTTTTGTGCCCGGATACCTCAAAGCCAAGTTGGGTGCGCACGAAGTCATTACCACAATAATGCTTAATTATGTTGCCACGTTCCTCACGACCTTCTTGGTGAAGACATACTTTAAGGATCCGGGACCTGTGGATCAGACGGTTCTTCTTCCCATGGGATCAAGACTGCCTGAGCTTATCCGGGGTACCCGGGTTTCCCTTGGCATCGTGTTGGGGATAGTTGCTGTGGCGCTGCTCAACCACGTAATGCGCAGGAGTGTGCTGGGCTATGAGATACAGGTTGTGGGGCAGAATCCGCATGCAGCTGAGTACGGTGGAGTGAACGTGAGCGCAAGGACTGTCCAGGCTATGATGATCAGCGGGGCTGTGGCAGGCCTTGCAGGTTCAGTGGAGGTCATGGGAACCCTGTATCGCTTCATCCCGTATTTTTCGCCCGGCTATGGTTTCACCGGGATTGCAGTAGCGGTTATTGCAGGCCAAAACCTATGGGCTGTCATTCCTGCGGCGATTCTTTTCGGAGCGCTGCAGTCAGGTGGACAGACTATGCAGCTCTTCGCGGGGATACCCATGGAACTCATGACAATGGTGCAGGGATTGGTGATACTGTTTGTGGCTGCGCCTACCCTCGGGAGACTGCTTTTTGGACTGAAGATGCGTGTCCGGGAAGGCGGTGGCCGAAAATGAGCGAATTCATTGATGTAGTTTTCAACATTAACAATGTTACAGCCACTATCAGAATGGCTGTGCCAATAGCCTTGGCTGCCATGGGCGGAGCGTTCTCCGAAAGATCCGGGGTGGTCAACATAGGGCTTGAAGGCATGATGTTAACAGGGGCGTTCTGTGGGGTGTTTGGATGTCAGATTACAGGCAACCCGTGGCTTGGAGTTTTATTCGCTATTATCGGGGGAGGACTTGTAGGAGCAATTCATGCTGTGTTAACAGTTGGTCTGAAAGCGGATCATGTGGTTACAGGGGTCGGGATAAACATTTTATCTTCAGGCACTACCACATGGCTTATGCAGGTTATTTGGAAGCGCAAAGGCACATCTGATCTGGTTCGTGGCCTCGGGACATGGTCTGTACCCGGGTTGCGTGACGTGCCGATTCTCGGGACGATTCTCGGGACACATTCTCCTTTGGTCTATATCTGCTTTCTACTGATTATCCTTGGATGGGTGTTGATGTTCAAGACGCCTCTGGGTCTTCGCATAAGGATGACAGGGGAGCATCCGGAAGCTGCTGACACAGTCGGCATAAATGTAAATGCCATCCGGTATTTCTGCGTGATTTTGAGCGGAAGTCTGGCAGGGCTGGGAGGGGCGTATTTATCCCTTGCACAGCTTAACTGGTTCAGTAAGGATATGTCTGCAGGCCGTGGATACATGGCCTTGGCAGCATGTATATTCGGCGGTTGGAATCCTCTTAAAGGTTTAGGCGCAAGCTTCTTGTTTTCATTTACTGACGCGATCCAAATGCGTATGCAGACTTCCAAGATGCGCATAGCAACAGAGCTAGTGCAAATGATTCCCTACGTTCTTACGATCCTAATACTTGCAGGCGCAGTAGTCAGATCCAGACCCCCTCAAGCTTTGGGTGAGCACTATGAGTCCGGGCATGTAAGCAAATAGGACCTGTCCTATTTCAAGGTTTATGTTATCCCTTTTTGCAAGCTTTGATCTCTTTCATCTATTGCTCTAGACTCATCATTTCCTTTGCCAAGGACATTCAATCCTGCTAAAAGGTCACCCTGAGGGTCAACTAACATGAATGCTGACAGGTTTCTTTCTTATTCCACGTATTCACGACTTCCGCGTTATCACAAGGGCGAGTGCTCGGGAGGATTTTTAGCCCGGGGATTTTTTGACAAATCATTCATCTATGGTATAATTAATTATTAAGATACATTCCATGGGGATTGTTACATAAGTAGGATTATTGACGGAGACCATAATCATGAACATTGTTGTGGATGGTGATACATGATTCCATTCTACGAGATTAGGTTTTGCAGCATGCTTTTGACGTTGTAAACATGCCGGGCCTTGCCTGGAGAACGGCTTCCATCCTCCATCCCTCCACGCTTTCGTATTTTCTTTGAGTGAGCTGAACTATGAGATAAGATTCCCTTTTTTCAGGCTTTCAGTTTTGCCTATGTACTCCATTGTAATTCCAAGATTTTAGGCATTCTTTGAGGGTTTAGCGATGCCCGGAATCCGGTATTCCCATGGTCTGAATTCAGTAATTGGAGAGGATTATTAATTAATGATTAAGTTTGAACATGTAAGTAAAGTCTACGACGGCAAAGTAGCGGTGGTAGACGATATCAACTTCGAGATCAAAAGAGGAGAGTTCGTGGTGTTTATCGGCCCCAGCGGTTGTGGTAAAAGCACGGTTCTCCGGATGATGAACGGCACTGAGAAGCCTACAGGAGGCTCAGTGTGCCTTAATGACCAGGATATAAGTAAAATCAGCGAGACAGAGTTGAAGCGTAATATCGGACATGTGACTCAGCAAACCGGCCTGTTTCCCCATCTTACGATTGGCGCGAATATCAGACAGGCGTCACGATTGCCGAGGTCCAAGAAACGAACTGATAAGTGCAGCAATGCACGGATAAGGGAGCTTCTTAAGATGGTGGGCATGGACCCGTCGGAATACATTGACAGATTTCCGAGCCAGTTAAGCGGTGGGCAACAGCAGCGTATAGGTATCGTGCGTGAGCTGGCTAAAGAGCCTGACATCCTCCTGATGGATGAGCCTTTCAGTGCTTTGGATCCGATTACCCGAAAGAACCTTCAGGATGATCTGAAGAAACTGCACGGCATGGTGAAGAAGACGATAGTCTTAGTTACACATGACATGAATGAAGCATTTAAGTTGGGAGACCGAATCGTGCTAATGAGGCACGGCAAGATAGTCCAGGCTGATTCCTCGGAGGAGCTCTTGAGGAACCCTTCGAGCACATTCGTTGAGGAGTTCATAGGACTGAACCGTCCTGCCAAGTGTACCGAGACTTTGACTGTGGAGAAGGTAGCGGTTGAGGTGCCGATTACTGCTTCTCCGGACATGGGGTTAGCCCGGGCTACCCGGCGGATGCGCGAAATGCGAGTTCGTACTCTCGTGGTTGTTGAGGATGATGAAACACTCATTGGAATCATAACCGCCAGGGATATCCGGAAGCACAAGAACCGTCCCGGTAAGATTGCTGATATAGTCCAAAGCGATATACCTGTAATCTCTGAAGGTTCTTCAGCAAAAGCTGCGTTTGAAAAGCTGTTTTTGGGCAATGCAGGAATTTTGCCTGTAGTTGACGGATCTAATAGACTGAAGGGGCTCGTCACCAGAAGCAGTCTGGCTGAGAAGCTATATAAAGTTGTATGGGACACCAACGGTTATGACAACAACGATTCAACCACCGATTTAGATGTCGGCGCAACCTGCAGTTAAGCTAAGATTAAGACTACGGCCGTAAACTCACAAGACTTCATGCAGGGATTCCTTTCTTACTTGTAGAATTAGCAAGCTTTAAGACCGGGGACTCTGTAAGAGACTGGTCTTGAAGCAATTGCTCGGAGCCTTGATATCTGACTACGAAAAACGGAGGGCATTAGGATGATCCTTGCAGTCAGGGTAGTTGTTCTTGCCATTATCTGTCTCATAGTATGGATGCTTGTGCGGGCTCATGCTCACAGGCCGAAAGAGTCGCCGGTAATATCTGAAAAGTCGCAGCCTGCAGCTGACATTGCAGTCAACATTGACAGGGCAGTACACGGATTATCCCGGGCTATTCAGGTAAAAACGATATCACATGCCGATTTGTCACTTACGAATTATCGAGAGTTTGAACGCTTCCATTTCTTGCTGGAGTCCCTCTTTCCCCTGGTTCATAGCAAACTCAAAAAGAAAGCCATAGGTTACAACCTGATTTATCAGTGGAAGGGGCAAGACAGTGCAAAAAGGGCTGTTGCATTAATGTCCCACATGGATGTCGTTCCCGCTACTGAGAAGGGTTGGAAGTACCCTGCGTTCTCCGGCGCGGTTGAAGAAGGCTATGTGTGGGGCAGGGGGGCTTTGGATATCAAATACGGACTCATAGGAATACTTGAAGCCATCGAAGAACTGTTAGAACTGGGGTACACCCCGTCCCGTGATATATACGTCATCTCCACAGCTGATGAAGAGGCGGGACAAAAGGCCGGAATAATGGCTGTCTCCGAGGTCCTGCAAGCGTCCGGTGTAGAGCTGGAATGGGTGCTGGATGAGGGAGGCATAGTCGGCGAAGGTATGATGGATGGTTTCCCGAAGCCTATCGCATTAGTGGGTGTAGCGGAGAAAGGTTATGTAGATCTGGAATTAGCGGTTGAGGTGGAAGGAGGGCATTCCTCCTATCCCGGAAAAGATACAGCTATTGGTATTCTGTGCAGGGCGATTGCCAAAGTTGAGGCGGTTCAAATGAAGAGCAGGCTTGGAAGCCCGGTTCGGGAGTTTTTCGATGGGCTGGGCAGGCATATGAGCTTTGGTGCCAGGCTCATTTTTGCGAACAGCGACATTCTTGAGCCTTTGATCTTGAAGCAGATGCTGAAGAATGCGCAGACTGCAGCCCTCATTCGCACTACTACTGCGCCGACTGTCATATCCGGGGGGGTTAAGTCGAATGTGCTTCCGCCTAAGGCTAAAGCAATAGTAAACTTCCGTCTTTTGCCCGGGGATACCACACAAGACGTAGTCAATCATGTTTCCCGGGTCATTAATGATGATCGTGTGAAGCTTACTGTGCTCTCGGAGAGCCCTGCGTCAAAGATATCTTCTTCTGAAAGCGAAGGGTTCCGCCTCATAAGCCAGTGTATCCATGAACAATTCCCGGAAGCGGTTATTGCTCCGTATCTTGTTGTCGGAGGAACTGATGCTAAAATGCTGGAGCCTCTTGCAGAAGGGGTATACAGATTTACGCCGTACCGGATTTCCAAGGATGAGCTTGCCGGTATGCACGGCGTGAACGAACGAGTCTCAATTGAGAATCTCGAGAAGGCAGTTAGGTTTTATGCCTCTCTCATCATGAATATATAAGTTGTCGTGTTGAGCTGTGTTTCCTGTAATGACAGAAACACAGTGGCATACGAATGATAGATGCATAGGAACAGGGGAGCTGCTTCGGGGCTCCTATTTCCTATGCATCTTGAACTCAAGGAAAAGCTCGTTGTAATAAGCTGTCATTTTTTTGCCAAGGTTCTCATAGAGCTCGAACTTATCAGTGATGTCACTGCCGGGATAGAAACGCACATCGCCTGTGATTTCCTCCGGAAGATACTCCAGCGCCTTCATGTTAGGCGTGGAATACCCCACGTATTCGGTGTTTTGGGCTGCGTTTTCCGGGTCCAGCATGAAGTTAATGAAAAGGTGAGCCCCTTCTACGTTCTTTGCGCCGGCCGGAATCACTATGTTATCGAACCATATGTTCGTCCCCTCGTCAGGTATGACGTAATCCAGTTTATCGTTCGCCCCTATGATTTCCGATGCGTCACCTGACCAGACAACGCCTATCGCAGCTTCTTCATTTGCCAGAAGCATTTTGACCTCATCTCCCACGATTGCTTTAATGTTCGGGGAGAGGGCATCCAATTTGCGTTTAGCTTCCATAAGGTGGTCTATATCCGTATCATTTAAGGAATAATGAAGGCTGTTGAGGCCCATCCCGATTACTTCACGGGCACTGTCATAAAGCAAGATCTCATTTCTGAGTCTTTCATCCCACAAATCATTCCAGCTCGTAAACTCCATACCTTCAAGTATTTCAGGGTTGTATATGATCCCGAGAGTTCCCCAAAAGTACGGAGCGGAGTACTCATTGTTCTCATCAAACGGAAGATCAAGAAAACGGGGATCGATGTACTTTAAGTTTGGAATCTTGCAATGATCAAGGGGGATAAGCAGACCCTGTTCCTTCATTTTGCTGATTGCATAATCAGATGGGATCGCAACATCGAAGGAGGTTCCTCCCTGGGCAATCTTAGTCAGCATCGCCTCGTTGGAATCGAAGGTCTGGTAAATGATCTTAATGCCTGTTTCCTGTTGGAATTTGGTGATTAGTTCAGGATCGATGTAATCTCCCCAATTATAGACTGTGAGTGTATTCCCGCCGGAATAGCCTTGTTGCGAATTGAGGACGAAGGTGAGATACATCAACCCGAGGGCTGCGATAACAACTGTAATGAACATTTGCATAACCTTTTTCATTCCCTAACCCCCGCTTTTCCGGGCTTCGCCCCTTGCTTGCTAATGATGTAATATCCGAGGACCAGTAGTAGAGTGACGAGAAAAATCAGAGTCGACAGAGCATTTATAGTCAATGAGATTCCACGCCTTGCAAGGGAGTAGATCTCCACTGACAGGGTGGAAAAGCCTCCTCCTGTGACGAAGAAGGTTACTGCAAAATCGTCCAGGGAATATGTTAAAGCCATGAAGAATCCTGCAAAGATTCCCGGGGAAATGTAGGGAATCACGACTCTCGTCAGTACATCCCATCTGCTTGCCCCAAGATCCTGTGCAGCGTCAATCAAAGTAGGACTCATCTCTTCCAAATTCGGAAGAACCATCAGGACAACAATGGGGACGCTGAACGCTATATGAGAAATCAAGACAGAGCCAAATCCCAGGTTAATGCCGATCATGGTGAAGAGAACCAAGAAGGACGCTCCAATGATTACATCAGGGCTTACAATCATCACATTGTTCAGAGTAAGAAGCGCATTCCGGAATCGTTTCGTTTTTACACGAGTGATGGCAAGCGCGCCCAGGACGCCGATAACCGTAGATATAGCTGAAGAGAGAAGCGCAATGACAATGGTATTCAAGAGGATAATGAAAAGACGGGTGTCGCAAAAGACTTCTCTGTACCAGTCAAATGTGAATCCTTCAAAGCTATACATAGTGCCTGCGCTGTTGAAAGAGTAGTACACCAGATAAAAAATAGGTGCATATAGTACGATGAACACACCGACCAGATATATAGATGACAGTCTTTCCATTTTCCTCATGCTATTTCACCAACTTCCCGTTTTCTGTCATTATCATAGTAAGTCCCATGGCTATAATAAGGAATACGGCAATGGTCGAACCCATACCCCAGTCCTGGGTAACGAGGAAGTGTTGCTCAATGGCAGTTCCTAAAGTGATCACACGGTTTCCGGCAATCAAGCGTGTAATCATAAACAGGGATAGTGCCGGAATGAACACAGCCCGACAACCTGCTTTCACCCCACTGACCGTCAAGGGGAAGATCACCCGCCGGAATGTTGCCCACGGTGATGCCCCCAAATCTCGGGCTGCATCGACAAGGGAGGGGTTAAGCTCCTCCAGTGCGTTGAATACAGGCAGAATCATATAAGGGATGAAGATATATACCGCCACAAATATGAAGCTGAAGCCTGTAAACAGAATCTGCCTCGATCCAATCCCGATGATACGCAAGAAAGAGTTTATAGGACCGTAAAACCCCAGAATACCGATGAAGGCATATACCTTAAGAAGGAGATTAATCCAGGACGGCAAGATGATAAGCATGAGCCAGAGCTGCTTATGTTCTGTCTTGGTAAGCAGGTATGCCGTGGGATAAGCGATAAGCAGTGCGAATCCTGTGATTAAGATGGCATACCAAAACGATCTAAGCGTCATGCTCAGGTAGACAGGCGTGAAGAATCGTCTGTAATTCTCCAGGCTCCAAGCGCCGTCAATGTTGAACATGGAGTAGTACATAATAAGCGCAATCGGCGCGACGACAAACAGCACAATCCACAACATGTACGGAATGAGATAAATATTACGCGTTCTACCCTGCATGGCGCACCTCTTCATAGGATTCCAAACGTTTATCAAATTCATCTTCAGTCTCGCCCAGTCGCATGACATGTATATCTTCAGGACCGAAGTCGAGGCCAATTTCGTCGCCTACTGTAACTTTTTTGGTGGAATGGACAAGCCACTCGTTGTTGTCCTTATCATAGCAGCAGATTTCATAATGCACGCCGCGGAAGAGCTGGGAATCTACACGGACCTTCAGCTTGCCCTGGTCTTTCCCTGTGATTTCTAAATCTTCCGGGCGGATGACGATCTCCGCAGGTTCGTTAGGATAGAATCCCTTGTCCACACATTCAAATCGGTTGCCGACAAATTCCACCAGACAGTCCTCGATCATTATTCCGGGGATAATATTGGACTCTCCGATGAAGTCAGCCACAAACCTGTTGACAGGTTCATCGTATATGTCCATAGGCGTTCCGCGCTGCTGGATCACCCCGTTATTCAGAACAAAGACCTCATCTGAGAGGGCGAGGGCTTCTTCTTGGTCGTGAGTGACAAAGACAAATGTGATTCCGAGACTCTTTTGCAATTCCCTGAGTTCATACTGCATTTCTGTGCGTAGTTTCAAATCAAGGGCTGACAATGGCTCGTCCAAGAGAAGCACTTCAGGCTCGTTAACGATGGCCCGTGCAATTGCCACACGTTGTTGCTGACCGCCGGACAATCCTGAGATCTCCCGATTTTCCATACCTTCCAGGTTGACGAAACGAAGAGCTTCTTGCACCTTCGCCTTGATTACATGCGACTTTTCCCTTTTCACCCTCAGTCCGAAGGCGACGTTCTCGAATACGTCCAGGTGAGGAAACAACGCGTAATCCTGGAATATGGTGTTCACTCGACGTTTGTCCGGCGGGACCGTGCTTATTTCTTGTCCGTCAAAGTAGATTGCGCCGCTTGTAGGTTGGATAAAGCCTGCAATCAAGCGGATGACAGTTGTTTTCCCGCAGCCTGAAGGACCAAGCAATGTATAGAACTTTCCTCTTTCCAGTTCAAAGCTGACATTAGTCAGCACAGGAGGATCGTTGTCGTATTGTTTTGTGACGTTTTCAAAACGAATGATTATGTTCTCAGGCATTCTTATCCCCCCTTGTTTTAGTCCGCCCGGCGAATGAAAATATATCCTGCGGTTTCGCTTGCCTCGCCTGAATCAACCCTCGGTCTTATAGGTAAGAATCAGTGGCGATCAGAAGAAGTTCGGACGGTCCGTCATTGTCGTTTGAGATTTGGTGTTCTTCTGACGCCTGATAATACACGGTCTCTCCTGCTTTCGCGTAGTAAGCACGTCCCCCAAGTGAGACTTTGATCTTCCCCTTCAGCACGTAGGCACAAGTATCTGACAGGGAAGGTTCGAATTGCTTAAAACTTCCACCTTTCTCAAGAGTAAGCAAAATGGGTTCCATTTCGTTTTCATTGGATTCAGGAACAAGCCATTGGACACGGTAACCTCGTTCCTCATCCACGAACTCTGTTCGGTCTTTCTCCCCGTACACGACCTTTTGTTCTCGTTCTTCATCGTCAAAGAACTCTCGAGGCGTGCAACCAAGGACTTCAAGAATGTCAAAGAAGGTCTCAATTGACGGGGAACTCAGGTCACGTTCAATTTGAGAAATGTAACCTTTAGTCAGATCTGTACGTTCGCCCAGCTCTTCTTGGGTTAATCCCTTCTTAAGCCGTAGGTTCTTGATTCTTCGCCCGATCTTCATTTTTTGCCCCTCGCTCTTATCTGTGTTTAGAGTTTAGGATCAGTCCATCCCAGGTTCATAAAGAAGTCGAGACTTAGTAACCCCTAAATCTATAAGTGTGTTTACCCGAAGTAAACTCCGAGTTGATAAGTTTGGTATAGGTAAACTCCAAGTTTACTATCAACACGAAGACATTATACACTATTCCCCTGGAACTGCAATAGCAATTCCGCGATTTTTCATTGGTCTGTTACTATGGCAATCTGCAGGTTATGTCACATTGTCATCCTATTGTGTAAGCGGGGGGGTGTGGCTAAACAGGGACTCAAAGAGGCAGGGGGACTGCTATACTTACTCGTGCAAGGGGCAGTGCGTTCTGCTTTTTTAGGCCAAATCAGGTATGACTATCATAAGATTCATGCTGCGCTGTCCGGTTTTCGACAGCCTGAACGTAGGCTCGCGATAACATCTTAGCATAGACAAACGCCCTCACTTGGTGAAGGCGGGGGCCATTTATGTTTGCTTTTCATAAGCAAGCCTAAAAAAGCGTCGAAAACCGGTTGCGTTGTAAAGGTTAAATCATCGTCCCAAGTCATATGTCCGTGTTCCCTATTCCCTCTAGCTTTCTGTTTATGGCATCGATATCAAAAGCCTTTGGTTTGAAGTCCTCGCCTAACCATTCGACAGTCTCCTCATGCATTGCGGAATCAGGGTCAGCAAAGGCCTTCAGACGAAGGTAATAGCCGCGAATGCCACCGCTATCCTCAATCGGGGCAGCTTGTTTGCCTCCTATGCATATTGGGTAGGGTACACTTTTGTCGTAGGGGAGGGTTTTCTCTATGGCAATCTTATGGACCCAGTTGTCTCCGAAGTCATAGATGTACTGAAACTTACCGTTTGAAGCTACGGCAACTTCGGCCATGGTTACATCGAATTCATTAACGTAGTCTGCATTGTTCCACGTATCATCAGCATTCATTATCTGACCTATTCTCACACCATTGACATTAAACTCATGCAAGTGGAGGTCTTCCCAAACCATCACAGCTTGGATAATACTATGGATGTCAGCAAGGGTGAAATAACCCGGCACAAGAACTCTGCGCCATATGGGCGGGCTGGCGCCTTCCAGGTCGATTCTTAGCTGATATACAGGACCATCCTTGGTGGCAGGGGTAGTGCCTGCAAAGGGATTTTGACGCGAATCGGGACGATCCTCGCGAGAGTCAGCTTGGTGTAAAGCCCGGAGGAAGTTGTACCCAAGCTCCGGATCCGCCTCGTTTAAGACATTCAGCACATGTCTTGAGCTGTCCGAGACTTTGCTCCTAGTCACAGCTTCTATGAGGCCATACATACAGTCATCGCTTTCCGGGTCATCTAACACAGCGATGACCAGCGCGGGAATGGCTTTTTCCGGCTTGTTAAGCTCATCGAGGTATAGTATTCCAAGATCATATGCGTCTTCCGGGGATTCGGAAATATGCTTCAAGGCAAGATTTGCAGCCTTGGCCGACTCTCTGACGCGTCCAAGCTGGAAAAGGGCGACTGCACGGCCTATGTTTACAGCCGGGTGTTTCTTATCAATGAACCAAGCCTTCTGGAAAGCGGAGAGGGATTCTTCCCACTCCTCCATATAAGCAAGGCATTTGCCTATGTACACATAGGCCAAATAGTCCTGGGGTTCAAGGTCGGTGACTGTCTTGAAGCTGTCAATAGCAGCCGGGTAATCTTCTAACGCGAAACGGGCAAGACCTAACGCGCGATGCGCATCTACGCTGCTACTATCCGCCTTTACTGCCATTTCGGCGGTATTGACGGTTTCCCTAAGGTTACCTATGGCTGAGAACCCGCCACATATAGTCACCAAAAGATCCGGATCATCCAAAAACATTGTGCGGGCTCGCGTGAGCGCAATATCGGCCGCTTGCTCTCTTCCCAATATGGCGTAAAACAAGCCTATTTGCAGCAGCTCGAAGCGGTTCTCGTTAATCTGAGCCAAGGCCAGGTGAAGAATATCAATGGCATGTTCTTTATCTCCACTGAAATAAAACGCAGAAGCGAGACCGAGCAGAGTCCCGGGATCCGGCGTCTCTTGAAATCTAAGTTGGTCCGCAAATGTAGATACAGCACGTTCCAATTGGCCATCGGCAATCAGTGAAAAGTCATCTCTGATGTTATGTCTCTTTTGTTTATTGACTTGTTTTTTCGGTGCCACGTACCATTCTCCTAACTTATGGGTTTTCCGGGCCCGGCGTGAAGCGCCAAGCCGATGGAATGGGTTTATATGAAACAAAAATCAACCAGGGATTCATGTGCGTTCACCATGTTTATGATGTGTTACGCCATTGGATATATGCCATCTACCGGGGACGTTCGCATATATTCCGACGTACCACGAAGTTGTACCCTGGTAATCGCCCGGTATCATCAGGACTCTTCCCCAAATTCTCCAAGAGGAAGGCAATATCCTGCATATGCACGTTAAAACAGTACTTACAGCGAGCTCATACTCGTCATTTGCCTGCCTCAACAGTCCATCCGGATTCGTGAAATGGGTTCACAAATGTTAGTATTGTAGCAAAGGGCGTAACATCATCTTACATGAAGGATCTTGCCATCTGAGAGAGAAACAGGTAATAGTCTTGTGAATGCAGCATTGTAGGAGGGAGTAATCTATGCAAGTTCACCTATCCCGTCCGGATATTACTGACAAAGAGATTGAAGTTATCAATGAAGTTATCCGTTCCCCCATTCTTGCGCTGGGTCCGAAGATGAAAGAGTTCGAGCAGGCGATTGCGGATTATGTAGGCGTAAAACATGCTATTGCAGTAAATAGCGGGACAAGCGGGCTTCATCTTCTCATACGGGCTTTTGGCATCAGCGACGGGGATGAGGTTATAACGACTCCGTTCAGTTTCATTGCGTCAAGCAACTGTATAGTCTATGAGCGGGCAAAGCCGGTGTTTGTGGATATCCAGCCTGACACTGCAAACATTGATCCAAACCTCATAGAGGCTGCAATCACCCCCAGGACAAAGGCAATTCTTCCTGTGGATGCTTTCGGACAGCCTGCTAAGTTGGATGTCATCCGCAAGATTGCAGACCGCCATGGGCTTGTGGTTATTGAAGACTCATGTGAGTCAATCGGATCCGAATACAAGGGGATCAAGGCCGGAAGTGCGGAGTTTGCTGATGCAGCAGTTTTCGCTTTCTATCCTAACAAGCAGATAACCACAGGTGAAGGCGGAATGATTGTCACAGATGATGAACGCATAGCTTTCTTGTGTAAGAGTATGCGTAACCAGGGCAGGGGAGAGACCGGAGTGTGGCTGTCCCATGAGCGCTTAGGATACAATTACAGAATGGATGAGCTTTCCGCTGCCCTTGGAGCAGTCCAGATGTCCCGGATAGAGGAGATTATTCCCAAGCGCAAACGGGTAGCGGATATGTATAACAAACGTTTGTCTGAGATTCCAGGTGTCAAGCTTCCTTATATAGCCCCTGAGGTCACAAGGATGAGCTGGTTTGTGTACGTGATCCGGGTAGGCGTGGATGAGCCCACCCCGGAGCGTCAGTCTATGGTGCGGGATCATGTAATGATGCGATTCAAGGAAGCAAAAATCGGATGCCGTCCATACTTCACCCCAATCCACTTGCAACCTTTCTACAGAAATGAGTTCGGTCTTAAGGAAGGAATGTTCCCGGTTACAGAGCATGCAGGCAGAACCGGGATTGCAATTCCGTTTCATAACCATATTACCGAGGAAGAAGTTGAGTATGTGGCTGAGGTTCTGGAGAAGGCGTTAGATGAGGCTTTAAATTAGGTAGGGGGATACAGATACATATGGATTTACTTATTGACGCAGATATTCTGGCTTGTCAGTTCGCTTATGCGTATGAAGGAAGCCGGAGTCGAACCACGGACGGTGACGACGGTGACCTGGACATAGACGATGCAGAGTGGGCTATTAGAGGATTTGACTCTGCGGTGGAGCGGATGGTAAGCGAGACCGGAACAGAGAACGTGCTCCTATGTTTTACCGGCAAAGGTAATTTTAGGCATTCAGTGCTTCCTACATACAAGTCAAACCGAAGAGGCAAGCCAAAACCCGTGCTTTTGGATACGCTTATCGAACATGCATGGGATTCTTGGGATTGCAAAGAAGTGGATTGCCTCGAAGCAGACGATATAATGGGAATCCTGGCCACAAGATCCCCTGGCCGCCATATAATGGCTACTATTGATAAGGACTTGAAGCAAATACCCGGGATTCATTACAACTGGAAGAAAGAGCAAATCAAAGACATTGAGCCGTGTGAAGCCGACTACTGGTTCTATTTTCAGGTGCTGACAGGGGATTCCACAGACGGGTATGGGGGATGCCCCGGGATTGGAGTGGCAAGGGCTGGGAAAGTTCTTAAGGGTTTCAGTAAGGGCGCAGCTAAGGATGCCACTGACCATGCCTGGGCTAAGGTTGTCAGAACGTTTGAGTCCAGGGGGCTGACTGAGGAGGACGCGCTGGTCCAGGCGAGGGTTGCCAGGATCCTTCGCGTTGACGACTATGATTTCGAAGAACGTCAGCCGATATTATGGAGTCCGGATTGAATGTGGACAATGTCTCCGGGAATGAACGGGAGCGCTCCGACAACGAAACCTGTCCGCAAAGGGAAGACTGCAACTATTGCCATCTGCAGCACGCCTATTCATAGTAGGCTGAATCCGAGACAGGGGGGGGTGTGCAGAGCTCCGGGATTCGGAAGACCAATTGATTCCGGTGGTGCCTTACGGTAACATTATGGCAGAGGGCCTAAAACAGGAGTGACTCGGCAAATGAAAGTTTTCTTTTCTGTCGCTAAGAAAAGTCAATATGAACAGAAAATCCAACGTTCTGTTTTCATAGGCCACGCTTCGCCCGCTGCGGACGAAGAAGAAGCAAAGCAGTTTATAGCTTATGTCAGAGAAGAGCATGCCGAGGCCACTCATAATTGTTATGCTTATCGAGTGGGGCTGTGCGAGAATCCTTTGACTTACTATAATGATCACGGAGAGCCGTCAGGCACTGCCGGCCGTCCAATCCTTAGTGCTATCTTGAAGGCAGATGTTACGAACACCGTTGTGGTGGTGACCAGGTACTATGGAGGCCGAAAACTAGGGGTAAGAGGCCTTATTGACGCTTACCATACTACAGCAGCCATCACCTTGGAACAAGCCGGCAGGATTGAAGTTATCCCTCGTGTCCCTCTGGCCATAGTTTGCGAATACTCAGAGCTGGATCAGGTCAACTACTTGTTGAGCCAATATGACACAGTGATCAACAATACAGACTACAAAGACAATGTTTTCCATGAACTCCTCGTTCCGGAGTCGGACTATGCTGCCATTATTGCCCAACTTTCTGCTATACCAGGGGTGGAGTGCAAGGGACACGTTTCATCAAGCTGAATCTTAGTCTTATATCTCATGCGCCACCTTCATTGCCTCGTAAACCGCATGCGTTATGCGGCGTGGCTTTGACGCGTCCCCGATAACATAGTAGTTTATTCCTGACCCTTCCAGCTGATTTGCCAAGGAATCCTCGGGGGTGGAGCCTACTGCAGCCACGACAGAATCAAAATCCCCTAGGGTTTCCGTCTTTCCGTCTTTTTCATAAGTGATATTGCCTTCACCGATACCGGTTAGCTTTGCTCCGGTGATGATCTTTACTTTGTAGTTGTTAAGTCGTTCGAAGAGAAGAGGCCCTACAAGCGGACCGATGTCTGCACCTATGTTCGGCAGCATTTCTAGAATGGTTACTTCATGACCTTTTTCGGCTAAGAATTCGGCAGTCTCACACCCTACAAGTCCACCGCCGATCACCGCGACTTTCTTCCCTACATGCGCACTGCCTGTAAGCACATCCCACGACTGTATTACATTCCTGTGATCCCCTCCGGGAACTTGGATGTCGCTGGGGCGTGCACCTGTTGCGATTACGACTGCATCAGGCTTTTCAGCGCGGATAGCGTCTACTGTTGCCTCTTTGTCCAGATGAACCTTAATACCGAGCCTTTGCATTTCTGTTTTGAGGAAATCATTAAGCGTGCCGATTTCACCTTTGTAAGGGGATGCGGCAGCAAGCGGAAGCTGTCCTCCAAGTGCATTTGTCTTTTCCCAAAGCGTTACTTTGTGACCTCTCAACGTGGCTACCCGTGCGGCTTCCATTCCGGCAGGCCCTCCTCCGACCACCAGCACTTTGCGTGAGGTTCGGGCTTTCGTCATAGGAAACTCGCGTTCATACCCTGAGCGGGCGTTGATTGCGCAACCTATTCGATGTTCTGCGAAAAGCTCGTCAATGCACGCCTGGCAACACGCGATGCATCTGCGAATTTCGTGAACTCTACCTTCCGTCACCTTCTTTGGCAGGTCTTCATCAGCGAGAAGCGCTCGTCCAAAGGCGATGAGATCAGCTTTACCTTCAGCCAA
This sequence comes from Bacillota bacterium, assembly GCA_029551185.1. Lineage (GTDB taxonomy): Bacteria > Bacillota > SHA-98 > UBA4971 > UBA4971 > UBA4971. Next base: position 23,651 of record JAKPFY010000293.1, read on the forward strand.
AATGCTCTCTGCCAGTTCAGGATCGTTGATTCTTCCTACAGTAATCACAGGGATACTCACAACTGATTTTACCTCTTCAGCAAGGTCAACAAGACATCCTCTGGGCCTCGAAAGCGGTTGAATTACCCAGTTTGCTGTTTCGTAGAGGCCTGCGGATACATGTATTGCATCGATGCCTTCCTGCTCGAATCTTTTGGCAATGGTTTTGCCCTCTTCCAAAGTAATTCCCCCGGGCATCTTTTCATCTGCACTTATTCTGGCTAAAACAGGATAGTCAGGCCCTACACCCTGTCTTACCGCACGAAGTATTTCGAGCGGGAATCGCATCCTGTTATCAAGTGTCCCTCCATACTCGTCTGTCCTTCTATTTGTGTGCGGGGACAGAAACTCGCACAGGAGGTATCCATGTGCGCAGTGTATTTCGACTGCGTCGAACCCTGCGGCCTTTGCACGCGTTGCGGCTTTGCCAAAGTCCTTAACAAGTCCTGCAATCTCCTCTTTCGTCAGCTCTCTCGGCAATTCCCCGGTTACCGGGTCAGTAATGGGTGACGGCGCAAGCGGGGGATGGCCTGTTACTCGTGACGTAGTCTGTCTGCCTGCATGGAATAGCTGTATTGCTATTTTTGCTCCGTGGGCATGTACTGCATCAGTCAAGCTTCGCAATCCCGGGACAAATCTGTCCGAGAAAATGGCTATTTCGTTTGGGAAGCCCTTCCCAAGGGGATGTACGTTAGAAGCTTCTACGATGATGAGCCCTACTCCACCCTTTGCCCTTGCCTCGTGATAGGCTCGAAATGTGTCAGTTACAGAGCCGTCTTCATACGCAAAGTTTGTTACCATCGGTGGCATGATCATGCGGTTGCGAAGCTCCATATTTGCGATCTTAATCGGACTTGTAAGAAGCTTAAAGCCTGCCATTGGAATCACCGCTCTTTCCTATGTTCTGTGTTACGCACCAAAGTATAGTCTCTTCATAAATCGAAGTCAGTATGCCGAATCCTTCGTTTACTGCTGAGCTACACCTTCCATGTGCCTCCCATCTTGACTCCATCCTTCATCAATTTTAAAGGCAGCTTTCTTTACGCGAACTGATACTTTACAAGTGTGAAGTAATAATGTATACTTGTATTGCACGAACATACATGAGTGCGCCAGCGGTTTACGCATATATTGTCAAAGCACACGTGTGCTGTTGGGGCTCGCGAATCTCCCGGAGAACACAGAGGTTCAAAAGACTCATGCAGGTTCGAGGGTTTGCGAAAGTTCAGGGTTCACAGAGGATCATATGGCGAACGATGAGTCCATATCAGGTAGCCCCATCGTTCAGGGTAAATGGGTTCACATCATAACCAGGGGAGGGATCAGCTCATGGATTTCGGTGCAAGACTGAAGAAGATCCGTACCAATTCAGGGATGAGTGCGAGAGACCTTGCAGATAAGGTAGGTGTTTCTGCAAGCTTCATCTATCAGTTGGAAAGAGGCGAAGCAGCTCCTTCATACTCAACTCTGAAGCGGATCGCAAGTGTTCTGGGAACTGCGGTTTCGGTGCTTACAGATGATGAGTTTCCTGATGAATGGGTTGTAGTGCGTAAGGCAGGACGCAAGCGTCTTGTGACAGGACACGAGATTTGCGGGGCGGAAGTAAGACTTCTGGCCTTTCTGGGCTCGCGGAATAAGCGTATGCAGGGCTCTATAGTCACTCTTCAGCCCGGGTGCGACTATTCCAAAGAGGAGTTTCCGTTTAGTCACGACAGAGATGATTTTGTTTATGTCCTGGAAGGAATCTTGGATATAGAGAGCGGAGGAAAGTGGTATCACCTCGAGGAAGGGGATGCGGCGTACTTCTCTCTTCATGATATGGAGAGCATTCGGAACCAAGGAGAGATTCCGGCTCAGTTTTTGTGGATGGTATCACCCTCGGGGGCATAGTGAATTGCGCGGGACGCTTGTGATTGTGGGTCTGAATCAAAAGGTTCGGACGACTTAAAGGACAACTTGGAGGTAGCTTATATGGGAAAAGAGATAGAGCAGGTGTTTCAGCGGAAATTTGATAAGGTTAACAGTATAGTGGACAAACATGAGCGGAAGGTGTCTAACCTTATAGCTATACTCCAGGAAATTCAGACGGAGTACAGATACCTTCCTGAAGAAGTATTGACTTACGTGGCTACTGCGTTGGGGATTCCGCCTGCTACCGTCTATGGTGTAGCTACGTTCTATACCCAGTTTTCAATGAAACCAAAAGGGAAATACATTATCAAGGTGTGTGATGGGACAGCTTGCCACGTCAGGCACTCTGAAAAACTGCGTTACTTAGTCCGGGAGAAACTGGGGCTTGACGACGGGAAGGATACCACGGACGACTTAAGGTTTACTCTTGAAACGGTATCATGCATCGGTGCGTGCGGACTTGCACCTGTTGTCACGGTAAATGACGATGAAGTGTACGGGCAAATGACTCCTGAAGCCTTGGCCATTGTTTTGGATCAATTGATATCTGAGGAACATTTAGATGGGTCTATAGAAGAAAAAGGTGAGAAAACCGACGGATTCCCGGCTGAAAACGAACAAGCGCACGAGTCGGACGACGGAAAGGGGCGCCAAAGATGCTGAAGTCTCGGAAGGACGTAGAAAGAGTTGGAGAACAGACCAAATCCGGCCTAAGTCGACAGAAGGTGCGAGCTATGGTTTGCGCCGGGACAGGGTGCCTGGCCAACGGCTCACTCAAAGTATACGAGAAGCTTAGAGAACTTGTTTCTGAGAAAGGCTTGCTAATCGATTTAGATATGACACAAGACGCATGCGGCGAGGCTCATTCCGGTGAGAGCACTGCCTATGGCATTGGTATTGCAAAGAGCGGATGTCACGGTTTCTGTCAGATGGGTCCCCTTGTTCGAATTGAACCCCAGGGTATTCTATATGTTTCCGTAAAGCCGGAAGACGTCGAAGAAATTGTGGAAGAGACTCTGATTAAGGGTAGAATTGTGACGCATCTTCTCTATCACGACTCATCGCAAGGAACTGCGGTGAAAACTGAGGATTCAATCCCTTTCTACAAGCGTCAGTATCGTGTGGTTTTGGCCAACTGTGGAAGGATTAACCCGGAAGACATCAGAGAAGCCATTGCAATGGGCGGTTACTATGCCATCGCGAAGGTACTGGATGAGATGACACCGGATCAAGTCATTGAACTGGTCAATGCGTCCGGACTCAGAGGACGCGGCGGCGCAGGTTTCCCAACCGGCCGTAAGTGGGGTTTTGCGCAGGGTGCGAAATCCTGCAGGAAATACGTCATATGTAACGGGGACGAAGGAGATCCAGGTGCATTCATGGACAGAAGCGTAATGGAAGGGGATCCGCATAAGATCATTGAAGGCCTGATGATAGCAGCTTACGCCGTCGGTGCTGACGAGGGATTCATCTACGTGCGAGCTGAGTACCCCGTTGCAGTAACTCGTCTTAAGAAAGCCATTAAAGAGGCAAGAGAGTACGGGTTGCTCGGGAGGAATATCTTAGGGAGCGACTTCTCCTTTGACATTACTGTCAAAGAAGGTGCAGGGGCGTTCGTGTGCGGTGAGGAGACTGCGCTCATTTCGTCCATTGAGGGCAGACGAGGCATGCCTAACCCAAGGCCTCCTTATCCTGCGGCAAAAGGCCTATTTGGTAAACCTACTATTATAAACAACGTGGAGACTCTCGCGAATCTGCCTTCCATTGTCCTAAAGGGCGATTCCTGGTTCAAGTCCCACGGGACTGAGACAAGCCCGGGCACCAAGACATTTGCCCTTGCAGGACAAGTGGTGAATACAGGCTTGGTGGAGGTGCCTATGGGATTTCCTTTGAGAGACCTTGTCTTCGAGGTTGGAGGAGGCACCCGCACAGGCAGGAGGTTCAAGGCGGTGCAAATCGGAGGGCCGTCCGGAGGCTGCTTGGCAGAGGACCAGCTTGGCGTTGCGCTGGACTATGAGTCCCTACGTAAGGTCGGAGCAATGGTGGGTTCAGGCGGGATAGTCGTAATGGATGAGGACACTTGCATGGTAGAGGTTGCAAGGTTCTTTATGCAGTTTGCTCAAAATGAGTCGTGCGGGAAATGCGTACCTTGCCGTGAGGGGACCAAGCAGATGCTTGCCCTCCTGACAAAGATCACAAACGGGGAAGGCACAAAGGAAGACTTGGAACTCTTAGAAGAACTGGCCCTTGCAGTGAAAGACGGGGCGCTCTGTGGTTTAGGAAAGACTGCTCCGAATCCGGTCCTGACAACCCTTAAATACTTCCGTTCAGAATATGAGGCTCACGTTTTCGAGAAGCGATGCCCGGCAGGGGTTTGCCAAGCGTTGAAGTCCTACTCCATTGATCCTGATAAGTGCCGTGGATGCACTGTGTGCCAACAAGCATGCCCTGTCGGTGCAATATCCGGCGAGCGGAAGAGGCCCCACAGTATCGATGCAGCCAAATGTATCAAGTGTAACACCTGCGTTGAGAAATGTCGGTTTGGGGCGATAATCAAGGAATAGATGCGATCACAATGAGGAACACGAGTTGCAATAGCGTAGAATTGAACCTAAGTGGGGGAGGGAACCCAATATGGCTTATGTGACTGTTGACGGGGAAACAGTTGAAATAAACGGAGAAAGAAATATCCTGGAACTGGTGCGCAAAGCAGGTATTGAGCTTCCGACATTTTGCTACCATTCGGAGTTGTCTGTATACGGGGCGTGCCGTATGTGTACAGTTGAGATAGATAATATGGGCCTTGTGGCTGCTTGCTCTACGCCTCCTGCGGATGGGATGGTTATTCACACTAATACCAAGAGAACACAAAGATTGCGCAGGATGGTGGTGGAGCTTCTTCTTGCGAACCACCACAGGGACTGCACTACCTGCGACAAGAACGGCGCCTGTAAGCTCCAGAGCCTTGCCTACCAGCTAGGAGTCAGAAAGGTGCGGTTCGGCGGGAGGATTGAGATGCTTCCTATTGATGATGAAAATCCTTCCATTGTCCGGGATCCTAATAAGTGCATACTCTGCGGTGACTGTGTCAGGGTGTGTTCAGAGATCCAGGGCATAGGGGCCTTAGACTTTGTGGGGCGGGGTGCTGACACATGTGTTAGCCCTGCTTTCGGAAGAAAACTCGGAGAAGTTGAATGTGTGAATTGCGGCCAATGTGTAGCAGTATGTCCCACCGGCGCGCTCACCGGGAAATCTGAGACAGAAGCGGTCTGGAACGCGCTGAACGACCCGTCCAAGGTGGTTGTGGCGCAGATTGCGCCTGCAGTGCGTGTCGCTATAGGAGAAGCCTTCGGCAAGAAGCCGGGAGAAATTGATACAGGCAGGATCGTCACTGCGCTGAAGAAGATTGGTTTCGCGAAGGTTTTCGATACAGTGTTCGCGGCAGATCTTACCGCAGTGGAAGAGTGTGATGAGTTCTTGCGCCGTCTTGCTAAACATGAGCGGCTACCTCAGTTTACATCATGCTGTCCCGGATGGGTGAAATTCGCGGAACAACACTATCCTGAGATACTCGACAACTTGTCAACATGTAGATCCCCCCAGCAGATGTTCGGGTCTGTTGTGAAGAGGTTTTACGCGAAGAAAATGGCGGCAAAGCCCGAGGATGTCTTTGTTGTCTCCATCATGCCGTGCACAGCGAAGAAAGTTGAGGCAAAGAGGCCTGAGTTCATAGAAGGTGGGGTTCCGGATGTAGATGCGGTCCTTTCCACAAATGAACTGGGCCTACTCCTAAAGCAGGCAGGGATAGTGTTCGAGGAGCTTGAAGGACAAGCTTTTGACCGCCCGATTGGGCTTACCACCGGAGGAGGGGTAATCTTCGGGGTCACCGGTGGAGTCGCCGAGGCAGTTCTCAGGACTGCTGCGAATTTGCTGAAAATCGATTTAGGATGCGTTGACTTCAAGGAAGTCAGAGGATTCCAGGGATTGCGCGAGGCGACTGTGCGCCTTGGCGATTTGAAGCTTGATCTGGCAGTGGTCCACGGACTTGGTAATGCACGTAAGCTCCTTGATGTGATTCGGCGCGGTGAGGCTAAATACGATCTTGTTGAAGTCATGGCATGTCCCGGCGGATGTGTCGGAGGCGGAGGACAGCCTCAGCCAAATGATACAGAGTCAAGAATGGCAAGGGGCAAAGGGCTGTACATCAGTGACAAGATGGCCCAGCTTAGAAGCCCCGGCGAGAACCTGGCAGTCGCGAAGTTATATGAGTCTTATCTGGGTAAGCCGGGCAGCGAGCTTGCGCATGAGGTCTTGCATACAGGCTATGGACCGCGCAGAAGGATTTCCGGGGATATCAAGATAAACGGTACCAGGCCGGGCGCGCTGGATGTTTCAGTCTGTGTCGGGACAGGGTGCTACCTCAGAGGCTCATATGATGTGCTTCAAACCTTTACAAAGCTGTCAGACAGGGATGACATTAAAGGGAAGATCAATCTGAAGGCTACGTTCTGCCTGGAACACTGTGAGAACGGTGTGTCGATTAAGGTTGGCGATGAAGTAGTCACAGGGGTTACGCCTTTAAACGCAGAAGAGATCTTCCAGGAACAGGTGGTATCCAAGTTGTGTAGAGGCTTAGCCTCATGTTCATGTGGTTCTCGTAGAGCATCTATGGATGAGAAAAGAACAGGGAGGTAACTTTATGGTTACTATCCAGGTATGTGTCGGCAGTTCGTGTTTTTTAAGAGGTGCCCCTGACGTAATCAAGGCGTTCGAAACCGTAATTGAGAGGTGCGCTCCGAGTCAGGTGGAACTCAAAGGTACGTTTTGCCAGGAGTCATGCACAAAAGGTGTTACAGTTAGAATCAATGAAAAGGTTTTTACGGCCGTAACTCCTAAGGATGTGCCAGGGCTTTTCAGGGAGCAAGTAATTCCAATGCTTTGTCATGGTGAGAGTCAAAATAAAGAAGGCAAATGAGATGCCGGATTAACCCTGTGTTTACAGCGAGACAGTTGGATGGATTGACAGGCCTATTACAAGGAAGGTGGTAACGTGGGCATAATTTCCACGATTGACGCTAAATGCAAGGACTGTTACAAGTGTCTGAGGGAATGTCCTGTAAAGGCTATAAAGATGGAACGAGGCGCGCTACCTCACGAACTTCATGCCAGGGTGTGTGAGGAACGATGTATTTTCGACGGCAGGTGTGTCCTGGTCTGTCCCCAGAACGCAAAAAAGGTTACAAGCGATCTTGAAAACCTTAGGCCTTTTCTTCGAGAGGGTGGGAAAGTCGCCGCGAGTGTCGCTCCGTCGTTCCCCTCTGCGTTTCCTGACATAGACCCACAGACTATTCCGACAGCACTTAGACTCATAGGCTTTGGTTTTGTTCAGGAGACAGCCATTGGGGCGGAACTTGTCAGCCGGGAATATGCCAGGCGGTTCCGAAAAGGAGATGCGCGCCTCATATCGAGTCCTTGTCCGGTAGTGGTGAACCTTATTGAACGGCACTATCCGGAGGTCATTCCCTACCTGGCGCCGATTGTGTCCCCTATGGTTGCCCACGGCCGGTACATTAAACAGATTATGCCCGGCACAAAAGTAGCATTTATCGGCCCATGTATTGCGAAGCTGGGTGAACGGGAGACACCCGGGATAGATGACTCTATAGACTTTGTCATAACATTCGAAGAGCTAAGAGACGTCTTTCTTGACGAAGGAATTGATTTGGGCTCCCTCGAGCCGTCTGAATTTGACGG
>JAKPFY010000219.1 GCA_029551185.1 Bacillota bacterium
GTTGCATGCCAAGAGATATCTGATGAACTTGCGGATATTGTCGTATATTGCCCTGCCTTCTTCTACTGCAGCTACGATAGTGGCGTAGTTGTCATCTGCCAATACCATGGCTGCAGCCTCCCTGGTGACGTCGGTTCCTGAAAGCCCCATTGCGATTCCGATGTCCGCTTCTTTTATGGCAGGGGCGTCGTTTACTCCGTCACCTGTCATTGCCACGATATGCCCGTGGGCTTTCAAGGCTTTCACTATCCTTAGCTTATGTTCAGGGTTTACCCTCGCAAATACCCTTGAGTTCTCTACACATTCCAAGAGCCGGTCGTCAGTCATACTGTCAAGTTCAGCCCCGCATATAGCAAGATCGCCTTCTCCTGCAAGACCTAATGAGCGAGCTACTGAAAGAGCGGTGTCGAGATGGTCTCCGGTAATCATTACTGTGCGAACCCCTGCGCCTTTGGCTAAGGCGATTGATTTTCTTACTTCTTCACGGGGAGGGTCTTCCATCCCGACAAGTCCCACAAGGATGAGATTTGTTTCAACGTTTTCCAGGTCTTTTCCGCGGAGTTCAGGCAAATGACGATACGCCAGTGCAAGAACGCGAAGCCCCTGAGACGCCATGCGTGAGTTTTCACTGAGAATTCTTCTTCTCTCCCCGGGAGACATCTCCAGCACCCTACCTGACTCAAGTATGCCTGTGCATAAACTGACAATGACTTCAGGCGCACCTTTTGTATAAGCGACGAGCCCTTTTGATTCTCGATAAATCATGGTCATTCTTTTTCTTTCAGGATCGAAAGGGATCTCATGCACCGGAGAATTGTGCGTACCGCGAGTGTGAAGCGGTAACCCGGCTTTTGCCCCTGCCACAACAAGGGCGCCTTCTGTAGGGTCTCCAAGGATCTCCCATTTAGGAGCAGGTCCTGTCTTTTGCCTTGACAGAAGTGGCTGTGCAGTCTCTTTCTTGCGATTTTGGGTTAAAACAGAGTTGTTGCAGTAGAACCCGATTTTCAGGGCGAGCATAAGATGCTCTTCACATCTTGGGTCAACACGCTGTCCTGACATGAGAAATTCCCCGTAAGGGGCATATCCTACACCTGTTACTTCCACCCGCTTGCCTCCGATAAAAAACTCCTTTACGGTCATCTCGTTTCTTGTAAGCGTACCGGTTTTGTCTGCGCAGATTACTGTGACGCACCCGAGAGTCTCCACTGCCGGGAGCTTTCGAATGATCGCATTACGTCTTCCCATGCGCTGAACCCCCAAGGCTAAGGCAATTGTGACTACTGCGGGAAGGCCTTCAGGGATTGCTGCCACCGCCAGACTGACACCGGACATTATCATTTCTATAGGGTCACCGCCGCGCATGAAACCTGCGATCGCCACAAAAGCGCATAGAGTGACACTGACCGCCACAAGAATGCGTCCCAAGTGTTCTAATCTATGCTGCAACGGAGTGGTCTCGTCTTTATCCTCTTGAACCATATGCGCGATTTTCCCTATCTCAGTAGACATGCCTGTTCCTACCACAATTCCTTTTCCATGTCCCCTTGTCACCACAGTGCCCATGAAAACCATGTTGCGCCTGTCACCCAAAGCGGCTGCGGCAGGGAGAAGGTCATGGACTGTTTTTGCTACCGGAAATGATTCGCCGGTAAGAATGGATTCTTCAATTTCCAAGCCTGCAGCCTCAATGAGACGGGCATCCGCTGCTATTCTGCCGCCAACCTCGATAACAAGGATATCCCCTGGAGCTATTTCGCATGCCTTAACCTCGATTTGGACTCCGTCTCTGATAATCTTTGCGGTAGGGGCTGCAAGCTGTTGAAGCGCTTCCAAGGAGCGTTCCGCGCGATACTCTTGGATGAATCCGAGAAAAGCGTTAAGTACCACAATGGTGATAATGGTGATACAATCGCCAAGTTCTCCGAGGACAAGAGACGCTAAAGCGGCAACGATGAGAACAAGCACCATAAAATCGTGGAATTGGCTGATGAGAATCTGAAAGGGAGAGACTTTCTTAACTTTCTCCAGCATGTTTTTTCCCACATGACTGAGCCGTCGCTCTGCTTCTCTTTCTGTAAGCCCTGAAATGACGCTGGTTTTCAGAAGGGAAGCCGTGACAGAAGGACTGAGTGTATGCCATAGGTGTTCGGAAGGGACCTGCAAGGCACAAAACCCCCTCTACTTAAGGCTGTCAATAATCATTGATATTCACTTGTCCAAAGGATAATGTCTTGTTGACCGGACCTGGATCGGTTCCCTATACTATTCTTGATAGGAGTTGGTGGTATTGATGTTTGACGGCCTTGTAATGGCTGCGGTAGCCTCTGAGTTGAGACAGAATCTGCTCGGAGCGAGGGTAGACAAGATCTACCAGCCATCAGATCTCGAGATTGTCATAACTGTGCGGCAACCCGGAAGGAACATCATGGTTTTAGCGTCGTCAGAGCCTCGGGCGGCTCGCGTTCATATTACACAGGCGGAACGTAAGAATCCGTATGTTCCGCCTCC
>JAKPFY010000221.1 GCA_029551185.1 Bacillota bacterium
AAAACGTTTCGTCCTGGCTTTGCTTTACAAAGGCACATGGCAGGAGCGCATTAAGGCCGCCCAGGCTGTTCTGGATGGTATGATATCAGATGATCGTTTGCAGACGTTAGCTGGGTTTTCTATTTCTCCTTTCCCCCGCCATGCCGATGGCATCCCAGAAATGGTGCAGGGGCGGTCTGTAAGAAAGGAGCATTTACCAAATGCGGGATGTCCACCTGAATTGACTGATTATGCTTTTGAATTGATCCGACTACATCATTCCTTTCGCGTGGATCGTATCGTAGAAGCAGCCAGTGCTCTTGAAGCCCATTCATCTGATGCCTCAGCTCAGCAGTTTGTGCAAGACCTTCATACGCTTATCTCAGCCGACAATGTGGTCTCGAGCCTATATGAGAAAGCGCTGTCGGCCACGGACAGGACATTTTCCTTTGGAGACCCTGCTCAAGAGACTTTTCTTCTCCATGACTTGGAGGGAATCGGTAAGATTGAGTGGCTCTCATCATCTGGAAAACTTTGCTGCCAAGTGCATCTTGAATGGCAAGCGGCCAATGGCCACAACAAAGGGCTTGATCTGGTCATAACCTACCATAGGGTGGAGGTGAGTTGATGGAATCCTATTCAAAGGCAGTTCTTGCTCTGCTGAAATTTGCTAACCGTCCGGCTGAAGCCACAGCCATGGCTCGCACTTTGTTGGGAGGCGCGCTGGCGGAGCCCCGGTACCGAGCCCTTTTGGCAGCCGTAGGGGCCTTTGCTAAGGACAACGAATCCTACTTCCTACGTTATAATAATGATAATCAGACACTACCTTCAGTAGAGTTAAAGGAACAATTTGATGTCTGGTTTGCTGAAATAGAGGATGGAGCTGGAATTCGCTGGTTGATTTTCCGTAAGCCCAATGAACCTCGTATGCGGGCAGCTTACGAAGTCCTGGCAGGATGGGTACTGAAATTCCTATACCAAACAAAGCATGTAATCCCAGTGGATTACGCCGATGGTCAGGCAAGGATATGGCACAAAGAACCTTTGCCTCCTGAAAACCAACTATGGAACGATTTCATTAACTGGTTTCCTGATGATCTACTGGAGTCTAACGTTAGCACCATCTTTGAAGTAATGGGAGGCCGAATTGGAACCCTCCAAGTGCCTGCTACGCTGATACCAAAAGTTGGCCTGGTTTTGGCGGAAATGGCTATCCATCATCCTCGGCGTTTCCAAAACAATATCTCCTTTAATGGCGGTCGCGGTTTGAAGGATTTGGTGGGGATCATAAGTCTGAGTGATCTTAAGCGAGACGACAAGACAATGGCGAAACAGCTTCAGGGTACCGGACGAGTGAAGATGGATATGATTGTGGATGCCCAAGGGAGGCAGAAATCCAAAGGTGGAGACCTTCCCAAGGCCATTGGTTGTGTGCGCAGAGTTCTCCTGGCTAAATGGGTAGCAGAGCAAGTGCAGGGGAATCCCTTGTCTGAAAATGACCTGTGTAGAGGATTGGAAAAGTATCACCTTTCCAAGAACAGCGCCAAACAATTGCTGAATGACTTGGTGGCTTTTGGAGTCTTGGAAAGACAAAATGATACGATGCAAGGGGGACAGCAAGAGATCAACTGGCTCGGTGTGGCCTATGTACAGAGTGTGGCGGTAGATTCTCATCCACCGTTCACCTTTGCGCCTGAACCTCAACTTTCGCCGACGGAAAGCCGTTGTTTGGCCTGCGGCTCGCCGAACGTCATGCCCAAAGCGGGCACTAAGATGCTCTTGCCTGAATCAAAGAAAGTCTGGTATGAACGTCCCAAGACCAATGAGCCTGGCGATCTGTGTACGGAGTGCTTCTTTGCTGCTCTCACAAGCGGGTTTTACCCCTCAGAGGTCTACTCAGTGTGCGAACTTCCTGTCGCTTCAGCGTATCAGACCTTTTTGCTGGCCCAACGCCTATCCAATGTCACAGCGTCGTTAGGGGCAATGGCTATCAGCCGCTCCGCTTTGCTCACCGTGTTACCTTCTAAATACTTCTTGGTTCGACTCAATACTGGAAAGAGGGCTTTGCCCAAAAAGACGCAGCTCTATCTCCTTCTGGCAGATTACAGTCCTTCGTTTCCCGCTCATGGAGGTGTGATACGGGCTTACGTGGAAGCCGCCGGAGCGATCAATTATCTGAACATCTATCTTGATGTGCTACGGATCCTCAACCTGTTCCAGAGGGGAGACGTGCTGCCGCCGTATTTCGTCACAGAAGGCAATGCTAAAGTTCGAGCTAACGATGCAGTACGTTTGCTGGAAGAAGGCAGGCCATATGCAGCCCTGTATAGGTTGCTCTATGATACATTCCAAAACGCGGAAAGGGGGTGGTTCGGCGAACGGGACCTTTTAAAATCACCAAATACACTAGCAACATTCGACAAAATGGTGAAGCAAGGGGCTAAAACCTTGTTAGGATTTCTCTTGAGAGGAGGTGAAAGTGAGATGTTGATCAAAGACCCTGAAGCATTCTATCAGGATGTCAAGGACCTTTCCGATGCCCTTTACAACCTGCTTCAACCCATCGCCCAAGGTGATGTAAAGGAGAGCGGCTCCAATGTTTCTGTCGTGGTTCGGAAATATGTGGAGGCTGTTGAGAAGCGTTTCCCACAACTCAATCTGGTTGAACTTCAGTACATGGTCGCCAAGGCTGGTGATGATGCGGAAAAGTGGCGAGCAGAGGGCGAAATCATTTATGTGAAGGGCAAGGAAAGTTTGTCAGATGCTCTAAATGACATCGAAAGACAGGTTGCCAAGATGTATAGCAAATACTTCCATAGCGGAAATGCATACGTATGGCGAGAGTTCATCAAAGAGGTAAGCCAGCGCTTGCTAGCCAGGATGCTCTTGGGCGTACGGGCAGCGCAGCATTAGTGAATATTTTTCAAACAAGAGGACAACCTCTTAATACTGTGAGAGGAGGGAGAAACCATGGCTGATAGCAAGAAACTTGATTGTGGGTTGATTTCGCCAAACGTCAAGACGGTGATCGTCTCTGCTGTCTTGGAAACAATAGGACAGGTGCGCTTCGGAGATGGCACAGAAGTCGCTTTGACAATCACTGAAAAAGACCTCGTTCCTGCACCGGGCGGAGGATTTGTGGAAAAGGTAGTCTTCTCGGGGTCAAAGCGGCGAGGAGTGGACCGGCGCACCGTCCATGCGCTGAGAAATCAGATTGTGCGAAAAATGGAGAATGGCCAGGACAACGGTCCGCTTTTTGACTGCTTCATCCCTGAACTCTGCTCCGAGTGTCCGACTTGTTGGCTGTATGGCTCGGTGGGAGCGGTCGGCGAGGCGGCCAAGAAGAAGAACTACAACATCAAATCCCGTGTGCTCTACGCCTCAGCGCTCTCGGTGGAACCGAGCGACATTGCCGTGGCCGTTCATAACCGCAATGCACCCAACGAGTTAGACCACACCACGGGTGAGGCCGGTATCCACAGCGAGGAACTCATCAAAGCCAACGTCCACTTTCCAACGATAACGGTTCTCGACCGGGTCGTGGATTGGGAAATCGGAGCCTTTGCTCATGCCTTGCTGGAAAATGTCAATGGTAATCGCTACACCGCTGCCTCAGCACGCCAGGGAGGCATCAGATTTAGCGAAGGCGAGAGTGGCAAACTAATCGTGGTGGATGTCTCAGACCGGGGTATCTTTCCGTTAGAAACGGTTAAAGTCCCCGGAGAGGAAACCGACTTTGCCCGGGTGAAGGCTATGTTCGCTGACGCGATTGATATCAATAAAATCAGAGAAACATTTAAAAATCAAGGCTTCAATTGCAATTCTACCTGCACAGGCAATTCCTTTATTGTAGGCAAAGGGGATAAGATCCTTTGGACCATAGAACAGACAGACAATGTGATTACAGTTAAGCAAGGTCAAGGTAATCAGGCCAGGGTTTTAATGACTCGCTATGTTGGTGAGCGAGCTTACGGTTTTCTGCGGGAACGCCAGGAAGACTTCGTACATTTTCTCGGTGAATTCGATGCAAGCGAGTGGGAGAAAACTTTGGCTGAAATTCAAATAAGGTTAAATATCAAGAAAGATAAATCATTACCTGAGGAAGTGGCCAAGCTGGTGGAGTCCGG
>JAKPFY010000224.1 GCA_029551185.1 Bacillota bacterium
GAGGTCGATAAAGAAGATTTGCTTCAGAATGTTCCCTTGGACCACCACTTTGTCTTCTTTTACCGTAACTTGAGTGATCTCAGGATTGGCTCGAATCTCAGTTACCTTGACTGCAGGCGTAACCAGAGTCACAGTGCCTGATTCAAGGACCTGACCTGTATCTTCTCCTACCACTTCTTCCGCCATGACAAGTGGCCCCTCAGGGTTTTCGGCAAGATGCACCTGAACAAACCGGGTGACTGTCACATCTACATCGATGATAATCTTTTGCATTATTTGAGTGCCGTCAGGACTCAAGGCAGCAATAATATTGAAAATCCTTGGATGCGCCTCGACGACTACCTCCGGGTCGGGCACAACCCCTGGTATCTCAATTAAGGCTTTAAAACGCGCACGTTCCGGTACATGGTGAACGATGTTATCTTCTCCGACAAAAAACACCTGTTTTTCAAGAGTCCCTTGGACTATCACCTTATCCGGAATCACATGTGTTGTAATGCTGTCAATGTGAGCACGGATTTCCTTTATCTTGATTGCCGGAATAGGCAACGTAAGAATCAGCTCGGAACAAGATCTATGAGTTGCATATGACATAAGCTTATCCCCCTTAAGCATCACAAACCTGGAAGGCAAGCGTAGAATCGTACAGTATCTTATGAACCGATGGTTCCGTTTGTCCATGAACACACAGCTTCTTTTTGCCACTCCGGGTCGTTCTGTCCGTTCTTCAGAGATTAGCCAAGGCTCATCAGAATATAGTTCTCTCAAGGGGAGGTGCCTGTATGAGCAGAAGAATATCGGTATTGGTTATTACAAGAAAGACTGCCGGTGGCTTTTTTCTTGGGATCCTATTCCTGATATTGTCGGCGCTTGTTGTAGGAAGAGCAATCCCGGTTTTGGCCCCGCTTCATCCTGCGATGGTAGGCAAGGTAATCACAGTTGATCCTGGACACGGTGGCATTGATCCCGGCTCCCATGATGATGGAGGCGTTCTTGAAAAGGATATTGTGCTTGAAATCGCCAAGAATGTGTGCTACCTCCTGGCCAGGGCGAGAGCGGTACCTATTTTGACCAGGCATGGAGACTGGGAAATGAGTCCCATTTGGCCCGAAGAGAAAACACGACACAGGCAGGATCTGGCTGCACGAATACACATAGCGCATCGCACTAACTCAGATGTCTTCGTCAGTATACATGTAAACAAAGTGGGTTCCGCTTCCACCCGCGGTGCAATTGTTCTTTATAGCAAGAACAAACCTGAAAGCAAGCGACTGGCGACCTGCATCCAACAAGCGTTAAAGGATGTTGCCCCTTTCGGCGGTCAGTCTGTGCTGGAGGGGGATTATTATGTGTTAAACGCGGCGCGCTTACCTGCAGTTATCGTAGAAGTTGGATTCATTTCCAACCCTGATGAAAAGCAGCTGCTTCTTACTCCTACGTATCGACAACGTCTTGCTGAAGCAATCTTTCGCGGACTCTTGGCTTTTTTTGAAGGCTCATAAGAACGGCCTTCTTATCCTGACACGATAAGAAGGCCTGTCCTATGCTTCAATATGCTTATACGTTACCGGTTAACTTCCTTCCGGAAACATTTTTCTCTCGTGTTTACCATGTAGCAATGAACAGCTGGGTATACATGCTACCATAAGGACCCCCTGTAGCAATTCCTACACCGACCTTATTGTATGTCGGGCTAAGTATGTTTTGACGGTGCCCGGCGCTGTTCATAAGGGCTGAGTGCGCTTGATCCACGGTTCGGGCACCTGCCAGGTTTTCGCCTGCGGATCGATAGCTAATCCCTGCTGCAGTCATCATCTGGAAAGGATCGCCGTAAGTCGGGGATGTGTGGCTGAAGTAGTTGTTTGCAATCATGTCCTGACTCTTCCTGCGAGCCAAATCAACCAGTCCTAAGTCAACAGCAAGAGGCGCAAGCCCTGCTTTCGCCCTTTCCTGATTAATCAAGTCCACCATCTTCTGTTCGTCAGCAGTAAGTCCCGGTGTGGGAGTAGGTTCCGGTTGCGGCTCGGGTTTGGGAGTTGGCTGAGGAGCAGGGGTCGAACCGGGCCTTGAAGGCGTGTACGAGCCATTGCCATAGTACCAGGTGTTGCCTGAGTTATAGTAGTAAGTGTTGCTGCCCGAATTGTAGTATGACTTTCCGCTATAGTAATAAGTCGAGCCCCCTGATGAGTTTCCACTATAGTAATAAGTTGAACCTGAACCGCCAGAGTAGTAATTGCTGCTAAAATACTGATGTCCGAAGCTTCCGGAATTTGAGTAGTACGTTGTAGACGCGAAAACTTGAACAGACAGAGTGAGCGGTATTACAAGCGCAGCGATGATAATTGCTGCCATAGTCATTCGTTTGTTCATATGTAACCCTCCCATGGTTCCTCTTACTTTTAATGTTAAGAGGTTCTACCTGGGATTTCAACAGGGAAAACAATCCAAACAGCGTCTGACAGGGTAGAAGGATAGGCACAAGCTGAATGTAGAAGAATAGGAAAGAAGGGGATGCAAACCGATTGCACACAAAGGAAGTGTGTACATAAGAACGGGTAAGGCTGTAAACAATTCCTTACCCGCTACTGAATTGAAGACTTACTACGGTTCTAGCCCGCGCAGCCAATTCTCTTCTCCTCATCCCTACACCGAACAGATAGTTTCACTGTCTCAGTCAGCACATCAGCGTAGGTATAGGAGACTCGTTTCACTAATCCCGGTTTATCAGACAGCTTTACCACAAAAACTCTGGGATAAGTGTTCTCCAGAATTCCTTCAGTCTCAAAGACTTTCTTGCGTCCCTGATTTGCTCTGACCATAACCTTCTTGCCAACAAACGGCTCAAGATCCTGCTTGATAATCTCGAGAGCATTTCTGCCTGCCATCTTACCACCTTCCTCGGCGGGCCATACCTAACTAATTTTAGCACGCCTCCGGCAATATGTCAAGAAAAATAAATAAGTATAACAACACGTCGGTATCATGTCAATAGCGTTTTTTATATATATTAGGCAGGCAAGCCCCACAACCCTCAAAAGGCGGGCTTTACATCGTTCGTTCTGAAGATTACTATAGAAAGCTCCCATCTTCGTATCAATGCATGTCGGTCCTAGTTCGGCATTGTATTGGGCAAACTGAGACGCAGTTTTCCCCTGGTCTCTATTCCTCCGATTCCATTCAACCCGCTGATTATGTTTTCAGCTACTTGGGTCGCCTGAACAACCATATTAAACGGGGTATGAGATACCTTCTCCGCAACAAGTAGCGGG
>JAKPFY010000233.1 GCA_029551185.1 Bacillota bacterium
TGCTTTTGCCAAGGCGCAAGATATACTGCTTTGTGATTTGAAGAAGCAGACGAAGTTTACCCGGCAAAGAGGGCTTACCTCTCGCGACCAGAGAACAGACGGAGAACTGGAGGCTATAGAGGCAGGAATCACTGACCTTGAAGCCGGTCTCAAAGAGGCAAAAGGGGTCGCTGATTCCCTTGAAGCAGTGAGGGGCAGGTTAAACTCACTCACATGCGAACTGGACGCAAAATCCAAGGAACTAAAGGGCAAACAAAAGACTCAGGATTCTTTAACTGAATGGAGGAGGCTGAAATCCGAATACGACCAAGCTGCACTTGACCTGAATCGCATAGAGAAGGCATTGGAAGATGCAGAGTCTCGCAGTAAGGAGATTATCAAAGAAGCTAACGAGCTAAAGAGGCTGTATCCTGAGATTGACAACCCTCCCAAGACTCTTAACGATGAATTGGACGGTCTTGTTTCTCTCAAACAGGAGCTTTCCGTAATAGGTGATACTATGAGAGGCATCAAGTCACAGCTTGATGCGAACGAAGCTAAGAAAAAAGAGTATGAAGAGGCCGTCTCATCCTTTAGAAACTGGGGAAAACTCGGCAAAGCTCCTGCAGCTGAAGTGAGAGCGAGACAACGGACAGCTGCCGGCTTGATGGAGGGCTGGAAGGCATTCAAGGCTGACCTGGGAGAACAGGCGGAGTGTGAAGAAATTCTCCGAGGCGAACTGGCTTTGATAGATAATGCCAAAGAAGAAGAACGGAAGGCCTTTGCCTCTTACGAAGTGAACCTTGCCAGGCTGGAGCGGGAAGTGGCTGAGGCCAAGCGAAACCTGGAAGACGTGGAGGCATTGTTCCAAGAGTTCGAGGCAAGCTCTCTGGAATACAGGGAAAACTATAAAGATATAGCGTATCTTCCACCTGATGCCTCAAGCATCCTTGTGAAGAAGCTTCAACTAATGCGTGCCGGAGACTTATTGACGCGAAAATCTGAGGAAATCAAGCAAAAGCTCGCTCCTCCTGTTTGGGCACGTATTGTAGGTTCAGTCATATTTGCATTGCTCGGTTGGGGGATTAGCGGGTCAGCAATAAGAACCCCCATGGCGCCAGCCTTGGGAGCTGCCGGCGGCAGTTTGGGCATTTGGATTCCCATGGTGATTGCGGCTTTTCTAGGCTGTCTGGGATGGTTTGCCGTGGTGCCTATATGGGTCTTAACACATGCAGATCTTAAGAATGAAGAGGCTGAACTTGCTGCGGGTTTAGCCGGGTGTAAGGCAGAAACAGAAGAGATTGACGTATTCTTAGGAGATGTTTTGGAGTCCTCAGATGAAGTTGAGCTGGGGCGGCTTCTGGAGAGATTAAGCAGACGAGATCATGATAGGGAAGCACTTGATGATAGAAAAAAGAGGCTTCCGGAAGAAGAGGAAAGGCAAGCTGCGGAAGATGAGTTTTCTCGGATACAAAACGAATATGAGACATTTCTGGAACGGACCGCGATATTTGCCCGAAAGTTCCATGATGTCAGCGCTGCCTATGCCAAGTGGAATGATGTGAAAGACAGAAAGGATAAGGCTTCTGAGCGGGCATCTGAGTTCGCCAAGCGGCATTTTGGGTGTGAACCCGGAGCAGCATCTCTATGCGTTATATCTTCGCCTGACGTGTCCCGCGAATGGCAGGAGATCGCTGACTTTGTGAAGATTGCAATGTACGGTGACTGCACCGCCAATGTCGGGGAGCTCATTGAGTTCCTTGAAAGCTGTGATGATGCCTGGTGGGCAAGTGTTCAAGGTGAGGTTGAGAGATATGAAGAGCTCCGGAGGGCCGAAGAGAATCTTGAAGCTGTCATGACGGAACAAAAAAAGAGGTTGATAAGTCAGGAGCCAGAGCGAAAACAGGTGGAAACTCGCTATAACGAAGCTAAAATGCAGCTTACATCCATATTGGATGCAGCAGGAGGAGATCCTGAACTTGCCAGAAAAAGATGGTCAGACTTCCGAGAGAGAAAGATCTCTTTGGAAAATAAAGAAGAGCTTCTTAAGAAAATCTTCGATGACCATAAAATTACATCCGTGGAGGAATTGAGTCTTCAAGTAACGAAATGCCGGACAAGAGCGTTTGGCGCAGAGAACAGGTGGCAGGAGCTGATTCATAAGAATCCCGGTCTTCCCGGAATGCAAGTTGCGGATGACCCTCTGAAAGTCGATGAGTACGTGAGATCACTGGATGCTGCAGTCCGGGGCTTAGAGAAAGAGGTAAGCGAACTTTTGGATTCCGTCAATGAATGCAGGTACGAGCTGGGTGCTCTTGAGCGGGAGAGTCCGCTTAACATAGCCCGGGCTGAACTTGAGCTGGAGGAGGCAAAAGAAAGACGGGAGAAGATAAGACTTCAGGCAGATGCTTTAACTGAGGCATATCTTGAGCTTGAGCTGGCAGTCAGAGATTTCCATGCATCTTGCAGGACCCGACTGGAAGAGGCTGCAACAAGACACTTCCAAAGGATTACGGGAGTATCTGACCGCGCTGTCAAAATAGATGATGATTTCCAAATCAGTCTCGATGTAGAAGGCAGACCGTGCGATATCGCTCAACTTAGCAAAGGCGCCGAGGATCAGCTCTATATATCTTTCAGACTTGCAATCGCGGATCTTGTCTCATCTGACATTAATCTACCGCTCATTTTTGATGACCCGTTTGTTACATGTGACAGTGAGAGGCTTAATAATATTGGGGATGCCCTGTTGCGCCTTGCAGATGAACGGCAGATACTTATCCTGTCCCACAACGAAACCCTTGCTGACTGGGGAACTCCTATAGTGATTATCCCTGACACACGTAAATGACATCCGGATAAGGTTCTGCGAAGGAAATATGTACCGCAAGGCACCCCATATCTCTGAAAACTTAGAATGACAAGGGATTAGCCTTGCGGAGTTTGTAGGGTTAGGCTGCTACTTTAATGCTGTTCGCAACCTAACGCGGATTATTTCATTTTAGGCATTTCCGATTGGTCCACCCATGGGCGACTTGCTGATATCTACATGGGGCGCAAAATTAGTCTCATTGGTATAGCCGCTGGTTAAGTTCACCTTGCTGCCTTGCAAGGCCTCGGTGAAGCTTTGTGTTAATCCGGTTGTGGCCTGCTGGCTAAGGGAATGCTGAGCAGCAGCTATCATATTGCGCACCATCTGGCCTCCGATTTGTCCAAGCACTGCAGAAGGCAGATGTCCCAGATATCCGCCGTTCTGATCCATGTCGACTCCGACTTGGTTGGCAATTTCGTACTTGAACTTATCCATAGCCTGTCTTGCCTGAGGAACCATTATCTGATTTCTTCCTCGACGAGCCACATCAGTCACCTCCTTAGGTTCTGAAAGTACTTTTCCCGGATCAGACTACGCGGCATACTGACACATATCGGGAACAGCCCGGAAGAAAAGGGATAACAGGTGAATACCGCAGAAAACAGGGTAGGATTGGATTAAGTTTTTCAGCAGTAACGTCTTATGGCAAGCAGTATGCCGCTCCTTATTCGGATTGTGGCGATTTCTTTTTCAAGGTAATTGCTTATGCCAAGGGTTTCACTCCATTTGAGAACAGCATTATCCAGTGGGTAATGAAAACCTGTAATGGTTACGCCTTCTGCAGTAGGAGTGAGTGGTATTAAGGAAACCGTTTCCCCTGATTTTCCGGATACCGTTGCCTGTGATCTCAAGATTATGATTTCATGTCCACCGCCGATCAATCGCACCTCGTCTACTTCGGATTCAAGGAGATACGCACCTATCATTGAGATATTAGCAATGGTATGGTCAAGCCGGCCGCCGAGAGCGCCCATTAAGACCATTTCATCGTACCCCAAGTTTTTGGCAAATTCAAAGGCTAATTGAGAGTCGGTTTTATCCTTTTCCTTAGGATGGATAATGAAAGGTATGTCACGTTTTCGCAAGTTTTCCATTTTGCCGTCTGATATTGAATCCATATCCCCGATGACTACATCAGGACAAAGGTTAAGCGATGCAATCAGGTCGCAACCACCGTCAGCCGCAATAACAAACGGAGAAGAACCTTTTTCGGAAAGCAAGGCCTTTACGGCCTCGACGTCCGAGGAGTCATACGGTGCGCCGAGGCCCAGCAAGGCCCAGTATGATTCTCTTTCATTCTGCAACATGGCTAATCTTCTTTCGTAACAGACAGATTACTATAAGGCTTATTATTAGCTCAGGCAACAGGTAAGCTATGTTATACGAGATTGAATATAAGATAGGACTCATTCCTTCAGGCACGTATGAAGCAAAGAACACAATTCCTGAAATGAAGTGACATAGAAAACGAGCTCCTAAAGCCAAAGTAACTCCTAAGTAGGGATGCCGCGGGAAGAATCCTGCGATGCCCAAAGCTGCAATTGCGACAGGGTAATCCAGGAGGAATTGGATTGGGTGAAAGAAAAACGGTTCAACCAGATACTGAATCAAACCGAAAATGCTTCCTGCGAATGCACCTATTGCCGGTCCGTTTCGTAAAGCGAGGAACAGAATGGGAACCATGCTTCCTGCACTTACTGAGCCGCCCTGTGGAAGCTGGTAGATTTTGATAAGGTACAGGACCGCAGCCAATCCAACCATAGCTGACGCTTCCGCCAAGGTTCTGATGTTAGGAAACACTTTTAGACGGGAATTTGAGTTTTGCATGACACAAGCCTCCTTGTGCCCTAGGAGAACAAGAAAACCACGCCGCATATACGCCGTGGAGTCTAATTGCCCTCTTCCCTACGCTGGTATTACCCAGATCAGGTCGATGAGGGTATGCGGGGCATCCCGCGTCTCAGCCGGCGATCCGGCTCCCCTAGAGGCTTATTATTTCCTTATAATTTTATTATAGTGCAGTACTTATGGAAAGGCAAAGCATACCTAACTTCCGCACTTAAAAAAAACAACACCCGGCTCAGAGCGTGTTGCGGTTCAAAATTGGTCGCTATTGGCCGGACCATGTCTTGATGGGAGTTATAATTTCATGGGGCACGCCAAGAGCGTCATAAATCCTCAGATGCTCAGGTTCGGGTGTCGAGCCTTTGCAGATCCTAAAAGGGTTCCGTTATCGGCAGTCGGAAGGACTACCGTAACTGCCTGGCGGCTTGAGAGGACATCGCGAACAGCCGTCCATGAGTCATGTACCCTATTGTCACGAAGGGTTCTTTCGATTGCTATGAGAAGGTGATACACAAGTCCTTTCTCGCTGATCTCCCATATTCCTCGCGGTGAATCATTCTTATGGACTGCTTGAATCTCACGCAACCTAAGCCCAATCCAATGGTGCTTCGTAAGTGGTTGTACCTTCCATGGCTTCAGCCATAGCATCGTAGATTCCAAGAATCACTCGTGCGGTTCGATACTCTCCGTATGCCTTTTTATCATTTCTCTTCACAATCGGGAATGTATCGAGAATGTATTCAACCTCATCCCGGGCCAAGCCATACAAGTGAAAGAATGCTGCATCAAGTTCGCACCTAATGAGAAAACGTCGTTCATCGTCCCATGGGAACGGACTGCTGCTAAGAAAATCATTGGTGAGTGTGGGTGTCAAATCGTGAGACGTGCATAGCAACTCAAACACCCGAGGTATGATCCACTGTTCCACTGATTCATCCTGAGTCCACGGCGCATTTTGGTTGTAAGTTGATGGAGATATTACTGGCAATTGATTCATATAATGGTAGGTGAGGTGAGTGCCTCCTATCTTTTGACGCGCACAGTAATCAAGGGCAAGAGAAGAAAAGTTAGCCAATAGGCATAACAATTCATATTTGGTTGCAGTTGCGCTGAACATGAGCGGAAATGTGTTGCCTACGCCTACTCTCGGTACTACTCCAGCAATTACCGTCCGCTCGTTTGTCGTATTTGTAACATCCCTCCACCCCATCAGCCACTTTCTATCCCACTTGTCAGCGAGCCTTGCCTCCACTTCCTCTTCAGGTACCCAGTACCTAGGCATAACACATCGGTTGGGATTTGCCTTCTCTTCAGGAGTCAGCTCCCTCGTAGTTGTTCCATCTCGGAGATACGTCACCCATCTATGGTCATAATGATGAACCATTTTGGCCTCATAGAGGGGTAGATACTTCTTTCCATCCCTCACAAAGGTGTTACCGTCAAGATGCCAACCTTCCTCCTCAAGCTGGGCCCAAGTGCGAAAGAGGTCAGAATCATTAGTCATATCGAACATTCTCAGGAAGCTTAGCCCCCATGGATTCTCCTCAGACTTCTCCCTTGCGCTGTCCTTAATAAGTATCGGTGCACGCTGATAGATCTTCTTCGTGAGTGCCGCATCTCGCTTTGACCTGAATGTCGGAACGGTAAGAGTATTGGGATTAAGCAATTTGATGTCTTCAATTGTCAGAAGCACATGACGGTCTTCATCCGTAAGCTCTTCAACTCGCTGGGCGAAAAAGACAAAATCCGCACCTTTTTGGGCCGGTCGTCCTAGGCCGGTCATCGTTACCAGGCTGAACTTCATCCGGCTGTCAACATCCGGGAAAAGCTTTTGCCTGTTCTCAAAGTCATAAAAGTTAATAAGGGCAGGCGTACCTCTTGCTCCTATGATATCTTGGAAAAAGAATCTAGTTGTAAAATCCGTGGCAATGCCTGAAGGTATCACTGTGCCTACTCGTCCTACAGGTGAGATAATGCTTCGCATTGTCTCTGCAAATACGGAGTACGTATTGACGTCTCCGCATCCGCAAAGGGGATGCCTCCCGCTATTCATAATCAAGTGGCTTTCCCCATCCGCTTTGCGAAGATCCGCCATGAAATGCCTGTACAGCCAAGGGTCTGATTTTTTCAACTCCTTTATCATCTGTTTTCGAACTGCTGCATTAGGAGCATTAGCGATTTCCGGGCATCTGCCGGCAAACCATTCTTTTTCTTGGAGCTTCACTCTCTCCCACGGTGGATTCCCCAACACCACATCGAATCCGCCTGACCATCCCATAGCCGTATTCTCTGACTGCCCCCCGTAGATGGGCAGTTTGAAAACATCGGGAAAGGCCAGATGCCAATGGAAGAATTTGTACTGATCAGCCAGTCGATTTACTTCTTTACGAACCTCCGGAGATACTGAATCAGGCATCTTTCTTATTAATTCATAAACCGCATTTGTTATCGCAGGTGGTGCCCCTTTTGTCTTTTCCCATACAAACGCAGCGCACCACGCGTCAGCTTCGAACTTGAGACGGCGATACTCAGACGACTCAATAAACTGTCGATAATGAAGGTATTTCTTATTGATCTCGGAAATGACATCATTGGACAAGGCATCGATCTCTACTATGGGTCTAGCTAATCCCGATGCTATCTGTACGGCGATAGGGGATTCTGTGTATCCTGTGCCGTCCGCAACGAACAGTGCAGTCATGTTCTGCTCCTCACGGTTCTGTCGTCTGAATCGTGCAGCGATGTTCTTGTCGTCTCCCACGATAGGCGAAAAAGCATTATCAGGAATTCCTTTGTTCATGAGTGCAGGCACTGTACCGAGAAGGCTGTTGCCCACCAGTATCCTGTGGTCAAGAAATGAAAGGGGTTTCCCTTTGTCCATT
The DNA here is from genome assembly GCA_029551185.1 of Bacillota bacterium. GTDB lineage: Bacteria > Bacillota > SHA-98 > UBA4971 > UBA4971 > UBA4971. The sequence continues at coordinate 7,579 of JAKPFY010000233.1, forward strand.
GTCTCCATCCATAGGTTAATCTTACAAAGTTCCACAGCCATGGGGTTCAGATCAACACCATAGATGCAATGGCCGATTACGTCACGTAAAGCCTTCCTCACTTCTCCGGGGGAAGGCTCATCATCTCTTGTTCTAATCGAAGCCAGCTTTCTCGCCATTCGGTGAGCTGCGGCAATTAGAAATGCACCGCTTCCGCACGCCGGATCGCATACTTTGAGCGAAAGGATAGCCTTTTCAGGTTCGGGCTTTCGGGCTGCTTCATTTAAGACAGGATCCAAGGCTGAATCAAGCAGGCATTGAATGAGCTCGGAAGGAGTATAGTAGGATCCTGTTGTCTTACGGCTGCTTCCTGAAACCTCAATTAACTCAAAACGACCTGACTCAATATCCATATCCGGCGTAAGCTCAAGGAGGGATTCATATACCCCTCCTATCTCTTCAGCTCCGATATTCTTATAGTCGACAGCCATCCTTACACCGTCTTTTGTCATGAACGCAAGTTTTCTTATGGCAGCCAAGAAATCTGCATTAGAAATGTCTGCACAGGCAAGATCCGGCACGAATTCCGGCGCCCATAGTCCTCCTCCCATTGGAGCAAGCCCGATTTCAGGAGTGCAGTCATCAGATCCGAGAGCTTTCATGACTACTTGAATCGAACGGTAAAGGTCAGGGTGTTTACTGCCGCGGGTGTGCTCTGCAAGTTTTCGAAGGCGTCCTAAAGAGTAGTGATTTGAGTAACGCTCTCTTACGTGCTCGCCGGTTTCCTCGGGATGAAGCAGATCCCTGTCTTCTGCCACGAAGAGAAATATGATCCGGTAAACCAATCGAAGTAGTTGGTTTTTGTACTCTTCCGGGGAAAGCTCGCCGGATCTGAGTTTCCTGCGTAATTCGTGGTTTCCTGAGTATCCAAGGAAGCCTGCGCCAAAGAGCTCAACAGCCTTTTCTACCGCATCTCTCAACTCGTTCAGTGCGCGCGTCCCTTGTTCCTTCGCCATCTGTGCCCATTTCTCAAGCCAGAAGTCGCCTGGCTCTTCACCTTCAAGCCTTGATTGGTGACACAGCAGCCAAAAGAGGGCAAAGTCTGAGTACAATTCTCCTTCCATTATCGCTTCAAGATCGAATTCCACATAGGATTGGCGGGTTAGGCTTACATTGTCTCGCAAGAGTCTTAACTTGCGCCCGTTGGACACAATCCCCCAGAGGTGATCCCCGCTACGGTTGACGTATTCCTGTACAAGTCCGTGGGGACTGCTGCGGGCTGCACCTGCCACTCCGGGAGTGCGCTTGTCCAGATCCACGCCATAGCCTACCAAATGTATGGGGATGTCACCCCATATGTGGGATATGGGATAAGTCTTGCCGTCGAGTTCCAGTCCGCCTGCCCTGGGGAGCCTTCCATAATGGAGCTCTTGGAAGATTACCCCGAGCCAGCGCTCACGTGTCAGGCCGATGGCAGGCTCATTCTCAGGAAGTTGCAAGAGCACGTCCATAAATCCATGCCAAGCGCTGCGTACTCTATTCCATGAACGGGCAATCGTTTCATTTAGCCTTTCACCTCGGGCAAGGTGATAGGATTCAGGAGTAAGTCCGGGGAGAGAACGGTCTCCTGCAGCTACTCGCTGCATGAGATCAGGAGGCAGGAGCCCGCCTTCTGTTCGTACTGCGGCAAAGTGCCCGTTCACGCGTCCCCTCATGTGTTCCTCCTCCTTCTGTTGTCAGGCAAGTAAACATAAATGCCCAGGATATCCGCAGGCAGACGAGGTTCAACTTTATAGCGTACACCCTTCATCCGTGCAGCCGAACGCACTCGCCTATGTGCAGTAAGCAGGGCAGTAGCCCTTTGACTTGCAGTCTCTTCTACATGCTTCATGAATCCTTCATACCCTGCTACTGCCTGTTTCACGAAGTGCAGTGCTTGCTCGCGATAGACATTACCTGTGGGTTCCGCATCAAGGAGCCTGTGGGTTTGATCCTCATTGAGCCAAAGAGGTTCATTTGGAAGTCCTTCATAGGCCAGAGTGACGGACTCCTCAGCCAGTTGTGAACCTTCTTTGTTGTTGATGTATGTTGTTATGTCGTACCTGTAGCGAACCAGGAGCAAAGTAGTCAGTTTTGAGACAGCGTCTGTCATCATTGCACCAACCCGGCGCGCGACTGTTTCTCCGTAGGGATCGAGAGCAGACTCAAAAACATACGAAGCCATGGATTCGACAAAGGGGTGGGTGCGTTTAAGCCATGTGACTCCTTCAGGCACCGGCAGGTCAAAGGCTGCCTCAAATACTTCAGGTGCAGCTAATGTATCCCGTAAGTCACGAGGCATCTCTTTGAGATTGAACGTTGCCACGCCATTATGGGAGCGGACTGCTCCTCCGAAGCTCTCGACTGCGCCTATGAAGAAACGCTGAACATCAGCAGGGGTCATGATGGATCCTTGAGCTTCGGCAAGCGCGTCCAGCACTTCATCAGGTTTCAGCGCATCTTGGGCAAACATGGTTCTGGAACGCTTTTCTTTCTCAAAAGACTTTTCCCAAAGGGCATCAAATGCCGCTCCGGCTACGTAAACTTGTTCCTCCATGCCCGGGAGCACAAGTTGAACAGCGTGTTCCGGCCTACGGAGCCGGAGGCCTTCAATGATTGCCTCCTCCACAGCTTCTGTGTCAAGCGGCACGGGAACTGAAATGCCAAGGCTGTTTCTGATAGTCTCATGTTTTCGGAGCAGCACGTCCAAGACGATACCGTCTATCTGATTATCGAGGCCGTAATATGTAAGAACGCGTACCTCCGGGCTTTTTTGGCCGAACCTGTCTACACGTCCGTCACGTTGTTCATGTCTTGTAGGGTTCCAAGAAAGATCGTAGTGAATCACAGCGTTGAAGCTTTCCTGCAAGTTAAGGCCTTCTGACAGACAATCGGTGGCTACAAGCACTCGCTTTTTGTGATTTGCAAGATCCTTAACCTTCTCTTCTCTGAGAGCATGAGGCAATGTCCCTGTCACGCAGGCGACTTCCACGTCATCCGGGAGACGCTTTCTCAGTTCTTCAGTGACGTATTCAGCAGTGGGGATGAAACGGCAGAAAATAATAGGGCTGAAACCGTCTTTTAAGTGCTCATTCACGAAGTCTACCATCTTGCTCAGTTTATGGTCCTTATCTCCTTCAAGGGATTCCGCTTGGTGCGCCATGCGTGAAAGCAGCCTCTTTTCGCTTCGGTCGACTTTATCTGCCTGGGTTTCATCCTCTTCAATAGTAATGCTTCCCGGGATAACATCCAGACCCTCAGGGAGTTGCTCATCTGCGTCAATGTCAAATACGGTCCGTCTTCCTATTTCGTCGACTTGTTCTACTGTCTCTGCGTCAGCAACACCTGCTCGTGTCCTCATAGTGGCTGCAGCTGCCCTCGGGCTGGAAGCCAATGCACGAAGAAGCGCCAAGGCTGACCACCAACGCACCCTCTGTCTATGGGGTCCCCCTGAATCATCTGCAACAGTGTCCCTGGCATAGTTTATCGCCCTGTCGAATAGCTGCTTGTATTCAGGGTGTAAGGTGTAATGCTCTTCCCTGGAATTGCGTTTTGGAAACGGTGTTTGGGAATCGAGATAATGCTCGATATCAGCCCGTCTGCGCTGAACGAAATGCTGGGCCAATTTGCGGCGATGGTTCTCGTTTTCAGGCCCGGAAAGATCCTCCGGGAAATCCGAAAACTCAGGATCGAGGAAGCTAATGAGTGAGCGAAATGCATCTTCTTTGCCACTGTGGGGAGTGGCGGTGACAAACACCATGTGGCGTTTGGGATCAGCAGTCAGTTTTGATACTAACTCATGCCGCTGATGTCTTCCTCGTCTTTCAAAGCCGAAAGCGCACGTGTGAGCTTCATCAACAATTACGAACTCAGGAGCTGTCCTTAGGAATTCTTCACGTCTGCGGTCTGATTTTATGAAGTCAAGAGAGACAATGACATGGGGATAGACTTCAAAAAGGGATTGTCCCATGGCACAGTTGCGTTCAAGGCGGGAAGCAGTGGATGACAGGACCGGCTCAGCTTCAATATGGAATTTCTGCGAAAGTTCAGCTTGCCATTGCTCTGCCAAGTGAGGAGGACAGAGAACCGCGGTTCTGTTGATCTCGCCTCTGTCAAGAAGCTCGCGGGCTATCAGGCAAGCCTCTATCGTCTTGCCTACGCCTACGTCATCAGCGATAAGTATTCTGACAGGATTGAGCTTAAGAGCCATCAAAAGGGGTACAAGCTGATAAGGTCGGGGCTCCACTGTTATCCTGCCGAGGCAGCGAAGAGGGCCGCAGTATGCCCGGGATGATAGCCTTGCTGCATCCCGAAGCATTCTGCAGGAAAATGATTCTCCAATGTGTTCAGGATTGGGCAGATCAAAGTGGGCGGATTCTATGGCCTCAAGGGCAGTTGATACGCCTGCTGTCTCTCCTTCGCCACCTAGGGGGCGAAGAAGCAGGAAGTCTTCTTCAGAACCCGGAAGCACCACCCATTCTCTGCCTCTGGCACGTACTAAGGTCCCTACGGAGAAGCCTGTATCTGTCATGTTGCATCACCACTTCCGGCTTCGCGTCCTATCTTCCCGAAGATGTTTGGGTGTTCTGATATGATTCGTTCCCAATCATCGTCATATCCAAAGCGGAGGCACATAATGCCCAGCTCTGTAAGGGCTTTCTCTTGCCTTCCGTCAACCTTTGCTCGGTCATTCATCCTGTGATCGGGTCCGTCTATGTATACAGCCACTGCGGGGGCAGAGTCAATTTCATAGTAAAAGTCCACCCTTGTATCTGCTACGTCCAGGTATTTCTGGGCTTCTGTCGGAAGCCTCAGATCAAGATCTGCAATGTAATTCAGCCATTTCCGTTCAAGATCAGACTCGCACTTAGCCAGCAAAGCTTCTAAATGCTCTCCCCGTGGCTTGCCTACCGAAGAGACTTTTGTTCGTGAGTCTTGCAGCTTCCTGAGGAGCTCGACGACTTTGTCATGTTTTCTGTCGAGGATTGCATGATCCATCTGGTTCGAATAGCTCATCAAACAGTCATAGCATGCAGCCTCGCATCCTTCTTCGTCCTCGGAGGCGCAGCCGAGGTCTTCCAATGTATCAGGATCGTAATGACATATTCTTAAGGCGCAAGATGCAATTTCTGATAAGGCGTTTGGATCGTCGACGAGGTTACGGAGGACTCCTGCGCCCCCTTCGGAAGCTTCATAAAGAAGAATGAGACGTCGATCCTCTTTATCAGGAAGCGGTTCGGCGGCAAGTTCCGAATCTTCCAGTTGATACTTGACTTGAACAGCGTTCTTAAGGGCCGCCTGAACCGTGGCCATGGCGGATTTGTCAAGCTTATGAGCAGGCTTGAATATGAGACAATTCTTGGTGTCATCAACATACGGAATAACACGTTCTTTGCTATTTGCCATCTCATCTTCATCAGGTGCTGATTCATCATCTCGTTCCACAAGCTTGCTACCTCTTGCCCATCGTCCTGTTTCCAAATCAAGCACAAAGCCGGGAAGGGCTTCATCTTCCTTACGCTTGAGCCATCCCAGGCTTATCTTTGAGATAGTGGCGGAAGGAGCGTATGTGATTGTCGCAATTTCATCGTTTCCGTGGAAGGCTTGGGCTACCCTGAAACTTGGTTTGCCCCCGATCATAGCGAATCTGAAACCTACTTTAATGTCATAGCCCATTCTCTGCCTTTCTTCCTCATCACAGTTGATGCGTGCAGCCCGCTCCGTTACGACGTTGGTCATTCTGAAAAGATTCGTCAAAGCGCTCCCAAGCTTATGTCCGCAGTTGGAACAGATATTGATGTCATCACCGTCATTATAGGGATGGACACAGCCGCATGCAGTGCATTGCTTTATGGCCTCCAGGGCAAGTTTGTTCCCATCCCTTTCGACAAATTGGGGTGGCAGGATAACCTTTCGGATTTGATAGCGCGCACCCTCATGGTAAATAAAGGATCTTGGGCCGAATTCAGATATAGCTAAGAATCGCGGTCGGGAAATATACTCTGACTTTCCCCTCGGACCACGCCGGCCAGGGACGTATGCGGACAGAGGCAAGCGAGGGAAGTTATACCCCGGCAAGAATCCTTCCCCGGCGAAATAGCGATAAGGATAGAAATCAGAGTCTTCGTAACTCCCATCATTGGCTAATAAACTAAGCTGGCGTACTGCCTCTTCCCGTAACCGGCCGGCCCGGGTTTTCCTGCGGGAATCAGTACACGACATATCAGTTTCTATTTTGTAGTTCCTGTCCGCTTGAGCCTTAGCTGATCGATAAAGATCTCTCCAGCGATTGCAAGCACGGTCAAAACTAATATAGGCCTGATTCAGAACATCCTCAAGCCAGCGATCTGTATACCAATCAGCACCCTGTAGATAAGGTTTTAATGATTCCAGCACATGTTGAGCTGAAGCATGCGCACGCTCGAGTATGCTACGGTCACGAAGGGCTGATGCAATACTTTCATTTATCGCAAGAGTTGGATTGTCGCCTGACACATCAAGAACGCTAACCATAGATGAACCTAATGAGATTTCAGCTTCGATGAGGAGTATGGCGTGGACGTGGGCTCTTAGTAAATCCTCATTTGCCAACTCCATACGAGGCGGCAGAACCGAGCCTGCCACCATCAAGCCGGGTCTGCGGAAGAAATACTGATCGTGTGAACTGAAAGTCGAACAATAGGTGACCACAAGAGCAGGTTGCCCGCTCCGACCTGCACGGCCGCTACGTTGGGCATAATTTGCAGGACTCGGGGGAACGTTTCGCATATTGACTACTGCAAGATCCCGAATATCAATTCCCAGTTCCATAGTAGGAGAACAGTAAAGCACAGGGAGGCGCCCTTCACGAAACCGTTTTTCCCTTTCCAATCTGTGTTCAGCTGTCACTTGGGCAGTGTGTTCTCTTCCTTCCATGCCCTGGAAGTCTCCGGCTTTTTTAGTGTAATGCTCTATGAAGAATGGATTAGCTCTTTCAAGCTTCTCTGAGCCGGGCCATGTCCGTAATGGATCAGGCCTGGGCTTTGTCCCGTCCCCGGCCTTCCATATCATACCGCTGGCTTTAACCTGGTAGCCCGGGACATCTTCAATCTGCCGACGGTATTTTGGAACTTCAGTGATTAGCCCTCCGTACATGAGTACACTCAGAAGGTCTCTTAGAATAATTTCTGCGTCATCCAGGCTGAGCCTTGCGGGATAGTCGATGAATGTTGTGTTTCGTCTGAGATAATTGCAATAAAGACCCCTTCCGGAAGCATATAGATCGTCAGGTCTGGAACGTATCGTCGTAGGACGGGGGCAAGGGAATAATGCGGCAGCTTCTCTCATTCGCTCTTCGGGATCTATGACCCAAGGCTCAATAAGATCTTGCTCGCTTCTCCGCCGAATAACATTGCCATAGTCGGGGTTTAGGCACTCTGCGCTGATGGCGAGGCCGCGTCTCATGTAGTCTAAAAGTACACCGCATACAACCTTTCTGGTCTCAGGTGACGCGTCTGTCAATGCCGGATGCTTTCCGTCCCACATGCTTTCGTCGCTGCATAAGTCATCCAAAGCCATGTATTCTATCCTGAGCAAGTCACACTGCTCGAGGTTGGGTGACGTAACCCGCCAACCTCGTTCCAGGTCACAATACAGCCGATAATCCAGGACACTCTGCATAGCTTTACGAGCCCGAATCCGTGCTTGGTAGTCAAGACCGCTCTCGCTGACAGGGGCGTATGCTTCGAGAGGCAGATTCATAGAATCAAGGACTTTGATAGGGAGCATATCATGAGTCAGCCCGCTGTCTCCCGCTTGTTCCATGGCTTTGAAGAGCGCGGAACGGATTAGGCCTACCTGGACGAAGTCGTTAAAATGGCCTGCTTGCAGTGATGCATCTTGTCTATTGTCCGTGAAACTGAGAAGCTTGCGAGTGCTTTCGGATAGTTCAGGGCATTTCCTGAGTGATTGCACCACGGAGAGGCTGATTATCGTAGTTGCGCTGCTGCGCCCTTCTGTGGCCAAAGTAGCCAGCTTGCCGTACTCTCCGCCTCGAGCGGAAACATAGGAGATGTCGCAGTACGGGCAAAACTGGAAAGGCGAGGGTATGAAGGCGCAGGCAACCGCATCATCGTCCCCGGGTTTTGCAGCTATTCCGTCAGGTCGAACATGGACCAGCCATGGGACTCTTCCCTTATTTTCGTAGTGTCTCCTGATTCTTTGTCCCGCCGGCGAATCTTCCACCCAGCTGCCCGGAACCCTGGCTGCAACTCCTTCATAATCTGCAGGCCAAGGCTTGTCCTCATCGATGTAAAGATAGCCGTGTAAGAAGTTATGATTGCTCTTGTCCCTATCGATAGGTTCATCTCCAAACTGCCGAGGTTCATACCGCAATTCACCGGTCTCAGGTTGAACGCTCCGGGTTACGCAGTAGTACTCGTGGCCACACTCACGGCAGAATGCGAGAGGGTACAGAACCCGCGACCTGTCTTCACCCGGGACATAACGTTGTCCTCTAAGGGTTATGTAGCGTTTGCCAGGGGGTTCAAGAGATGAGTAAGCAGTATCGCCTCTGCTTATCATCTGGTGAAGTTTGAAAGCAAAAGGCGCAGTCTTGCTTTCCGGATGCGCATTTGAAGGATCATAGCTTGCGGCGAGCTGATTCTGAATTGCCTCCACACAAAGAGTTTTATCAACCCCTGTAAGCTCCGCAAGCTTTCGCGCAGCGCCCTTGGATCCCGTTATACTCATAGGGATTTGACGAATAAGCCTTCCGGTTGTCTTCTCCCGACCTACACCAAGGACGCTCTCTATCCAGATAGACAAAGGATCATTGGTGAACGTATCATAATTGTCTATGGGGTATTCTTCAGGATGAGAGATTCGATATCTGAGCTCTTCAATAAACTGAGGATCATAGAGATCTCGTTCCTGAGTCACCCGGCATAGTGTTTCGCCTATGACGTTCTCAGGCATAACTGAATCGCCAAAAAGAAGGCTTGCCGCATGAGCCACCTGTTTTCTTTGCTCGTCAAAGGTGCCTTCGCTTGCCAAAGTGGCTGAAGTCCCAATACATTGTAGATTCGGCGCCTCAAAGGCTTCTCGAACGCGGCGAACCAGCATTGCCACATCAGCACCCTGACGGCCGCGATAAGTATGCAGTTCATCGAGGACAAGGAATCGGAGGTCTTTTCCTGCTTGCACCAATCCTTTCTCATGAACACGAGTCAGTATCAGCTCAAGCATGACGTAGTTCGTAAGAAGAATGTCAGGCGGGTTCTCCTTAATCTCCTCACGGTCTTTCATGCCTTCTTGTCCTGTATATCGCCGGAAGGTCACCGGTTCACGGTTTTTGGGGTATCCATGTTTGAGATATTTGGCGAGTTCTTCCATTTGGCTGTTCGCCAGTGCGTTCATGGGATAAACGATAATTGCCTGTATGCCGTTGCCCGAACCTGCCTTAAGGATATGATTGACGATGGGAATTATGAAAGCGAGACTCTTACCGGAACCTGTTCCTGTAGTAAGAACGTAGTTGCTGCCGCCGGTTGCTGCACGAATAGCTTCTTCTTGATGCTTGTAAAGACGAAGCGGTTTGCCCGGGCTGTCATGGGTCTTGCCATGGCGGAAAATCCTGCTGCATTCAGGATGCAGTATGCCCTCTTCGACAAGATCATCTATGTAGTTTGCTTGCTCATAAGAGGAGTTTAGCTGTATCAAAGGTTCCGGCCACAGAAGCCCGCGTTGGAATTCTTCATGTACCTTGCTCCGGATCCGTTCGTCATTGATATGTATGAATCCGGTTACGTATTTCTCGAAGTCAGTGACAAGTTGATCCCGAACTTTGAAGACATTGAAAATCTTACCCACACATGTCCACCTGCCCGTATTTTCAGTATGATTTTGGAGTTTATTGCAGCAGGTTGCAGCGTGTTACAATAACTACCATAGAATATAACTATTCCTAATTCTTCTGCATTTATCCTCCTAATCCTTTATTCGTAGTTCAGTAGGATGAGTATCCTATAAGGCCTCTTACTTACTGGACACGCAGGTAATGTCACACGCTTGGCTTGTATGTGGCATTTCGTCTATTTAGCACTGGTCAGGCGAGGGAAGGGGAGGAAGAAGTGTTTTTCGAGGAGCGCAAATTTCATGAAGTTCTTGTGTTGGGTTTCAACGCTGAAACCTCAAGGCTGTATGTCTCTAAACATTGAGTCATAAAGGTTGGACATAAGAAGGGCAGTCTCCTTATAAAGATGGTAGTTATCTTTTTAGAGGGAGAAGTCACTATTGAGTGGAAATAACTCATAGTAATATTTGTAAGCTTCGGTAAGAAGCAGAGGCTTTGAGTTCTAGCAGACAGCCACCGCTGGTTGAACCCGTCGAGACGGCTTGTCCAGACCAAAGTGACGCGCACTACGGTTTGGCCTGCACTTCTAAGCCAAATATGAGCATCGGGAATGCCTGATCGTTAGGTGAAGTGTTTGTATGCAGCCTAAGGATTGGAGTTGAACTATACATAAGTGACTTTGAACTCCGTATTTTCTCTTTCTACGCTGGTTCCTCCGAACAAGACTTCTTTCCCCGAAAACCCCTGATACTTTCTTATTGCTACGGCAGTGATATGCTTCCGCCCATCATTCCTGCTAACCACCCAATGATAGCAATACCGCCACCGGCTGCAATACTCAATGTACCAATCACAAAGGCGGCAGTTCCCAGACTACGGTTTACTCCACTGGTTGCAGCCCTTTTCTCTTTCCAGCCAAGAATAGTTCCGATGAGAACCAAAAGACTAATCCCACCTGCATAAACTGCTTTTTGCCAGAAGGGCCATGACACAAAGTCCTTCAAAAAGAAGCTGGATATCCAGGACAAGCTCAGCATGAATGCAACAATTCCATTGACAGACAGTTCTTTTGCTTGCTGATTTTTGTTCATTCTCACGTCCTCCTATTTGATTTCATTTTTTCCAATGAGTCTTGATGAGATAACATAGGCAAGAATTACTGTAATGAGACTTGCCAAAATACAGGTCAAAAAATCCTTTGACTCCGCACCTGTTCCACCCCCACCATGCAGATACTTCAGTTCTCCAATGAGTCCATGGATAGAATAGGCAAAGGGATATCCGATCCAAGCTTCGGTATTGGCGACAAGTACACCGGGCACCACAAAGAAAAGACTGAGCCCAGCTGATAAGACGGGACTTGAAAGAAGCTGCGAGATCATCCAAATCACCGTAACGGCGGCTATATTAAGGGTAAACACCATGAACACCAGTTTCATGTCATAAACAACAGGTACGCTAAGTTCTCTCTTAATGGCTTTCAAAGCAGCCATCATACCTACATTATGAATTATCAGATAGACTATGGATGCAAGCGCCATATATGAGAACAGGACACAGAGTTTTGCCGCATTCATCATCCACGGGTTATAGGGCAGGGAAAGCATTTTTACAAACCCGTTATTCTTGCTTTCCACCCCCTTCATCATCGTTGCCACAATGATCATGAGAAAGGGCAGGAACAGATTCCATGCCAGGCTGTCCTGAAAGTACACATTCTCCATGATCTTGTCCCGGTAAGTTGAAATCGTTGTATTTAAATTCATACCGGTCATAAAAACCATGAATATTGCTGTCACAATAAAGAGAATGACAGTCTTCGTTCGCTTCGTTTTTTGCAATTCAAGCTGCAAACTTCTGAGGAAATTCATGCACTGAACTCCTTTCATCCGATTTTCTTCTCCTGACTCAAAATGCAACCAATAAGTAAGAACACTACCGCAGCGCCGGCTGCGACTCCTAGCTCCTTCATCATCCAGCATCCATCACAAGTGAAGAGGCGGGTGTATAGATAAAAGGGATGAATAAGTAGAAGAACAGGGACTGTATTGGGTAGCACAGAACCACTAAGGTATCCAAAAACACCAACCCCAAGAGGCACCCACAAGTTCTCAAACAAAGCAGAAACGACAAGCATGAAGCTGATGATGGGAAGGCCTAGCACAAAGCCTTGCAGACTGTAACACACGGTCACATCGAAAAGGCCTTTTGTCTCCGCAAGAAGCAGCTTTCCTGCACCAAGCAGGGCTGTGCCTTGAAGCAGGACCATAACGCCATAGACCAGGCTAAGATAGAGGGCCTTTGAAAGAAACATCTTCCATACCGTGAAGGGCCTGGGCTACAAGTTAGTTGTGGAAGGAGGGAGCTAGTTTGCCTTCTATCGCTAAGTACATCGGCAAAAACCTTCTCTTTTTTCTGATTGCCCTGTTGATTCTGTTTTTTGTCAATTTGGCTGCCTTTATTGGAATCGGCTATGCCTCCATGAAGAACAGCAGGTCTCAGCTGGAACCAGGGATGATCAGTGAAGAAATGGTCCAAGAGATCAACCGAAATCCGTCTGACATCCATATTGGAGCAACTTCACTGGACAAGCTTGATCAGCATGGGATCTGGGCTCTAGTCATGGACAATGACACCGGTGAACTAGTCTGGACTCATAGGTTGCCTCCGGATATCCCTAAAGTCTTCTCACGCAAAGATGTAGCGCTTTTTTCAAGGTACTATCTGAAGGATTATCCGGTATTCACTTACCTCTGCGAGCGAGGCCTGCTTGTTCTCGGATATCCAAAGGACAGCTACTTCAAATTTCCAGGAAACTACATGCTCATTCATGATGCAAGGCAGCTCCCTGCGATTGCACTAGTCTATGTTGGACTCAACATCATACTGGTCTTTATCATCTACATGTTTTCCAAGCAGAAGCTCTTGAGAACCTTGATTCCCCTGTCGGATGCCATGAGCAAGTTGCCTAATACGCCGATCCAGCCGATTCAGGTGGAAGGCGAGCTCTCTTGTCTGGCGGAAGCGATAAATGCCACTTCAAAGAAACTACAGGAGAAAGACACTATACGAGCTAATTGGATTGCAGGCGTATCTCATGACATTAGAACGCCACTCACACTGATACTTGGCTATGCTGATAAATTGCAACGAAGCAAATCTATTCCGGCTGAAGAGAGAAGAGAAGTTCAGCTCATTCGAACCGGTGCCACCACTATCCAGAGATTAGTAGATGACCTGAACATGACATCACGCTTGGAATACAATCTGGTTCCCCTGAATCTCTCATCTGTGAACCTGGTTTCTCTCTTGCGCCAGATTGCTGTGGATGCAATGAATGCAGACCGCACAGGCAAGTACAGTTTCGATTTTGAAGTGGAAGAACACACAATACCTCCTGTTATCCAGGCTGATCGAAAACTTCTGGAACGTGCTCTCAACAACCTTCTTCAAAACTCTATGAAACACAATCCGGAGGGTTGTTCCATCCGCATCAGCATAACAAAAGAAGCCCCAAATGTGTGTATCCTCATTGCTGATGACGGAAAAGGCTGTACCAAAGCGCAGTTGGGACAGGTAAACCAACCCACGGAGCAACTCCTGGCATCCAAGGATTATCTCAACAGAAAGCATGGGCTAGGACTTGTCATCGCAAAACAAGTTATTTCTCTACACCATGGCACGATTGAATTTATTAGTGTTCCGGCTAAAGGATTCCGAAATATCATCAGGCTTCCGCTAAGAGGTGGGTACGATCATTTGCTTTGCTAAGCTAGAAGTAATCCACATTTCCCTTCCCATGGGGCATAATGAACGCAAGTAAGGAAAGTAAGGAAAGCAAGGAAATGGGGGAAGTGCAATGGAAATCTCAAGAGTAACTTCAAAAGGGCAGATTACGATTCCTATTGAGATTCGCAAAAAGCTAAATCTAGAAACCGGAGATAAAGTTGTTTTCATAGAACAAGGAGACAAAATCATTTTTGCCAATTCCTCCATGATTGCTTTGCGCGAATTTCAGGAGGGAATGAAAGGAGAGGCAGAAAGGGCTGGAATCCATTCAGAAGAGGAGCTGAGCAAGCTGGTCAAAGAGGTCCGTAAAGAACTTTGGGAGAAAAAGTATGCGGATCATGATTGATACTAATGTCCTAATCTCTGCAGTCCTCTTTCCAGCCTTCGGTAAAATGGACACTCTAAGATATCCACGTCATTAATCATACGTAAGCCCCTGGCAAGGCTCCCCATTATTTCCTCACGGGCTCTTTTGAGAGATCTATCCGCGCAATGGTGGCCCAAGGTCTCTGTCATCAGAAGATACTCTGTCTCATCCAGCTCGCCGAAGTAGAGAACCTCCGCCAGCCGACGATCGCTGTCCATGCTCATGGTGATTAATATTACATAAGGACTGAGAGGCTAAGTAACATGACACATGCTGGCAACAAAACTACTCTACTAGCTTACGACTTCGAGGCTCGCGAGCTCGTGATTGCTGATCCTCTTCCCTTTAGAATGGGAATTGCACCTTCTTGCACTAAGTCCCCAGCCAGGACTCGGGCGAAGCGACTGTTGGGGGCGTAGCCGAAAACACTCTCGTTATGCGAGTTGGACACGCCTTTTTTATGCACAGTTTTCTTCAGATATGTTATAATAACACTGAATTCAGCATTCTGATTTCAGAGAAGAAGGTGAATGCATGTTTAACATAAGAATAAATGAACGGGGTCAAATCACCATTCCTAAAGAGCTTAGACGAAAAGCAAACTTAAATCCCAAAGATAATCTCCTCGTCAATCTTGATGAAAAAGGGAGACTGATTATCACTAAGAAAGACTTCTTTTCAGATTTAGAAGACCTCATTAGACGAGACTTAATTAATGAGGGCTATAGCGAATATGAAGTCTCATCTATGATTCCCAAGAAGAAAAAGGAATTGGGAGAGGCCCTATTAAGCATGTCCGCTGATGTTCAGTCAGAGATTACCGATGGTAAATATTCCACCTTAGAAGATCTGAACAAAGAACTAGATCCAGAGGAACAATAAATGATGTATACCATCATTGTTCCGAATAGCGTGAGAAAGAACTTGAAAAAGCTAGATAAGCCGGTAGTCAAGAAAATACTCGATAGTTTAGAGGTGCTTTCCCAGAAACCTACTTTAGGGATTCCCTTATCAGGCAATTTAGCCGAGCTCCGCAAGCTGAACATTTACCACCACAAAACTGAATACCGAATTGTTTATCGTGCACTTCACGATCAAGTTGAAATCCACATAATCCATATTGGTACTCGGGAGAACTTCTACAATGAGTTAAAGCGCCGATTGTAATGCACTTACATTGAAGATGTGGATGAGATCATTGCATTCATTCCCACAATCTTTCTGTCCGAACCCCTTGCGCAGTGCAAACCCTACTGCCAGCCGCCGTACTTTCTTATTGTTCATTCTTCCGTATGCCTAATTGCTCTTTCAGTGCGGATTGAAGTACTTCCACATAGCTCTTCTTCTTCAGCCTCGTATCCTTCCTTCTGCATGTCTCTTAGGATAAGGTCTTCAAACTCATCAATGAATGATACCATCGCCCAAAACACCTCCATAATAGCACACTTCTAATTATTTAGCATAGTTCAGCAAGGACGCTCAAGACCCCACTTCCCTAAAGGGGCGATTTCCAGGATGACCTAGGGGTTTACAAAAAGAGAGAATAGGGGATGAAGATCAGATATTAACAAAATGACTTGCTGATGCAGGAAGAGAAAATGCCGGAAAGAAGTATTACTTGTTCCATATCTGCTTAGGGGTGATGCATGTGCTTATTCAATGTACAAAAGCCTTGCTGGATAAGGCAGGAATTAACCCAAGCGAACTGAAATCTCCGGAGGGCTACGAAGAGTTGCCCCGTGCCTTGACGGCCTGGCAAGCTAACTTAGTCAATATTGACAGGAGAAAAGCCATTGTGTTGATGAATAATGCAACAAGATATCCTGTGGTCATATACAGGCCGAGGTCAAAGGACCTTGCCAGGATGAAAGGCCTTATTCGGGAGGCTATTGTTGTGGCATTGCGTATGGAAGGCATCTGTGAAACCGTTATTGAAAGGTACATGGCGGCTGCTGGGGAGATTGAGTTTTCGAAAACGACAAACCGAAGCATGATCGCCAGGCTCAATCGGACGGTCTATGAAGTAGGCGCCATGCAGCACTGTCTGGATGAAAGTACATTGATTCAAAGGTACATCAGTATCTCAGCGGGACGACTTCTTCAGGGCTCATCGAGTAATGATTACTTTGTTCCCATCAAGAAGATGATTGAGTGTCTTGAGAGTTACCTTGATGAGGATGGGAATGGCATTTGTCAATCAGTTCTAGACGTAGAGCTATATCAACTGAGGGTACAGATTGAAATAGAAGGATTTGATATATGGAGAAGAGTTTTGGTGCCGTCAGTCCTCTCCTTTCTGCATCTGCACGATGTTATTCAGACAGTCTTTGACTGGCATGGATATCACCTTCACATGTTCGAAGCCAGAAGGCAGGGGTCAAAGGTAAAGCAGATAGTAATGGGCGAAGATCTTGAGACATTACAATGGTTTGACGTTAACTCTTGCGATATCCTCGAGGAACGGTTCACGGCACTCAAAGACATTTTCCCCGATCATGAGGAAGTCACGTACACGTATGATTTGGGTGATTCATGGAATCACACGATAACACTTGAAAAGACAGTGCGTTCCGACGCATTTGAGGTGACTTACCTAGATGGAAGGGGCGAAAGGCCTCCGGAGGATGTAGGTGGGATCGGTGGATATATGGAATACATACGAGTCATGGCAGACGATACAGATCCTGAGCATGAAAACATGAAAGCCTGGGCCGAGAGCCAAGGTGAAAGAAAACAGAGTCCGGAGGAGATAAACAGTAGACTCAAGCATTGAATAGGTTGATATGGGTATTTGCCTTTGTAGCTATAAAGATGTTCTGTTGACTTAGAATCAGCTTTTCCATGTGCTGCCGGTAGGCGGCTAACTGGCTCGGATATGTCTCAGACTAGGCTCATGAGGAGCGATAAACATTCCTAGACCTGCTCTGTTGCAGGGACCGTAGTGTTCGACTTAGGCTACGGAGGTTATCAGCCTTTCCTCAGCAGGGTTCATAGACGCCGGTAATCACCGCACCGTTAGTCGTTGTGTTGAGCCTCGTGGCCGGCCTATCGTGAGCACGGCAAGTGATTAAGATAGCCAAAGACGATAATAGGGTATTTAGGGAAAGAAGAAGATATAAGCCATGATTAAGACGAACATAAAGGGCATTGACTTGGTTTTTGAAACAAGTGCAGGTGTGTTTTCACCAAAAGGTATTGATTCAGGTACCTTATCCATGTTGTCTGTTGTGGATTTTCAGGAAACCGATAAGGTTTTGGATCTAGGCTGTGGATATGGTGTTGTTGGTATTTTAGCTGCTAAGATCATTGGTGATCACAATGTTGTCATGGTAGATATTGATGAAGAAGCCATACGATTGTCAAGGAAGAATTGCCAGTTGAACAACGTTCAAGGAGTAAAAATATAAAAGAGCGATGGTTTTGCTAACCTAGATGAAACGGATTTTACTGTGGTATTATCTAACCCGCCATATCATACAGATTTTTCTGTAGCCAAAATGTTCATTGAAAAAGGTTTTAACAGGTTATCCATTGGCGGAAGAATGTATATGGTAACGAGAAGAAAAGAATGGTATGAGAATAAACTAAAATCGATATTTGGCGGGGTTAGGATTTGGGAGCTAAATGGCTATTTTGTTTTCATGTCAATTAAGAAATCACGCACATATGCAAACGCAAGAAAGAAATGAAGCTAACATTCTTCTAAGGAATATTGGGACGCATGATAAAACGTTAGAGGGAAGATTCATGGCCAAATGACCTAGAAGGAAAGGGCTAAGACATAAGTAGAATTATTGAGTTGGACATCGGATCAGCCCGGAAGTATTTTGATCAAGCAACTTCTATTCCTTGGTTCGTTAAACTCACAGAAATATATGCCCCGCCATGTTCCCAATAAGAGCTTGCCGTTTTCAATGAATAACCGTTGCACTGCTTCCCATATAGTTTGCCTTCAGATGGGCTGTGGTATTTCCTTCTCCTTTTGATTCTCTTGATTAGTATTGTACATTTTTGATTATCAGGTGGCAACACTGCTTCCTAATGGGCACCTACAGTGCTTTTTCAAAGAAACAGAAGAATTGTAGTTTTGACGAAGCCACCAAGCTTGAGCAGTTTAGGCTGCTTATCCCCATAATCGCCGTCCAGTTTTCTACGATAACAGCTATATCAACATCTGAATCAGGGATGGCTGTTCCCTTAGCATAGAATCCATTTTTCGCGCGTCTATTCGCGCAGGTTGGACATGAAAGACCCACTCTCCTTTTACACTGGGTGTTCAGCCTGTGGCAGCGCACCTGTTCGTGTTGTATTTTGCATGTCTTTCATTCATCACGCCCCCTGTAGCCTTGTCTGCCTATGCTGCAGCGGGCATAGCCGATGCCAACCCGATGAAGACTGGATGGAGTGCATGGAAACTGGGTATGGCAGGCTTCATTGTTCCTTTCATGTTTGTTTATAACGGTGCACTGCTTTTGGAAGGGCATTGGTATGAGTTGTTATTGGTGGTTTGCACATCGATACTCGGGGTCTTCGCTTTGGCAGTTGCCATCGAAGGTTGGCTTCGAAGACGGCTCCCATGGTGGTGCCGGGTGGCCGCTTTTCTGGCAGCGCTATTGCTGATTGTTCCGGGATGGGCTACTGATCTTGGAGGCCTGGCTCTCATGGCTTTGGTGTACATTGTGTCGCGAGTAAGTAAAGATGACAGGAACGCAGTCCTTTAGGGCTGATTCCTGACGTCAACGGTTTCATGAGTTTCTCCTCAAATCTAAGTTTAAAGTAGGCGCAGCAAAAAGCAAAAACACAAATGCTGTTCAACGGGAAGTTGTAGGATTCCTGCTGTTCATGTCGAACTTGATGTATAGCGTCTCCGAGCCATTCCTTCTTACCAGGCAATGCCCGGAGAGGGTTCGGCCGGTGGCAACTATATAAATAAGGTTGCCCAAGGGTCTGGCTGGAAACGGCTTGGCCTCCCGTGTTCGGAAAGGAGCGCAGACACATGTTTCGGCGTTTGCCGTCAGGTCGCGTTATTTGGCAGCGGGCTTCACATGGGACATGCGCTCGTGAAAGATGCGAGCTTTTCTATTTGCAGGTGCCGGATGGGGGCAGGGGCAACATGAGAAAGGGGCCTATCACATTGAGGCAGTTTTCCAATGAACCTTTGCTCGATTTTTCCGTCCCTTCAAACCGCGACAGAATGGCAAATGCTCTTGCTCGCGTCGAAGCGGAACTCGGACGTTATTATCCCCTGATAATTGCAGGGAAACGCATGGAAACGGATTGCAGAGTTGCATCAGTTAATCCATGCGTTCATGAGCAAGCAGTAGGCTACGTAGCTCAGGCTGACAGGTCCCATGCCGAACTGGCTGTGGAGGAGGCCTGGAAGGCTTTCGAGACTTGGCGCAAGGTTCCGGCTGAAGGACGTGTTGCCACTTTACTGAGACTCTCTACGATAATGCGTGAGCGTAAGAGTGAGCTTGCAGCTTGGCTGGTTTTCGAGGTAGGCAAGAACTGGGCGGAGGCGGACGCTGATGTGGCTGAGGCGATAGACTTCTGCGAATACTACGCGCGGGAGATGATTCGATGTGATGGCTTGAATCAGGTATACCCGCATCCTACTGAGTATAATATGCAACGTTACATACCCCTTGGCGTTGGGGTGATTATAAGTCCTTGGAATTTCCCGTTGGCAATTCTCACAGGGATGACGACTGCTGCAGTAGTATCCGGAAACACTGTCATCATAAAGCCTGCCAACACCGCCGGGGTGATCGCTGCCAAGCTGATGGATCTCGTGGAGGAGGCCGGTTTTCCTCCGGGCGTCATCAATTACCTG
Source organism: Bacillota bacterium (assembly GCA_029551185.1). Classification (GTDB taxonomy): domain Bacteria; phylum Bacillota; class SHA-98; order UBA4971; family UBA4971; genus UBA4971. The sequence goes on from JAKPFY010000233.1 coordinate 27,418, forward strand.
CCAAGCAGTGGCAGAACGATAGGCGACTACTTGGTTCAGCATCCGCAAATCAGGTTTATCAACTTCACCGGTTCTAAGGACGTCGGCCTGAGGATTAATGAGGCTGCTGCCAAGTGTCAGGCGGGGCAGATATGGATCAAGCGTGTAGTGGCGGAGATGGGAGGCAAAGACTGTATCATTGTTGATGAGACGGCTGATTTGGATAAGGCAGCTACAGGGATAGTCAAGTCGGCCTTCGGGTACCAGGGACAGAAGTGTTCAGCCTGTTCAAGGGCGATAATCGTAGATTCGGTGTACGATGAAGTTCTTGAGAAGGTGTGCAAAATGACAAGTGAACTGACCGTAGGAGAAGCGAAGGCTAACTGCGACGTCAACGCCGTGATTGACGATAGAGCCTACGAAAAGATCTTAGATTACATCGAGATTGGTCATAAGGAAGGCAGAATAGTAGAGGGCGGAGGCTCAAGCTCCGGTGTGGGATACTACATTGAACCTACTGTCATAGAAGGTCTATCCCCTTATGCGCGTGTAGCTCAAGAGGAGATCTTTGGGCCTGTTCTTGCATTTATTCGGGCAGACAGCTATGACCATGCTGTGGAGATTGCCAATTGCACCGAATATGGCCTCACCGCGTCTGTCTACAGCAGGGACAGAATGCGATTGGAGATTGCCAAGGACAAGGTACATGTCGGGAATCTCTATCTTAACAGGCATTGTACTGGCGCGTTGGTGGGGGTTCATCCCTTCGGAGGATTCAACATGAGTGGTACTTGCAGCAAAGCAGGAGGCCCTGATTATCTACTCCTCTTTATGCAGGCAAAGGCAATTTCAGAAGCTACGCAGTAACTGAAAGACCGGATCCCTGAGAAGATAAACATTATACTCAAGGGTCCGGTCTTAGGTTTAGTATTACGCAGATTCCCGAAGAGGTGAGCGTAAAATATCCTGTTAAGCGTAAAACATCCCCCACTTTCAGTAAAGTCGTCTCTACAGTCTCAATCATAACGATAGAAAAACCATTTACACAAAATTATCCACACTCCCCATTTATACGAAATCATCCTTACTTCCGCTGTCGCTGTAAGAAGGAGATGGTCGATTCTCGACCACATTTTTTGCAGCCATGCCTTAATTTCAGCCATCTTTTTTGATTTTCGCAGCAAAAAGCTGTTAAGTGGCAGGTTTTCAACCACCTCCAACGGCAAGGGTGTCTGGTTTTCAACCACACTTTTGGGCAGACGAAGGGTTTTGGTGCCTTCTTGAGGCTCAGGTGGAAGATTTTCTGTCACTTTTTTAGAAAATGTGCCCGACTTTCTGTCACCTTTTTGGAAAATGTGCCTGACTTTCTGTCAGCAATCCCCCAACGAACCTATTTCCGGCGATCAGATGTTCGATATTCCGGCACCTGAAGCGAAATCGTGTCTGGAAATCAGTCACTGATAA
>JAKPFY010000237.1 GCA_029551185.1 Bacillota bacterium
CCCGGGGACTACAGCTGACCTCATCACAGCGTCACTGTTCGTGCTCTTTATTGAGAGAGGCTGTGAAGCATTTCTCAGCAAAGGTGTGACAGCATGGCCGGAATAATCCTTGCAGGGGGAACTTCCAAGAGAATGGGAGGGGTAAGAAAAGCTCTACAGGTGCTAGCAGGTAAAACCTTGCTGGATAGGGTGGTTGAAAGGCTAAAGCCACTGTTTGACGAATTGATTCTTGTCACTAATGACCCCAGTCTCTATTCGGCCTTTCCAGGCCGCGTAGTCACTGACACCCACCCCGGTAAAGGACCCCTTGGAGGCCTTGAAGCAGGCTTAATGGCAACTTATGATAAGGTGAACTTTGTATGCGGTTGCGATATGCCTTTCTTGAACAAGGGCCTCATTTGCTACATGAAATCGTATGCCTCAGGATACGACGTGGTGATTCCGCGTATTGGGCGCTTTATTGAGCCACTGCATGCCTTTTACGACAAGAGGGTTTTGGATATAATAAGAACTCATCTTGAGCAAGATAATCGCAAGTTAGCGAGTCTCCTCATCGCACCTCTTAGGGTCTATCATATTAGTGAGGACATTACAAGGAAGTTCGACCCTTCGTTTCTAAGTTTCTTCAACATCAACACCTGGGCCGACCTGGAATCAGCCCATACTCTCCTGGAGGCGAAATCAGATGTCCAATAAGCCTGTGGCTGCTGTTGATGTTTTGAGGTTTCGCGATTGCAAGTGGCTTTCGGAGAAGGATGAGGTTGCAGCAGAAGCCGAGATTACCGTTGTTCTGAACGGACATGAACTCGTCAAGTTGACAGCTACGCCTCGACACCTCTCTGAACTTGCCGCAGGCTATCTCTACTGCAGCGGGATGATTGATTCCATTAAGCGGGTGGAGTCACTGAAAGTAGATGAGACGCAGGGAAGGGTTTACGTCGTTGCTTCTAAATCCGACAGCCTTAATGAGTGCCCATGTAGTTACCTGAATGAACACCCCGGTGACTGCCTAGCCGGTTCTTCCAGTGGTTGCTCCACCGATTGCCCCGAAACAACAGCCCTATGGGATGTAGATCCACTTGACCCAAATGACTTGATAAGACTCATGAACGAGTTTGAGAAGAGCTGTCATCTGTTTCATGAGACCGGAGGCAGCCATGCGGTAGCTATAAGTGATGGCAAGGGTATTATCTTGCTCCGCGAGGATATAGGACGGTGTAACGCCATTGATAAGGTTGTTGGATACTGCCTTCTGAACCATGTTAACGCCTCAGATAAAATACTCTTTATAAGCGCAAGAGCGTCTTCTGAAATAATCGGCAAGGCTTGTAGGCTGAGGACTCCGATTTTGGTGTCACCGTCTGCCCCGACTGACAAGGCAGTCAAGCTGGCCCATGAGCGCGAGCTTACCCTCGTCGGTTTTGCCAGATCAAACCGCTTCAATGTTTACAGCGGATTCAGCCGGATCAGGCATTACTGACATATACAGGTACGGACGGGGAGAACCTACCTTCTGAGACTATAGTGCCTCTCGCCCAAGTAGCAGCTGGCTTAGAAAAGTATCAAGGAGAATACAGGTTGCCGGCACCGGATAAACAAATGAGGGATGGTGCCTCGAGAACGCTCTAATAAGTAGGTCGGCCTGCAGGCTAAAGCCGAAATCTACATGCGCTCGCAAGACTCGTGCCGGCAACCAATAGTGTTATTCCTT
>JAKPFY010000249.1 GCA_029551185.1 Bacillota bacterium
TTATCAGAGAGAAGAACCGCCTCATCTGCACCAAGAGCCAGGGTCTCACGTAAAGCAGCCTCTGCTTGCGGAGGACCCATAGAGATACAAGTGACTTTTCCTCCGTATTTATCGCGTATGCGAAGAGCTTGCTCCACAGCATACATGTCGAAAGGGTTTACGATGGACGATACCCCTTCCCGAATCAGTGTGTTGGTTTTACGATCTATGCTGATATCTGTAGTTTCGGGGACCTGTTTTACGAGGACTACCAAATTCATCTGCGTCTCAAGGCCTCCTTGACAACAGCGCTTCCGATGATGGATCGCTGAATCTGGTTTGTTCCTTCGTATATTTGAGTGATTTTCGCGTCACGCATCATTTTTTCAACAGGATAGTCACGCATGTAACCGTAACCACCGAATATCTGCACAGCGTCGCAAGTAACTCGCATAGCTACATCTGACGCGAACAGCTTTGCCATGGCTGAAGCTTTGGAAATATCACGTTCACCTGAATCGATCATCCGAGCCACATTGTAGACGAGAGAACGAGCTGCTTCGATTTGGGTGGCCATGTCAGCCAGCATATGTTCAATAGCCTGAAATTCCCCGATCTTCTTTCCGAATTGAACGCGTGATGTAGCGTACTCCGCTGCCTTATCAAGGGCGCCCTGGGCAATGCCAACAGCTTGAGCTGCTACCCCGGGACGTGTCCTGTCAAGGGTGCGCATAGCAACTAAAAAGCCCTTGCCTTCCCGATCCAAAAGGTTATCACTTGGGATTCTACAATCTTTAAATATCAGCTCCCTTGTGGCTGAAGCCCTAATACCCATTTTCTTCTCTTTCTTTCCGAAATCAAACCCGGGGGTTCCCTTTTCGACAATGAAAGCTGTCATCCCCCTAGGCCCTTTTGAAGGATCTAAAGTTGCGATGACAGTGTATATGTCTGCTTCGCCGCCGTTGGTTATCCACTGTTTAGTACCATTTAGCACATAGTAATCACCGTCACGGACAGCTGTGGTTCGTATGTTGCCGGCATCGGATCCGGCATCAGGTTCTGTAAGGGCGAACGCAGCAAGTTTTGCCCCGGATGCTATGTCCGGCATAAACTTCTGTTTCTGCTCCTCTCGGCCGAACATAAGAATAGGAAATCCTCCGAGTGCGCTCGCTGCGTACGATACTGCTACTCCGGCGCAAGCCCGGGAGAGCTCTTCAACTACAAGACATTGTTCGAATACGCCACCGCCAAGGCCTCCGTATTCTTCCGGGACCCATACGGCAAACAAATCAGAATCAGCCAGGATCTTCATGAGATCCCAAGGGAACTCTTCAGTCTCATCAAACTCGGCTGCCCGCGGCGCGATCTTCTCGTCTGCAATCTTTGCCGAAAGCTCCTTGATGATCTCCTGCTCCTCAGTGAGAAAGTAGTTCACACCGTGCTCCCCCTCTCTATAGGAACCAATTAGCACCTACTCATAATATGAGCTACTAATCGCAGTTTAACATCGGGCAAAAGGGCTGTCAAGGAGAGTCAGACGTTTTCGAAGAGATCCTGTCAACGGACAGTGAAAATGTCACCCCTAAATACGTTCATTGGGACTGAGAAAATGTCACCCCCTGTATCGAGGTGGGTGTGTCAGGTGGTGGCCTTGAGACACATTGATGCCTTTTGGGGCAAGATAATAGTGAGATC
>JAKPFY010000264.1 GCA_029551185.1 Bacillota bacterium
GGTGAATGATGAGCTAAACAAGGGGGCACTGGCTGCGCAAAGTCAAGCCATGCAAGAGCTGGATGCTGCCCGGAAAAAGGTGCTGGAAGCGCTGGGCGAGGATGCCCTCGACGCTGATGGCAACTTAGCCGAGAAATACCGTGAGACGAAGGCAGGAAGAGAATATCTTGTTGCGCAGGAACGGGCTAGATCCGCAAAGGGACGCGAGGCGCTGGAGACGGCTATCTACAACCATCTTTATTCCTTTTTCAGCCGCTACTGGCAGGACGGCGACTTCATTTCCAAGCGCCGTTACTCCAAGAAGGAACGTTACGCCATTCCCTACAATGGTGAGGAAATCTATCTCTACTGGGCCAATCATGACCAATATTACGTCAAGACGGGTGAGTACTTCACTGATTATACATGGAAGGCTCCCCATGGCGTGACTGTACACTTCAAGCTAAAGACTGCCGACGTGGAACAGAATAACATCAAGGGTAAAAAGCGCTTCTTTCTGCCGGACCTGGACGAGATTGCTTGTGACGCACACGCCAGAACCCTCACCATTCCCTTCGAGTTCCGTCCGCTCACCCAGGAAGAGCAGAACACCTATGGTCAGAGGAACCAGCAGGAGGCCATTATTGCCGAAGCACTGGAAAAGATTCCAAAACGTCTGCCCAAGAACGCCCATGAGGCTTTGGCCGCACTGACTGCCGAAAAACGCCGCACCGACGGGACGGCAGTAACCCTGCTGGAACACCACCTGCGCCAGTATACCCGGCGCAACACCAGTGACTTTTTCATCCACAAGGATTTAAAAGGCTTCTTATCGCGGGAACTGGACTTTTACCTGAAAAACGAGGTGCTCAACTTGGAGGAGATGGAAGCCGCGGGCGAGGGGCTGGCCGAGGGTTGGTTCCAACTCATGCGTCTGATCAAGCGCATCGGCCTAATCATCATTGAGTTCCTGGCACAGATAGAAAACTTCCAGAAAATGCTCTGGGAGAAGAAGAAATTCATCACCGAGACTTTTTATGTCATCACTGTTGGCAACATTCCCGAGACGTTCTACCCCGAGATTGCCGAAACCGAGGCACAGTGGGAGGAGTGGGAGAAGATCTTAGCCATTGATGCCCTGCCCCAAGACCTGTTTTCCGGCAACTGGCGAACGCCCGAAGGGCGTATGGCCTTTCTCAAAGCGCATCCTTCCCTACCGCTGGACACACGTCACTTCTCACAGGATTTCGTGGACTGTCTGTTGGCGAGTTTTGACGATTTGGATGAGATGACTGACGGCCTCTTGGTACACTCCGAAAACTGGCAGGCGCTCAACTTGCTCAAGGAAAAGTACCGTGAGCGGGTGAAGTGTGTGTATATTGATCCGCCGTATAACACGGGGAGCGACGGGTTTCTTTACCGGGATAACTACCAGCATTCCAGCTGGCTGGCTATGATGTCCGACAGGTTGGAACAAGGCACGTTAATGATGACAGGGGACTCGGCTATATTTGCAAGTATTGGGAATGATGAAAGTTCTCATCTGCGTTTGTTGATGGTAGGAACGCTAGGGAAAAACAATTTCCGATCAACCGTTATTTATCGTAGAGGGATAAAAAGTGTCCAAGCACAGTTTGATACTGTCGATAAGTTGAATCAAGGATATGACTTCTTACTAATGGCAAGTAAGAATGAGGGAACTCGTTTTTCCAAACTAATGGTGCCGAAATCGTTAGAAGATGAAGACGAAAATGAAAAAGCAGAACCTCAAGGGTCGTGGAATAATCATTGGCGGGGCACTGATCGCCCCAGTATGCGTTACCCTTTATTTGGCATAACTCCTTCGAGTGGACAATGGCGTTGGGGACGTGAGAGAAGCGAAAAAGCAATAGAAAACTATAAGCGAATGTGCCTGGAGTTAGGCACTGATAATCCATCCCAAGCCCAAATAGATGAGTGGATAAGGAAAAAGGACGAGGCAGGAGAATACTTAGACTTGCTTAGGCTCTCTGCAAACGGTACCCCAGAACACTACGTTAGACCTTCATCAGTGAAACTAAGTAGCGATTTGTGGACTGATCTGAAGCCTAATGGTTCTCATCAAGTTGGATCATTGTTTGGCACGAAAGTTTTTGAAAATCCCAAGTCAACAAATCTTGTCGAGAGAGTTATAAGGTTTGTTGGTAATGATGATAGCATGGTTCTCGACTACTTCGCCGGTTCCGGCACCACCGGCCATGCCGTCATCAA
>JAKPFY010000265.1 GCA_029551185.1 Bacillota bacterium
GTATCACAGCCTCTAGCCCTTGTCAAGCACTTTCAGTGCGTCTCAGCCCAATTCTTGCCCACCTTGTACTCCCCGTTCAGAGGACACCGCAGCCCGAGAGCCACGCCAGCCTGCTTAATGGAAAATACTCCCAGTTCTCCAACTTCTTTGCCGTACTGCTCAGGAGTCTCAACCTGCCACTCATCGTGAACATTCAACACAAACTTGTGAGGGATGTGGCGAGAAAGCAACAGAGTCTTGAAGATCACCAGAGCTTTCTTCATCACGATAGCTCCAGCCCCCTGTAGGAGTGTATTGAGGGCTTTGTGCGGTTGCCGTACGTACAATCGGCGACCATCAAGCCCCGGCAAAGACCCTTTTGCCGCCATCCTCGCCACCTTTGCTCTAAGTTGCGCGAGCGCAGGCGTAGCGTCAAGGAAATTGGCGATGAGACGTTCCCCGTCTTTACTACTTCCGTTAACAATCTTGCCAATCTTCTCAGCACCGGCACCATACAGAAAGGCGTAGATGAACGTTTTGGCTTGATCGCGAGTCCCAAGACCTGCTGCCGCTTGGTTAACGCTATGCACATCAGTCTTGTCTTCCCGTTTGCCGTTGGTAACCGCATCAACATAGCCTTGATCCTGCATATAGTGCGCCAACATACACAGTTCTAGGGCACTGGCGTCAATGCCTACTAGAACATGGCCCTTAGGAGCCACGAAGACGGCCCTACAACGGCGTCCGTACTCAGTCTGGCCCGAAGGTACCTGCCCCAAGTTAGGGCTGCTGTGGGTCATCCTGCCCGTCACAGCACCGTTGCTGATGACGTGCCCATGAATCCTACCATCGTCAGCGATCTTGTCTGTCCAGTTCGTCAGGAAACTCTGGATCTTTGTAATCTCGAAATACCGCAGGAAGTCCTTCGCTTCTGGGATATCAAGATGCTTCAGAATCTCTTCATCAAGGATTACGTTGCCCTTCTCGGTGTACTCTGTAGGCTTCCATCCGCGTTTCATCAGACGATCAACGATTTGCATCCGGGAGCCTGGATTAAATGGCTGGATTTTCTGCTTAGTCTTGAGTTGAATAACAGTCGGCTCGAACTTCTCAACGAAGTATTTCTCCATCAGTGCAACTTCGTCGTTAATTTCAGCCGACAGCAATGACAAAGCCTTCTGGTCAATCAGCACCCCATTCCTGACCTGTTCAGCGATAATGTCTGCTACCTGATGCTCCAGTTCAACACACTCCCCTGTGAATCGCTGCTTCTCCAGTTCCTTGAGTAAGTGTTTGTAGAGCCGCGCAGTCACGGCTGTGTCGCGCTTACAGTAGTCTTGGAGCATGGGCATATCAGGCTCATTCCATTCCTTACTAGGGTAGTAATCATTCGGGAACTTCTCCCGGTAGGCTGCTGGGTAGTCCGCTTTCTTGAAGTTCAGTCGATTCCCCCACGCTTCCAGGCTGTGCCCACCTTGCAGATCGGGCCTCATCAACCGCGAGACGATCAAGGTGTCGTAACACTTGGTCAGCGGAATCTGAATCCCCCACAAGTTCTGAAGGTGCCACTTGTCGAAGGCTACCAAGTTGTGTCCGATAACCTGCTCGGCTATGTCGAGCGCCGCCCTTAACCCCGTTGCGTTTGTATGACAAGTTACTTCTCCGGTATCAATATCGTTCAGCACAGCACACCAGATTACGGTGTGCTTACTGTCAGTCTCAATGTCGAGGACTACTCGACCCATAATTACAGAGCCTCTTCAAGTTTCTCCAGCATTCTGCCGGTTTCGTGGTTATACAACGCTTCCCCTGCCGGTCCC
>JAKPFY010000296.1 GCA_029551185.1 Bacillota bacterium
CCCTTTAAGAAAGAAGGGGATGTAGAGAAGTGTAAAGCGAACGTAAAGAAACTTGGTCTTGATGCGATAGTCGCGATAGGCGGGGATGATACTCTTGGCGTGGCAAACGGACTTAGCCGGCTGGGAGTCCCGTGTGTCGGAGTTCCGAAGACAATGGATAATGACGTGAATCTTACTGACTATTGCATCGGGTTTGACACTGCGGTTACAGTCGCGGTAGATGCTGTAGAAAGGCTACGGGATACAGCAAGGTCGCATAGACGCATTATGGTTCTTGAGGTTATGGGGAGATACGCAGGATGGGTAGCGCTTTGCACCGCTATCGCAGGTGGCGCTGACTGGGTGCTGATCCCTGAAATTGAACCTGATATAGACGCTATGTGCGAACATCTTGTAAAACTCAGAGAGTCAGGGAAACCCTATGGTGTAGTTGTCGTTTCCGAGGGTATAGAGTTGCCCGGGCTTCAGGATGACGATGAGGAAGAGATTGACGCTTTTGGTCATGTCAGACTAGGACTTCGCGGAATAGGGCATGTTGTAGGTGAGGAGATTGAGAAGAGAACCGGGATTCAGACCAGGGTAGCAGTGATTGGTCATATTCAGCGCGGAGGCTCGCCTACTGTTACTGACAGATATCATGCTACACGTCTGGGTATGGCAGCTCTGGATCTGGTCCATAAAGGAGAATTCGGCAAAATGCCTACGTTCCTCGGGGGAGAGATAAAGGTCGTGGAGTTGTCGGAAGCGACTGAGAAGATTAAGACAGTGCCTGAGTCACTCTATAAAGATGCGATGACGTTGTTTAAGTAGTCTATATGCGTGTATCTGCGCAAAGTCAGAGTTCATTGGTTGAGCACCGGGTTTTCTGTTTGTCCGGATCATCGTGGGTCTTGAGGAGAATCGCATTGTACAAAGAAGCCGGCTTTCAGATGAGACTCTTGTGTTTGAGACCTGTCAGATGAGAAGCGACGGTGCTATTCCACTGATATGCTAGGCGATTCATCAAGAACAATTATACTTATAGGAGCAGGGTTTTTCCTTATGGCCGGCGGAGTTCCCATCTCATCGCCGGCCATGTTTACTTTTCTTGCTAATGCAGCGAAGACGAGTGGCTGGTCATGGCTGTTTGCAGGATTGTTTGTCAGTTTTTTTACAGTAGCCGGTCATGCTGTGTGCTATGTAGTCTTCAGACAATTCGGGCCTTTCGTTTGGAACAAGATAGTCAAGCGCTACCCCGGTATACTAAAGACGGTCTCACGTGTTAGCAGCAGATTGAGCAGTGCCAAAAGCAAACCCTTTGATCCTGCTCTCCTCCTGCTTCGTTGGATTGGGGTGGGCTATAGTCAGGTATTTTGGGTGCTCGGCCTATCCGGATTCGACGCCTCCGGCACACTTCGAATTCTCTTCCTTGCTGATATTCTTTGGGCAAGCGTGTGGTCATTCAGTCTCACAAAGCTATTGGCAGATGCTCCTTTAATAGGCCGGTACCTGACTGGATTCGGTTGGGCTTTACTGCTTTTGAGTCTGGCAGGATACGCCTTAAGACATTTTTTTGGCCAAAAGACCGGTTAGATTACTCCAAATTGATATTCCTTTCATTTAGGCCCCTGGGACATCGGGGCTAAGCCTTCATGCTCCTCATGAACTCAATCGTTTTCACTGCCTGTCGAATACCTGCTTGCACGTATCAGAGAACAGTTGAGAAATTTAACCTGTTATTAGGAAGGAAATTAAGCAGATAACGTAGAAAATTCCAATGACTAAAGATTCGTATAAAAGTGCACGAAAATTCGGAGGTGACAGTTTTGGAGGTCCAGGGGTATCTGCTTCCGGATGAGCTGTATTATGACCGTAACCACAGTTGGGGCAGGGTCGAGGGGGATATTGTCACAGTTGGACTCAATGACTTTGCCCAAAAACTTGCCAAAGATTTTGTTTCTGCAGATCTGCCTCTTGAGGGAAGGAGTGTTATACAGGGTAAAGCCATTGCATCAGTGGAATCGGGAAAATGGGTGGGCAGGATATATGCGATAGTCAGCGGCGAAGTTGTGGAAGTAAACGAGGCTTTAGAAGACGAACCCACTCTTTTGAATACCGATCCGTACGGAGAAGGCTGGGTCTTGAAGATTCGCATGGATGATCCGGATGAACTGGCCAATCTCCTGCAGGGAGAGGAAGCAGTGAGATGGCTGGAAGAAGAGATCGAAAAACATGCTTAGCAATTGTTGCTTTCGACGGGAAGGAGGGCTCTTCTAATGGAGTCTGTCCGGAAAAAGGATGTACCTGTCGTAACCGTCCTGGACCCAAAATTCAAGTATGAGGTTGCGCGGGAACCCGGGGGAGAGAATATCAAATATTGCTTTCAGTGTGGCACTTGCACTTCCGGGTGCAAAGTGGCGGAACTCGACAGCAAGTATAACCCTCGTAAGATAATCAAAATGGTTATCTTAGGGATGAGGGAGAGGGTTCTATCAGGTGATTTCATTTGGCTGTGTGCTACGTGCTATACGTGTCATGAAAGATGTCCCCAAGATGTAAGGATACCTGAAGTCATGAACGCTCTGAAGAACATCGCTGTAAGGGAAGGATATATCCACCCTGCTTTTCGCGCGCAGGCTGAGCTTATTGCAGGACATGGCAGGCTGTATGAAATCGATGAGCTTGCCAATGAAAAGCGGACTGATTGGGGCCTTACTGAGATTCCTCAAGGTTGCCCGGAGGTGGCTGAGATATACGGAATAACCGGGCTCTTTGACCTACTTTCCCGTGAGGTAGGTGGCAAGACATGAAGATGGCAGTGTTCTTAGGCTGTACAGTGCCTGTACGGAACTTGAGTTATGAGTTGTCCGCCAAACGCGTGGCCGGAGAACTCGGACTCGAGCTTGTGGATATCCCGGAATTCAGTTGTTGCGGGTATCCCATAAAATCTGTTCACCACGAGACCGCGTATCTCCTGGCAGCAAGGAACCTGGCGCTTGCAGAGGAGAGAGGGTTGGACATATGCACGCTCTGTAGCGCATGCACGTCTGTTCTGACTGAAGTGTCTTACGAACTTGCCACAAATGAGGCATTACTTGATGCGACATCCGAAACCTTGGGGATGTTGGGCAAGAAGTACTCAGGCAAGGTCCGGGTAAAGCATTTTGTGCGTGTTCTCTATGAGGATGTTGGACTTAAGTCCATTGAGAGGGCGATAAAACGACCTCTTGACATGTTTCGTATCGCGTCCCATTATGGGTGTCACTACCTGAAACCCTCCAAAATATACGACAGGTTCGATCACCCTGAAGCGCCGGAGTCGCTGGATAGGCTTGTCTCTGCAACCGGCGCTTTTGCAGTTGATTACCGGACAAAAAAGGATTGTTGCGGCGGAGCAATCCTTGGGGTTGATGAAGAGACAGCGCTTTCCATGGCGAGGGCGAAGTTGGATGATATCAGCGACAGAGGGGCAGATGCCATTAACCTTATCTGTCCTTTTTGCTCTGTAATGTACGGGGCGAATCAGCGAAAGATTGCAGCTAACCACAATGTCAAGTACGACCTACCTATTCTCTATTATCCGCAGATTCTCGGACTGGCAATGGGAATCAGTCATGAAGAGCTAGGACTCATGCAGAATCCGATTAGGCCCAGGGCACTCCTTGCGAAGATTTCATAAGGACGGTGCATGCCAGGCATGCTACAAGATGCGGGAAGGGAGCCGCGAATAGGCGTTTACATTTGTCACTGCGGTCTTAATATTGCAGGTGTGGTGGACGTCGAGGCGGTGAGGGAGAGCGCAAGGTTTCTTCAAGGTGTAGCAGTGGTAAGAGACAACCGCTATACGTGTAGTGAAGTAGGCCAGAAGGGCATTGCCGATGACATTAAGGAATTTAAGCTCAACCGTGTAGTCATCGCCTCCTGTTCACCAAGGCTGCATGAGAAGACGTTCAGGACTCTTATGGAGAAGTCGGGACTCAATCCCCATTTGCTCGAGATGGCGAATATCAGGGAGCATTGTTCATGGGTTCATTACGATGACCCCGTCGCTGCCACCCAAAAGGCTAAAGACCTGGTGCGTTCCTCTGTGGCACGGGCAAGGCTGCTTCAGCCCCTCTTGCGGACCAAAGGGCAAGTGCTGCCTGAGGTCATGGTAATCGGCGGGGGTGTTGCAGGCATTTCTGCTGCTCTTTACTTAGGAGGCATGGGGATAAAGACATACCTTGTGGAGAAAGAACCTTCTATCGGCGGACACATGGCAATGTTGGACAAGACTTTTCCTACCCTTGATTGCAGCCTGTGTATTCTCTCTCCTAAGATGGTAGAGGTGGCTGAATGTGAGAATATAAAGATTTTGAGTTACTCCCAGGTTGAAAAGGTTGAAGGGCAGGTAGGGAATTTCCGAGTCCAAGTAAGAAGGAAACCCAGGTATGTGAATGAGGACAAGTGCGTCGGGTGCGGGGACTGTGTAGCGAAATGCCCTGTTAAAGTGAATGATGAATTCAATCGTAATATGGGAACACGGAAGGCAATTTACATCCCTTTCCCACAAGCGATTCCCCCTGCTTATGTAATTGATGATGAGAATTGCAGATACCTTACCCAGGGTAAATGTAAAATATGTCAGGCAGTTTGCCAGCGGGGAGCTATCGAGTTTGATCAGACTGATCAGACAGAGACAATTGAAGTAGGGGCAATCATTGTTGCAACCGGCTTCGAGCCGTATGACCCGAGGGGCCTTCCTGAGTACGGGTACGGCAGATTCCCCAATGTCATAACCAGCCTCGACTTTGAGAGGCTGATTTGCGCTGACGGTCCTACTTACGGCAAGCTGAAGAGGCCGGGAGACAGCACGGTCCCAAAGAGGGTCGCGTTCATCCAGTGTGTCGGGTCCCGCGATCAAGCCACAGGCTGCGCAGGATATAGGCTTGACGGAGGGACAGGATCCCGAGGCGAATCAACAGACCCTAAGCCCTATTGTTCCAGGGTATGCTGTATGGTCACGGCCAAACAAGCGTTTATGGTGAAGGAGAAGCATCCTGACGCTGAAGTGTACGTCTATTACATCGACATGAGGACCGCAGGAAAAGGATTCGAAGAATTCTATCAGCGCGGTAGGCATGAAGGTATCGTATTCTTGCGCGGCAGGCCCGGGGAGGTTGAGGAGAAAGAGGACGGGTGCCTGAGGATTATTTCAGAAGACCTTGATTCCGGGTGTATCCTTGACCTTACCTTTGATATGGTTGTGCTGGCGCAAGGGCTTATTCCCCCAGGCGGGCTTGGCGAATTGGCTCAGAAGATGAACTTGTCTCGCAGCGAAGACGGATTCTTAATGGAAGGTCATCCTAAGTTGCGGCCTGCCGAGACTGCGATAGACGGGATTTATCTTGCAGGATGCGTACAGTTCCCCAAGGATATTCCTGACAGTGTAGCCCAGGCAGGGGCGGCTGCAGCTGCAGCCGCGGTTACTTGTTCGAAAGAGAGCATCGAAATAGACCCTCTTGGCCCAGTGATAGACGAGGCCTTGTGTATTGGGTGTAGGCTTTGTGAAGTGCTCTGCCCGTACGGCGCCATTAAGGTGGAATTTACTGACAAAGGTCCTAAGGCGAAATCCATTGAGGTGGCTTGCAAAGGGTGCGGCGTGTGCGGCGCTTCTTGTTCCACCAAGGCAATTACTATGAAGCACTATACAGACAGCCAACTTGCTGCCCAGGTAAAGGCTATCCTGGAGGTGGTCTAGGTGGCGCAGCATAAGGCAGACGATATGAGCAGGCCTGGGCTTCCGGACTCCGAGTCTTCTTTCGAGCCTGCCATAGTTGGATTCTTATGTAACTGGTGTTCATATGCAGGTGCGGATCTTGCAGGTACGTCCAGATTATCGTACCCTACGAACCTTCGCGTTATCAGAGTCATGTGTTCCGGACGGGTTGATCCCGGACTCATGTTGGAGCCATTCCAAAGAGGGGCAGACGGCGTTATGGTGTTAGGATGTCACCCTGCTGACTGTCATTATTTGAGCGGTAATTACCAGGCGGAGCAGCGGGTTCTCTGTGTTCAAGCGGTCATGGATCACCTGGGAATTGACAAAGGGAGGCTATACTTGGACTGGGTATCCGCGGCTGAAGGCGCAAGGTTCGCTGAGCTCGTTGCGGAGTTTGTCGCGCGAGTGAAAAGGCTTGGCCCTACAGGATGCATAGAGTCGCGGGAAGGATTGCCCAGGCGGGAATTTATCCGCCGCGTGCAAGTAGCAAAGCGAGTGGTAGAAGGAGAGAATTTCAGGTGGCTTGTGGGACGAAGAAAAGCCTTGCTCGAAGAGGAGAATGTCTATAAGGAACACCTGTCCGGCCAGAGGTTCCATGATCTTCTGCGGACCATAGTCGCTGAAGAATGCCTTAGAGCCGCTATAGAGCTCCTTGCTGAGGAAGGTCCAATAT
The DNA here is from genome assembly GCA_029551185.1 of Bacillota bacterium. Classification (GTDB taxonomy): domain Bacteria; phylum Bacillota; class SHA-98; order UBA4971; family UBA4971; genus UBA4971. The sequence goes on from JAKPFY010000296.1 coordinate 6,414, forward strand.
CTGTTAAAGACATGGCGGAAACATTGGGGTTCTCTGCCCGGGAGGTTTTGGAACACACTGCTTACCTTAAGAAATACGGATTTCTTGAACTCTATGATGTTGACGGCCGCAGTCCGCGATATGTTTCTGCAAGATACAGACGTTTGAAGAGTGATACAGACAATGATGGCATGGGTTAAGGGTCGGTAGGAGCCTGAGTC
>JAKPFY010000297.1 GCA_029551185.1 Bacillota bacterium
CCCTTTAACTTCGTCCTCCTCCAGTCGGGGCTGAAGGAAATTCCCCCAGAGTTGTACGAGGCTGCTGCAGTCGATGGGGCGAATTGGTGGCAGCGGTTGATTCACATAACCATTCCCTCGCTCAAACCCGTAATGATAACAGTGTTGCTTTTGGGCATAGTCTACACGATAAAGCATTTTGACATAGTGTGGATAAGTACGCAAGGAGGTCCTGCCAATTCAACTCACCTTTTGAGCACCCTTTCTTATCAGTTGGCGTTTCGCGAATACAAGTTTGGTTTGGGCGCAGCTGTTTCCAATCTTATGGCGGTAATAATCCTGGTCTTGGTAGGCGGCATCTCTCTTTTGAGCGGAAGGAAAGGTGATGTGCGGTGACAACTAAGGGCGTTCGCTGGACCATTTTTGGAGTACTCATCACTGCCCTATTGCTGGCTCCAGTTTATCTCATGATCATGTATTCATTTGAGACGCTTGAGGATATGTTCCATATTCCGCCGTATCTGTTTCCGCCCAATCCAACTCTAAAGCCTATGATCGAGACCTTTACAGGCCTTAGGGCGAACCTATGGAATAGCATTGTCTATTCGGTGGGAACACTCATCATCACTCTCATTGTTGCTCCACCTGCAGCTTACGCTCTTGCTCATTTCAACCTACGGATAAACAAGTATGTCAATATGACTCTGTTTTTGAGTCAGATGTTTCCAGTGGTTATGCTGGCGATACCCCTGTTCCTGATCTACAGCCGGCTAGATCTAGTCAATACACGTATCGGTATGATCCTAGCCAACACAACCTATTCGATTCCCTTTTGCACACTCGTTTTGACTGCGTTTATGAAGTCCGTACCCTTTGATTTGGTGGAGGCAGCTTTGATAGACGGTGCTTCCTCATTTGGGGCGTTCTTTAGGGTTGTGCTGCCCATCGCCAAATCGGGCTTGGCCACCTGCGCCATTTTCGCCTTCTTATTCCCATGGTCCGACTTCGTCTATGGGATGATCATCAGCGTCGACAACAAGATGCAACCCATGAGCGTTGGATTGTACAAATATATGGAACTCTACGGACTACGATGGAACAATCTGATGGCCGGAGGCTTGATTTTCGCGATTCCCGCTCTAGTCATCGTTGTTCTGGCAGGTCGGTTCATTGTGCAAGGTTTGACAGCTGGAGCTATTAAGGGCTAATAGCTTTTGTTGCTGGATGAGTCTCGAGGGGGAGATCGTGATGGTTTAAACTCATCGTTTGTACTGAAGTTGGTTTGGAGATGTTAGACCGGAAAGACCTAGATAAGGAGGAGTTCGGAAGTGAAAAGACAGCTGATGTTGGCTTTAGGTGTTCTGTTGATATTCGGTCTGGTTAGTCATGTTGCTGTCGCTGCTGATGTAATTGAAATCTCGGTGCAAGATGTGTGGTCGGATAGCCTGATGTGGGGTCGAGTCTGGCTCCAGACAATCAAAGAGTTCGAAGAAGCCAATCCCGACATTAAGATCAACCGAATATACGTACCCTTGGGCCAGAACATCGAAAGGATTTTACTGCAGACGAAGACAAGGAGTCTGCCGGATATCATCACAGTTGACATCCAGGACGTACCCCATCTGGCTGAAATGGGTTCTCTGCTGGACCTGACTCCGTTTATCGAAAAATGGGGTCATTGGGATGACGTTCTACCCGGCTCGCGTGAAGCCATGTCGTGGAACGGAAACCCTTATGTTATCCAGTTTACAACAAACACATTGGCCCTTCACTACAACAAGGACCTGTTTGAAGAGGCTGGGTTAACACGGCCCCCCGCAACATGGGAAGAACTGCGCGAATGGGCCGAAAAGCTGACCAAACCAGAAAAGGGGCAGTACGGCTTCGCCTATTCGGCCTACTACAGCGAGGAAGCTACCTGGCACTTCTTACCGTTCCTGTGGAGTAACGGAGGAGACCTGCTTGATTTAGAAGCGCCGGAGTCTATCGAAGCACTAGAATTTGTCACAAGCTTCGTTCGCGACGGATATACGCCTAGGGATATCGTGAACTGGAACCAAGGCGACGTGGGAGTCCAGTTCAGACTAGGAAATGTTGCCATGATGGTACAAGGCTGCTGGGACATTCCGCTCTCAGAAGAAGAAAACATGAATTTCGGCGTTGCCGTTCTACCAACTCCAGATGGTTCAGTTCCTACTGTCCCGATTGGTGGCGAGGCTTTCGGAATGAGCCCGTTTAGCTCGCCGGAAAAACAGGAAGCCGCTTGGCGGTTCCTTGAGTACCTGATGAGCGAGGAAGTAATGGCGAGATTCAATGCCAGAGTCAACAACATCCCCACCCGGATTTCCGTCGGACCAAGTGTCATAGAAGAAAAGCCGCTGCTAGAGCCCTTTGTGCTGGAGCTGCAGAATGGACGGAGCCGTTCAGAGGCGGGCGGTGTGAAGTACCCCAACATCTCCATCGCGACCCGAGAGGCCATTCAAAAAGTGATCATTGGTCAGGCCACTCCAGAAGAGGCGTTTAAGGAAGCAGCGAAGAAAGTGGAGGAAATTCTGGCTGAGTAAGCAATATACCGGGCATCGGTAATACTCCCGAGCGCGCCCCTGCCTTTCTGTAGGCGGGGGCTGCGCTTGATAAGACTTCTTGTTGTGGGAAAACAACGCAGCAGCCAATATAGAGGGGACTAGACCTTTTTCACTCAGTTTCGATGCCATGTGTTTGACATTGGCGGCAACGTTGAAGCGGTCAGGTTTGCGGGGAATCAACATCCGGAGGAGCCTCCTGAGAATCCTCATGGTGGCGGGAGCCATGTTCGGGCTCAGCGGCGCGGTCCTCACCTGCTGGTTGAACGTGGCTACAGCCAATGTGGGCAATCAATTCGGGCTAAACGCCATTGCCGCCTGCGCGGCAGTGTTCATTGATGTGAACACCCGCCGCAGAGCGGATTAGTGACTTGGGAAGGATTCCCTTCTACAATGGAGAAATCTAATTACAGTTCTGAAATCTGGTATGGTGGAGG
>JAKPFY010000273.1 GCA_029551185.1 Bacillota bacterium
AAGGTCACCCTTGGAACCAACCCGCCTGCAACAAGAACTGGGGGTTTTTATAAACTCTCAACAGCGTTCTTGTTTGCCAAGATGGAGGTACGCGGTGACTGAGTAACAGTCGGGCGAACCTTGAAGTCAAGGTTCGCTAAAAATGCGTAAGCTCATTAACTTTATCAAGAGTGAGATTGCTTACAAATACGAGGCTCGTAATGACTGAAGACGAAGCAAGGGCAGACCTTGAGGCTAAGGTGCGAGAGATGTTTGAACCACTCTTGCAAGTAGCCATTAACAAGCTGGGGACTACCCCAGGGGTTGTTCAAGACCACCTTCAGTGTGGTTGCGATAACGTCGTACCAAAGGCTTACTTGGCGGCGTTTTCATCTTATCTGTGTGATAGGTTTGTACTACACACTCCGAAGGCACAGGATTTATCTTCTCAGTACCTATTTTTTATGTGATTGGGGAACACTGTGATTGAGGTTTATAGAATAGGCGAAAACGGTGACGATAAGCCAATTCGATTGAAGATTGAAGACAAGCTGATTCTAAACAAAAAGGGGGAACCAAAGAGGTTCTCCTCCTATCTTGAAGCACTGTCCTACGGGCAGCGACTGCTAGAGAAGAAAGATGGAAACAAATAACTATGCGCCCATATGGGACGCTCTGCGTTTAGGGCATCCAAAGCCGGTTGTTGGGGCTAGATTCGTTTCTCCAGAGACATCAGAGTACACGGCTTATCTAGAGTCAGCAAAACCAACAGGAGCGAAGAAGCCCGAAAAGATATTATGTGTATATTATTCCGCTTACAACTCGGCATACTATGTCATTATTAAGCGCAACGGCAAAAGGTACAGACTGGCCTTTTTCGACACTGTGGAAGACGCGATAGTTGCCAGGGACGAGCTTTGGAAGCGCCTAGATAGTGCCCCATGAGTTGTCGCGAAGCAGTACAATAGCGCCATGAACAAAAGGACCACCATGTACATCATCATTCGACACAACCCCGTTACGAACCATCGCTACGTACTCACAGACGGGCGCAACGACCGGGTTTTTCGAGACGCCCAAGCGGCCACCCTGGAGGGTCGACGCATCCAGGGGTGGGGATCGGCCCACGGCGTTGAAATTTACGGCTGTTTCGACAACACTCGCCAAGCTCGCGAATACTGTAGGCTGATGGGCGAAGGCATGTCCAAGGCAGACGCCATCCAACTCGCTAAGGAGACTTTTCCGTGAAATATGGCATACAGGTGAATATTGGACCACCAGGAGCGCCAGACTGGCGCTGGCTTCAGCAACACGACATGTCCAGCGGTGAGTGGGACAGCAAAGACAAGGCCACTGCCAAGATGCTGGAATGGCACCCTAACCCAATGAAAGCACACTTGTTCAGAGTGCACGAGATAGACGAGAACCCATGACTACGAGCGCATGATTATGAGCAAACCACTATTCCCAATGTTAGCTTCTATTCACCCAGTGTATAAACTGATTATGCTGGTTACTGCACCTATTGCAGAGTTTGAGTGTTTCACACAAAGGTACTTAAAAGTGTTGAGGACTCTGAACGAGCAGTGACTTTAATAAGTTCAACACTATCACAAACAAGCCCACCACAAGGTGGGCGTTTCTATGGAGGTAACTATGGAGTTTTTGAGCTTTAACGGTGAGAATTACATCAGGGCCGATGCAATTGTAGCTATAACTACACCAAAGACACCACCACCAACGGTTCTTGTCCATCTCTTGGCAGGAGAAGCGTGTTGGTCTATACCATTCGATTTCGACACACGAGAGGAAGCTGTCGATGCAGCAAGAAAGATCATGGCCACGCTCAATAAGGAGAACAAAATCACTGAAACTAATCTCGGGCAAGGGTCCGAGCGTGAGGTCGAACCTACAATCAGGGTGCCAATCGCATGGTTAGTTCGGGCATTGGTGGCGCTGGCGAAGCGCCACCTTGCGGAAGCCAATGCAAAACCAGAAGTGCAAGCAGGGGGTTGGCCTGCTGGACAGGAGTGGCACGAACTCGGGCATACAAGCCAGCACGTTTTCATGTACGGAGCACGTACAGAGGCCGGGATTCCGCACGCCGAATACCGGGCGATGCTCGAAGCCATAATGAAAACCGGGGAGGGTGGAGCACTTGATGCGCTGTGGGCAGAACTGGAAAGTAAAAGGAAGCAGGATGGAAAACGAGTACACGGTTGAACAACGCGCGGAGATCGCGAAGAAGTCGATGCCACCGCCACGCCTTGACGCGCGGCAAAAGCGCCAAGTAGAGGAATTGCTCTACACGCTCAGCGAAGCGGGCGACCTGCCACGCCTTGAGTTCGAGCACGCCACGCTGTTGTGGGCGGCGGTCGAAATGGTGAAGGCTGGAAGTTTCACGGACGAGATGCGGCTTTGACGCCTAACCAGTCGCCTGGAACGATGAGTTATCCATCATTTTTGAACGGAGAAAGACATGACAAAGATTGAGGTTACTGAAGAACTTCGGCAGGCAGTTATTGAGGCAGTAGCGGGTGCGCTTGGCGGCTGCGCTTACGACTGCACGTGGGTTTGGAGCGCGTGGAGCTACGGCACGATGAGCCAGGATGATTTTTCGCTGATAGCGGGGGATGACTCACGACTTGCTGAAATTGCAGATGCGGCGATTGCA
>JAKPFY010000280.1 GCA_029551185.1 Bacillota bacterium
TGAGGCAATAGAGATGGCAAGATGCCTGGCGAGGGAAGAAGGGATACTGGCAGGCATTTCTTCAGGGGCAGCTGTTTGGGCGGCAGTGAAGGTAGCTTCCAGAGAGGAAAACACGGGTAAGGTAATCGTCGCTGTCCTTCCGGATACGGGTGAGAGGTACATATCTACGGACCTATTTGGGTGAACGCCGAATCGGTTATAACATTGGAAAACTTTCGTCGAAATAAAGCAGGACTTTACACCGACGTCATCGAAATATAAACGCAACTGTCAGAAATATTTAGATCAAACTCTAACAATCAGCAATTAACGGGCAACATCTAAAACCGGAAAACAGAATAGCTGTCAAATGTCACTGTAGGAATCGGGGGACAAAGAAGCACAAAGGCGCGAACTTGGATCCTGTTACTTCAAAGGAAAGATCCTGGAATAGGTGGGGTTTACTCCAATGAAGAGGTCTAACAGAGTGGCTCAGTCCCTGTCCCAGCTTGCACTCTTGATGGGTGCTCTACTGATGGCTTTATTGGTAGGCGCAATCCTCATTGGTATAGCTGGCGCAAACCCACTGGTTGCCTATAGAGCAATGTTTCTCGGGCCTTTCAGCGGACGGTTCGGAATGACAGAAAGCCTTGTAAAAGCCACACCTCTACTTCTGGTAGGCCTTGGGGTGATTACTTCATTCCGTAGCGGAATCCTTAATATCGGTGGAGAAGGGCAAATGGTTATAGGAGCGATAGCAGGTACTGCTGTCGCTTTTGCATTTTCACAATGGCCTGCTTTCATCTTATTACCGTTAGTGCTGATAGCCAGCGTGCTGGCAGGCGCTGTTTGGGGCGGATTTGCCGGATGGCTGAAAGCAAGGCTCAATGTGAATGAGATCCTCAGTACTGTGATGCTGAACTCCATTGCCCTTCAGCTCTGCCTCTACCTCATTCGCGGTCCCATGATAGACCCGGAAGAGGTGGCTTACGGCACCGGCACGCCCCAGACGGCTCAGCTTCCGAGACAGATCTGGATGGCCCGCCTGGTCAGAGGGACCAGGTTCCACTGGGGTTTCTTCCTTGCCGTAGCCCTCGCGTTTGTCGTCTTTATCTTCCTGTGGCGCACTACCATAGGCTATCGAATGCGGGCAGCAGGTGAAGGTCCTAATGCAGCACGGGCTGCAGGTATTGATGTTGAGAAATATCAGATCCTTGCTATGGCGCTGGCAGGTGGGTTTGCAGGCCTTGCGGGCATGGTTGAAGTCCTTGGAGTGCACCGCAGAGTTCTTGAAGGACTGTCGGCAGGATACGGTTTCAGCGGTATTGTCGTGGCTCTCTTCGGTAGGTTGCATCCGATAGGCGCTATTCCCGCTGCAATCCTTTTTGGCATGCTTACTCTGGGTGCGGATATGATGCAACGTGCAGTGGCCATTCCCGCTGCTATTGTCATGGCAATCCAAGGGCTTGTGGTCCTGTTTGTTGTAGGCAGCGACATTCTTGTGAGACATCCTGAGATCTGGCAGCGGTGGTTTAGGAAAAAGAGCCCGGGTACGCAAGGGAGGTTGGAGGCGGACCGTGCAGGGAGTGGTAATCAGTAATGTAGTCATCGGGATTCTTGCGACAGGCGTCAGGTTGCTTGCGCCTTTTCTGTTTGCTTCCATAGGTGAGATGTTCTGCCAACGTTCGGGCGTCTTCAACCTTGGAGTGGAAGGGATCATGATGATGGGCGCTTTTGTCGGCTTCTTTGTCACCTTGCGGTTGGGCAATCCCTATCTGGGTGTTGTCATGGCGATTCTGATAGGCATAGCCCTTGGTCTCTTGATGGCTTTGGTAAGCGTCACGATGCAAGCGCCTCAAGGTATCAGCGGCATAGGCTTGTACATGTTTTGCTGGGGCTTGTCAGGGCTTCTTTTCCGCATTTATGTCGGCTTCATAACGAGCATAGAAGGGTTTAAGCCTCTTCCCATTCCAGGATTAGCAAGTATACCTGTCCTAGGGCCAATCCTCTTTCAACATAACTGGCTGGTATATCTATCTATCTTGCTTGTTCCCATATCTTGGTTTGTTTTGTTTAAGACTGACTGGGGCTTAAAAGTCCAAGCAGTCGGTGTCACCCCTCAGGCTGCGGATACCCTGGGAGTAAACGTAAATGCAGTGCGCTATCAATGCCTAATGCTGGGTGGAGCGTTGGCCGGCTTGGCAGGTGCGTTTCTCACCGTGGGACAGGCAAACATGTATGCCGACAATATAACTGCAGGCCGTGGCTTCATTGCAGTAGCCCTCGTGTATTTTGGGAGATGGAATCCAGTAGGTGTCCTCCTAGGTTCCCTCCTGTTCAGCATGATGAATTCATTGCAGCTGTGGCTCCAGGTCCTTGGAATCAACTTTCCTTACGAGTTTGCGGTCATCCTGCCATACGTTGTAACCATTGCCGCCCTTGCGGTTGCTGTAAGGCATGTGTGGGCACCTACGGCACTGGGCAAACCCTTTAGAAGGGAGTCTATATAGGTACGCGCGAGTCGCAAGGTAGGTCTCTTGATTTACGGGTGAGAGCGGGACGTGGGCATGGCAAAGTGTGTGGACCGGTGAGTGCATGGTAAAAAAGCAATGAATGAGAGGAGGACATTCTGATGAACAAGTTTACCAAGGTGCTGACAGCCGCTATTGTTTTGGGGTTGTTTGTCGGTGTGTGTGTATTAGGTGGGTTTGTTGAGGCGAACAATAAAGTCCGTATAGCTTTGGTTCTCGCAAGTACCACAGATGACATGGCATGGAGCCAGTCAATGTATGAGGCCCTCCTAGCGCTTGAGGAGCAGATGGGCAAAGACAATTTGGAACTGGTGGTCAGTGAGAGATTGGAGAACCCGGTTGATGCCGGAGCTGCAATAAGGCAGTATGCTGACCAGGGATTCGATATCGTTATTGCTCACGGAGCACAGTTCCAGTCTGTAGTATTTGAAGTAGCAGAGGATTTTCCTGAAACCTCCTTCGCGTACGGCAGTGCGTTCAAGACCGGTCCCAACGTGTTCGCATATGAGCCGTTGGCTCAGCAAGGAGCATATCTCAACGGGCTATTGGCAGGTTATATGACGAAGACAGGGGTAGTTGCAATTGTCGGCCCTGTCGAGTCCGGTGACGCAGTTAAGTACAACTACGGATTTGAGCAAGGAGTCAAGGCAGCCAATCCCGATGTGAACTTCAGGATTGCTTATACAGGCTCCTTCGGTGACGTTGTAGGCGCAGGAGAGCTGGCGAAGATCCACATGGATGCAGGAGCGGATTTCCTGACAGGCTCTGCTCAGCAGGCTGTCGGAGCTGTCAGGGCATGCGCTGAAAGGTCCGGAGTTTACTGGATGTCTACTGACATGGATCAGAGTTCACTTGCTCCCGACACAGTCCTGGCTGCCCAGGTTTATCACTGGGATAAGCTGGTAGCGGAGATGCTCGAGCTCAGAAAGCAGGGGATCAGAGGAGGCAAGCACCTGTATCTGTCCTTTGTAGATGATTCCTTAGAGTTCAGGATTAACCCGAGACTGGCTGATAGGATCCCTGCTGACATCATGGAGAAAATCGAAAAAGCAAAGCAGGACATTGTTGATGGAACCCTTGTCATAGAACTTCCTGGAGGCACTAAGTAAGTTATCAAATAGGTTCCGGGTAGGTGGCCAAATACCATGGAGTCACAAAAGGGGCTTCGGATTAAGACAGTAGAGATGCGGGGGATTGTCAAGACGTTCCCGGGAGTCCTGGCAAACGACAATGTCGATATAGACGTTCATGCCGGAGAGGTCCTGGCCCTGCTGGGCGAAAACGGAGCAGGCAAAACCACCCTTATGAAGGTGTTATACGGTCTTTACCGGCCGGACAAAGGTCAAATCTTTATCAACGGAGAGCCGGTAAGTATCTCGTCTCCGCGGGATGCTATTGATCTCGGTATCGGCATGGTGCACCAACACTTTATGTTGGTTCCCAGCTTGACTGTGACAGAGAACGTGGTTTTGGGCCTCAAATCCCCCCGAGCTCCCTTATTGGACTTAGAATCCGCTGCCAAGCGTATAAACGAACTTGCATGCAAATACAACCTGGCGGTCGACCCTTACGCTCCTGTCTGGCAGCTCAGTGTCGGCGAACAACAGCGAGTTGAGATTATTAAGGCTCTGTACAGAGGGGCGGAACTTCTTATTATGGATGAACCTACTGCTGTTCTTACCCCTCAAGAGGCGGATGAGCTTATCAGGATCATGAGAGGAATGGCTGACTCAGGACAGGCTATCATCCTCATAACCCACAAGTTAAATGAAGTAATGGCCGTGTCTGACCGTGTTACTGTGCTCCGTCACGGTAAAGTGGTAGACACTGTTTTGACGAAGGACGCCAATGTGAAGCTCCTGGCACAGATGATGGTCGGGCGCGACATCCCGCAGACACTCAGAACCGGTGAGGCATCATCAGGTAAGCCTGTCCTTGTTTTAGAAAATATCTGGGCGAACAGCGACAAAGGACATCCTGCTCTGCGCGGCTTGTCTTTGGAAGTCAGGGAGGGTGAGATTTTAGGGATTGCAGGTGTGTCAGGTAACGGCCAAAGGGAACTGGCACAGGTTATTGCAGGCCTTCGTAAGGTTTCTTCAGGTTCGATTCGACTCAAGGATAAGGACGTGACAAATACGACACCTGCTGAGATGATCAAGGCGGGATTGGGCTATATTCCTGAGGACCGTATCGTAGACGGTATTGTAGGGTCGTTTTCCGTTGAAGAAAACCTGATTCTGAAGGACCACCACAAACCGCCGTTTTCCCGTGGGATTTTTCTCCAAAAAGATGCAATAAGCAAGTTTGCCGAGGAAATGGTGGACACCTACGACATCAGAACCCCTACCACCGATACCCAGGCATCTCACCTATCCGGCGGGAACATCCAGCGTCTAATCCTGGCAAGAGACATGTCGAGGCACCCGATTTGCCTGTTGTCGTGTTATCCCAGCCGTGGCTTAGATATTGCCGCCACTGAATACGTGCGGAAGAAGCTCCTTGGCGTGCGGGCTGAGGGTTGCGCTATTATCCTCATCTCCGAGGACCTTGAAGAGATCCTTAACCTCAGTGATCGTGTGGCTGTGTTGTATGAGGGACAAATCGACAAAGTGGCAGATGTTGATGATGTAACTCTCGAAGAAATGGGCTTTCTTATGGCAGGTGGAAAACCCACTGAATCTGATGTTTCTGAGATACGTAAGGAAGTAACGACTGAAGCATAGGCTTCTACAAGTTATATACGATTTTGATCCCATGAAATGTCTGCTTTTCCGCTACGAAGACCAGAATATGTGGTAGGAAAGCAGACATTTTTTCTTTGGGCAGCCCGCCATTATCATGAGCACAATGGTTACAGTATTAACACGGAGTTAGAGGAATTGGGCGCTCCTTCGACGAAT
>JAKPFY010000298.1 GCA_029551185.1 Bacillota bacterium
CACATGCAAGATAGCCTCAAACAGGTCAGAACGGCTCACCGCACGAGCTGTTTCCGTACGGTAAAGTATCTACAACCGCCTAAAAGCGTCTACAACCGCCTAAAACCTCTTGACGTGCTCACAGGGAGAGCCATTAGGTACTCAAGAAAGCCTAAAGCAAGTGTTATTGGCTCACGGGAAGAGCCAATAAGTCCCTGAAAAGCTTCCCGGCCGCTTTGCTTGGTTCACCACGTGAGCCATCCTTCAGTGCAATGATGCGTCAGGAGGCGTAAATGGCTCTCATAATGAGCCGAATCGTACCTGAAAAACCGCCAAAAGGCTCGGAATGGCTTATCACATAAGCCATTCCGAGTCACAAAAGCTCTCGAAACTCGTTGTTCGGCTCACAAGATGAGCCAACCTCCCGCCAAAGGCTCTCTAAACGAACCTCATTGCCTCTCCACATGAGCCATCCTTCAGCCATGAAACGCGAAAAGGAGCACAAATGGCTCATGAGAAGAGCCATGGCACTGTCAAAATGAGCCCAAATCACCTTACTTGGCTTACTGTATGAGCCATTTGGATGCATAAACGTCCCATGAACGTCCACGGATCGCCGGAACCGGCTCTCTGAGTGAGCCATTCTTCCACCAAACAGCACCGGAACTAGCATAAATGGCTCACGTCGTAAGCCATTCCACCGCCGAAAGCCCTTCAAACCGCCTAGATTGGCTCCTCACATGAGCCATACCGCTACACGAACAGAATAGTATCAGAGTAATACCCCTACGATTGGCTTACGGTGGAAGCCATTCAGCAATCATAAGTGCCGAAAACGGGCCGAAATGGCTCATGGTGCAAACCATTCGAACGCGGTAGACTCTCAAACAGGCCCGAAACCGGCCTAAACGGTTCTTTTGACGAGCCATTTGCTTGCTGAGAAACCTTTAGACCGCTTTCATTGGCTCGTTACGTAAACCAATCCGCTCAATCAAAGCCGCAAGACTACTCCGATCGGTTCATTACAAGAGCCAAACCACTATTGAAATGCTATCGAATCCTTCCAACTGGCTCACAAAAACAGCCAATCAGTGCCGAAAAGGCTATGAGAGTCGCCTGAGTGGCTCTCCAGTAGGGCCGATTACCGACTCGATCAATTGACACAACGCAATCCACCTCTTGTAGTAGAGATATTTTGACTTACCCACAAAGGAGGGAACTAATGCCATGATGTCGAATATTAGGAAGGAAAGGAAGACTTTTGGTCCCGACCGGGATTGCTCTACCTTAAGATATATACGTTTAGATATACGTTAAAACATACGTTAAGATATATGCTTGGTTTCTTACGATACCTAAATACTTCTTTTTTTTGGTTTTTGAATACCTATAGCGAGGGAGTATGAATAACCATGGAAAGAGACATGGATTGTGTCTTCTGGGGTAAGTTCGTCACTGAAAGCCGCCGCTGCCTACCCCTCACTCTCCACTGTCTAGACGTTGCACTTGTCTTTCGTGAACTCTGTAATCTGAACGCTATTCGCCGTTCCCTCAACTGTTCAAGCAACACCGACCTCACTAGTCAGCAACTGGATCGCCTAGCAGTCCTAGCTATGTTTCATGACGTAGGCAAAGCCAACCTAGGTTTTCAACTGAAAGTCTTTGACAAGCAGGCTATACAGGCAGGACATATCAAGGAATTAGCGCCTCTTTTGGATTTCGAGGCTTGGGATGAAGATTTGAACGAAGCCTTTATACAAGCGCTTCCACAAGAACTTGCCACTTGGTTTCCTGACGGTTCGGCTGCCTATAGCTACTTGCTTGCATCCCTTTCTCATCACGGAAAACCCTTAAGGTTCCGCGGAGAAAGAAGCGGCACCTATTTCGAGGCAAAAAACAAATGGTGGCGCCCTCAAGGCCAATGGGATCCGATGACCGCCATTAGAAAGATCACGGAAGGAGCACGAGAAGCATTCCCAAAAGCGTTCGAGCCTGGAGGGTTACCGTTACCGAAGGATCCTTCCTTCCATCATCGCTTTGCCGGGCTCGTGATGCTTGCAGATTGGCTGGGTTCCCACCAATACTGGTTTCCCGTCGAGAACGTGTCTTTTTCGGCAAGGCTCGAACATGGCAGAAGAATCACCCGCTCCCTTCTAAGCGCAGTAGGACTTGATGTATCCACAGTCCGCACATTTCTTGACTCGAAAAAACCTGAGCAATTCCGAGATTTCAAGGACCGTTTTGGGTTTACCCCTCTGCCGCTCCAGCAAGCAGTCCATGAGCTTGACCCACATGATGACAATACAAGGCTCGTAATCGCTGAATCAGAGACAGGCTCGGGAAAGACGGAAGCTGCACTCAACTGGTTTTTTGATCTTTTCGTTGCCGGCAAAGTCGATGGGTTGTACTTTGCTCTGCCAAGTCGCGTAGCAGCTCGAGAACTGTACATTCGAGTTGATAACACCACAAGACGCTGGTTTCCCGATCCGGACAATCGACCGGTTACAGTTCTGGCTGTGCCAGGATACGCCCAAGTAGATGGCATAGCACCTGAACAGACCCTTCCGGAAGAAGATGAAGCCAACCGCTGGCAAGATGATGGAACACTGCGCTACCGCGAACGCCGGTGGGCAGCTGAGCGTCCCAAGAGATTTCTTGCTGCAACGGTGGCGGTTGGTACCATCGATCAAGCCCTACTATCGGCGGTGCAGACATCACATGCACACCTTCGCTCCGTATGTCTTGATAGGAGCTTACTAGTGGTTGACGAAGTTCATGCTTCTGATTCTTACATGTCTCGCCTTCTTGAATCCCTGTTGGAACACCACTTAAGCGTAGGAGGCCGAACCATGCTGCTTTCTGCTACATTGGGCTCGCGTGCTCGCACTGCTTATGCAAGTATTGCTCTTCACGGCCACTCCCGGACTGTGAAAACGAATCCCGTCCCTTCGTTGGAACAGGCCATAGCGGCTCCTTACCCGGCCATTACTCTTGCTGATGGCATCCCCTGCTCAACCGGTGCAGCGATCCAACGAACCAAAAACGTGCGCTTTGAGCTCCTTCCCTACGCATTCAAACCTGAAGAGATTATCGATACCGTGGTTTGTGCTTTGAAGTCAGAAGCTAGGGTGCTAATTATCCTAAACACAGTGGGACGAGCAAATGCATTCCTTCGCAAACTGGAGGAACACCCTGCTGTAAGCCCCAACTACTTATTCAACCTAAATAACGTCATCTGTCCTCACCACGGACGCTTCGCACCAAACGATCGAAACCACCTTGACAAACACATAAGCCAACGTCTCGGTAAAGGAAGTCCACCGGGCCCGCTCCTTCTCGTCGGCACTCAGACGCTTGAGCAAAGCCTTGATATCGATGCCGACCTCATGATTACCGACCTGGCGCCTGCAGATGTTCTGCTACAGCGTGTTGGACGATTACACCGCCATGATCGCGTACGTCCCGAACAATTCCAGGCAGCTACCTGTTTGGTACTGGTGCCGGAAGGCGGTCTTGAAGCTGCCCTTGACAAAAGAGGGAACGTAGCAGGTGCCTACAAGAGCATTGGCTACGGAAGTGTCTATGAAGACTTACGCATTCTGGAACTGACCCGTCAGGTATTGGTTGAACACCCCGAGGTGTCCATTCCAGAAGACAATCGCTTCCTGGTAGAGATGGCAACTCATCCGGAAAGACTGGAAACCCTGACTCATGGCAATTGGAGCAAGCACCGGGACGTTATTGAAGGGGGTGACCTTGCTCGAGCCATTGCAGCCAGTCATGCTGTTGCGATATACAACCAACCCTTTGGCGTGTGTCAGTTTAACGAACTAGGGGGTAAAGTCACTGTGCGCCTTGGTGCTGACAGTCTAGAGTTTAAAGTTGATCGCCCATTTCAAAGTCCTTTCGGCCAAATCATTGATAAACTTGTGATTCCGGGACACATGGCACCCAACGAACCGGCAGAGGTTATTGCTGTACAAGAAGAACACAACGGTATCACTACTCTGAAATGCGGTGATCGCTTTTATCAATATAGCCGCTACGGATTGGAGGTGAAAGAATGACAAGAAGTAAGCCTGAGAGAGAATGGAACCTGTTAACTGAACCTATCCTGAGAGTCGTAACCGATCAAGGGACAAGACACATGAATCTGCCTGAACTCATGTCTCTGCTAGGACGAGATGAAATCCACCATTACGAAGGAATCCAACGCCATCAGGAAGATGCTTTTCACGTTTTTCTGTCATACTTGGCAGGCGCAATTCTCGCTCGACAGAACCTGGCAGATCCTGTTCAAAGTGAGGAGTTCTGGCGGCAAGGGATGAGAGACCTGACGCAAGGAATAGGAGACGACGCTTGGAGCTTAATCGTAAACGACTTTACCCGACCCGCCTTTATGCAGCCACCGATACCCCCTGAAGACCATGCTAGGCTTAAACCGCTTGGCAACGACAACGTGTTTGCTCAAGCCTCTGATGCAATGGATCTCCTGGTTACATCCAAGAATCATGATGTGAAACGAGCTACAGCTATTAGATCGACCCCAGATAACTGGTTCTACACGTTAGTTAGCGTACAGACTATGAGTGGTTACTACGGAAGTGGGAAGCATGGGATTTCGAGGATGAACAGCGGGTACGGTAACAGGCCTATAGTAGAGCTGATTCGAAGTCCGCGCCCGGGAATCCGATGGCAGGACGCTGTTGTAAGATTGCTTGCTCATCGCCAAAACGTTCTCGCTGAGACCTATGGTTTTGACCCACGAGGTCTAGTCCTTGTCTGGCTCGAGATATGGGATGGTAACACATCACTCTCGCTTTCTCGATTGGATCCTTTATACATAGAGATTTGTAGACGCATTCGCTTGAGAAAAGAGGAGGCTTGTATTTACGCATTTGAGGTCCGATCGGAATGCATGCGCATCGCTGCTAAAGAACTCAACGGGGTCGTAGGTGATGCATGGATGCCTATTGACTTAGATACCGGGAAGTCCAAATCCAAAGACACCCAGGCTCTCACGTTTTCTGAACAAGGACTTACTCCAGAAAAACTACGTCGTATCGTTTTCGAAGATAAACTAAGACTGACTGCCCTACAGAAGCCTCTTCCAACATGGCAAGGGCGTATGCTATGGATGACAGTGTCCGTCTTAGTTCGAGGGCAAGGAAAAACGGAAGGCTTTCATGAGCAGCAGGTTGCTATCCCGCCGGAAAAACAACCTGTCTTGTTTGGCTCCAAGGAAGAAAGAGAGCCCCTCTCCCAGCTAAGCAGAAGTGCGATTGAATTCGCAGGCAGAATGGAACACAGAGTTCTGAAACCTGCTGTATTTACCTTCCTCCAGGGGGGAGGTGAAGGGATCAACTATGATCGTGCAACTGTCAATGCATGGTGGTCCCGCCTTTCAAAGAGATTTAATGCTTTCTGGTCAGGCGAGTACTTCCCTTGGCTCTGGTCAGTTCCCGAACCGATTGATCAAGAGGCTGCTTTAAAAGACTGGGCAGAACGACTCAAGGGATTCGCTGTGGAGGTATTAAACGAAGCCAAGGACACCATGCCTCAGCATTCAGGAAGACGGTTCCGTTCTCGTTCTCGTACAGAACTTGTTTTCAGAGGCCTTTTACGCAAGAACTTTCCGCAATCGAAGGAGGTAGAGCATGCAAAGCCAATCGCTTAGTAGTGTAATTGGGACTATTGCAGGGGTCATCAGCAGTGACCGTTTCCCCACAGGTGAGCGGGCAGCGCTACGTAGAATGACCCCAAGACAGCCACCGCCACTGGCTTTCTATCGCTTCGCCCTCAGTCACCTTCCGGACGGCTGGGATCACAGCAAAGAAAGTCAAAAGGACTGGATGACCCTCATGGCAGGCATTTCCATAATGAGCCCGAATGCTCATGATCCTAAATCCAGCCTTGGAAGAGTATTAGCCGAGAAGAATTACTCCGAGGCGAGGTTGGAGCGGTTGCTAAGCGACAGTGCGGTGGGAGATGTTCGGCGTATCCTGGTGTTACGGGTTGCACGCTTTTTAGGTTCAAAGTCTTCACCCTTCAACTGGGTTCACGCTGCCAGGCTTTTGCTAACCCAGGATGACGAAAAGCTTATGGCGGTTCGCGAACAGATCGCTAAGGATTATTACGGATCCAAAAGAGAAACAGAATGAGGTGATAAGGGTGTTTCTACAGGTTCACTTTCTCACAAGCCACCATGCCAGCTTGCTGAATCGTGACGATGCAGGCCTTGCCAAGCGCATCAGGTTCGGTGGCTCAGAACGTCTACGTGTGTCAAGCCAGGCCCAAAAACGTAGGTGGACTGAATGGATAAGGACACAGACGTCTCTGCCAACCGCTCTACGTTCCCGTCACTTCTTTGCTCGTGAACTTAAGCGACGCCTGATAGACATGGGAATGGACGAAGAGAATGCGCATAACCTCATTTCTTACCTGGCGAAAAACATCCTAACAGCCGCAGGCGAAAAGGAAGCACTGGATAAGAACCTTGCAATGAAACAGCCGGTCCTATTCGGAAAACCTGAGGCGGATTTCTTTGTTAAACTCCTCTTAGAGGCATATCAACAGGAAAATGAGGCTACAGCTTTTATAGACGCACGTATCAAAGAGGCAAAAGACAATTTTCGGGCACTCTTACAACAAAGCGGTATTCCAGACCCTTTTGTAGGTATAGAAGGCGCACTGTTTGGACGCTTTGTTACTTCTGACATCCTTTCTCGGGTAGACGCTCCCATCCATGTAGCCCATGCCTTTACTACACACGCAATTGATACTGAAGTAGATTTCTTCACAGTTGTGGATGACCTGCTTATGGACGAAGAAACCGGAGCTGCTCACGCAGGTGACATGGAGCTTGGCTCAGGGATTTTCTATGGATACATCGTCGCAGACGTACCTTTGCTTATATCTAACCTGACTGGATGTGACCGCAATCAATGGAGAAAGGAAGATCCTCACGATGCTTCTACCTTGCTTGACTTGCTTATTCAAGGAGCAACTCAGGTCTCACCAGGCGCTAAGCTCGGAGCAACTGCACCCTATGCCCGTGCAGAATTTGTCATGCTGGAAGTCGGACAAGCCCAGCCACGAAGTCTTGCCAATGCCTTTCTCGATCCGGTAGACCTCAACGCTTATAACGGACACCCAATGAAGCAATCCATAGACAAGATGGCAGACTATTTGACTGCTCTGGAAAGAATGTACGGCAACGCAGGTGAAAAGCGGTTCATCTCTTCAGTACACAGTTGGAAGCGGGATGAGGAGTCGGTTATGCCCTTGAAAAGCGCTGTGGAAGGAGCTCTTAAGGTACTGTTTGATAGTGAAGGAGATCGATCATGAAAGCGCTGATTATACGACTGGATGCTCCGATGATTAGTTTTGGATCTGTAATGGTAGATCAACATGGCTACATTCAACAGTTTCCAGGCTTAGCGATGCTAACTGGGTTGATTGCTAATGCGCTCGGGTGGGAGCACAGGGAGTTTGAACGCATCCAGAAACTACAGAACCGTTTAGATTTTGCGGCACGCTGGGACGCACGACCTGAGCGAATGGTCGATTATCACACTGTAGATCTGAGTCAGCCCAAAATGAAGGAGACGGGCTGGACAACACGGGGAAAGCCGGAACGCCGGCGCGGCGCAAAAGGCACGCGAGGAGGCACACATCAAAGGTATCGTCACTACTGGATTGACGGTCTTATGACTGTGGCTCTTGCGTTAAAGGGTGATGATTCACCTAACCTTGACACAGTCTATGATGCTTTGAGCCATCCCGTACGTCCGTTATTCATCGGACGCAAGACATGCTTACCTGCCAGACCTCTGCTTGATCCGGAAACACCGATAGTAGACGGAGAGAATCTCCTCGAGATCCTAAGACAAGTTCCTGCCTGGGATAGACAGGGTAGGAAACAGACCGGAGAGTGCTCTGTGGTTGCCTGCTGGCCGGCAGAACTAGGAGCTACTGACCGCGACTCAGTCCGTCGAGTGTTTGACCTGAAGGACTGGTTTAACAGTATCCATGCAGGTTCTCGGTGGCAGGCAGAGGGGATGTTGCAGGTAAAGCCATAGGTAAGGAGGGAAAGCCAGATCGATGCTACACATGATTGAACTCCGTCCTGACCTTGAAGCACTTCTTCGATACATTTCAGACCAGGGATTTTGCATCCAAGATGATGACCTGGGCTATGGTATTCACGCTTGGATGGCAGCAGCCTTCGGTGACATGGCACCGAAGCCGTGGCGGTTGTTTGGCGGTCGACGCCGACCTCCTCGTATCCTCGGTTACTCATGCCACGATGCTCAAGCGTTGCGGAAGATGCTGGAGGAATTTGCTGATCCAAGCGTCTTTGTGGTAACTTCGGAGCCTAGTCACATGATCAACAGTCGACCCATGCCTGCCTTCAATTCAGGTAGGAGGCTTGGTTTCGAGTTGCTTGTCTCCCCGGTAGGACGTAAGGCATCAACAGGAGTGGAGAAAGACCTGTTTTTGATAGCAGCCGACTCCGGCGAAAACGAGAACCTAAATCGAGAAACCGTTTACCTTGACTGGGTGCGGGAGCGAATGGAGAGAGGGAGTGCTTGTACCGTTACGAAAATCGAGATGTCAGGTTTCCGCTTAGTCCGTACAACCCGTCAGACTCAAAAGAAAAATGGCAAACGAATTCGACCCAATCTCAGACGTCCACATGTACTTGTCACCGGTCAGCTCATGATTTACCAGCCAGATGCGTTTAATCTACTACTTTCTCAAGGAGTTGGCCGTCACCGGTCCTTCGGTTACGGCATGCTCCTGCTGAAACCGGTGTCATGAGCAAGTCGTTCCTGATTCCTGGGCGACTCGGGTTGGCGGGTTCACGGATTCCTCATGTGGAACGCCACGGCTTGCTGTGGCTTTCCAAGGGAAGGCTATACGTTTCAGAGGGAACACTACGTTTTCAGACCGCCGGTGGTGAAGATTTTGATGCAGGAGATTATGCGATTCCGTATCAGTCTGTATCAATGATCTTAGCCGGTCCCGGCACATCCATAACCCATGATGTACTGCGTATTCTTGCACGTCACGGGACTTTACTTGCGGCAGTTGGCGAAGGCGGTGTAAAGTTTTATACGGCACCGCCTATGGGCCAGGGGCGTTCAGACGTTGCCCGTGCACATGCTCGCTTATGGGCTGATGAGGACTCACGTTTGTTCGTTGCCCGTCGTATGTACGCTATTCGTTTCGGTGAGGTTCTACCTCACCGAAACATAAGCGCTTTGCGCGGTATGGAAGGGGGAAGACTCAAGAGGCTGTACGAGATAATCGCCCAAAAGTACGGAGTAACATGGAAAGGTCGTCGTTATGACCGTCAAAATCCATTAGCTGCTGATCTTCCTAACCAAGCCATTAATCACGCTGCAACATTTGTTGAGGCAGCGGCAGATATTGCTGTTGCAGCAGTAGGTGCTCTGCCTCCTCTTGGATTCATCCATGAAGACTCCAGCAATGCATTTACACTGGATATTGCAGATCTTTGGCGGACCGAAGTGACACTCCCTCTTGCATTTTCTGTAGCCGCTAGAGTGGAGAAAAACCCTTTGTTGAAGTTGGAGCGCGAACTACGGTTTGAAGCCGCCCGCTGGTTCAGGAAACACAAGTTGATTCCGTCTATGATCGAACGGATAAAGGAGCTTTTGACAGTAGATGACAGTGATCGTGACGCGTAACGTGTCAGACAGAATTCGCGGCTTTCTCGCTTCATCTATGCTGGAGTTGGCGCCGGGTGTATATACTGCTCCCAGACACTCTCCCGCAGTACGTGAGCGTATTTGGAATGTCTTAGAAGACTGGTTCGTCTTTGAAGAAAACGCGAGCATCGTGATGGTGTGGTCAGAACACACCATGCCCGGCGGACAAGCAGTTAAAGCGCTGGGTGTTCCCCCTGTAGAGTTGGTAGAAGTAGACGGACTTGTTCTAACCAAGCGGTATCTATAAACATTTGAACCTTGAAAACTGAATACAATCCTGGAACCGTATCCGCTTTAACCATGCTTCACTATACCGTACCTTATTATTATATCACCGTCTTTCCATTTGTCTAGAGTCTACCCCGCATGCGCGGGGATCCACCAGATTATGCCATCTTCATTGGGCAAAAGGAGAAGTCTACCCCGCATGCGCGGGGATCCACCCAGGTAGTAAGCGAGTTGGATGCACATAAGGCAGTCTACCCCGCATGCGCGGGGATCCACCCGAGCTTGGGCGTCTGTCTGGTAGGCGCATTTGGTCTACCCCGC
>JAKPFY010000315.1 GCA_029551185.1 Bacillota bacterium
GCGGAAGAAATAGAAAAAGGCGGTGGCTATCGGGTTATGGAAGGCTCTGCTTCTATTGGCGGTCTTTGCTAGGCAGCGCGCGCATAACTATGTTATAGGAGTTGCTCGCCTGAAAAAAGCTTTGTTTCTCTTTATGCGGCGCGCTCCGGAGGGTGAATTCCTATTGAAGTCGCCGATTATTATTGTGTGGACCGACAGGGCTTGGATTGTTGCTCTGGCAACTATCGGAACAGTCATTGCATTTCTCCTTGTTCTCACTTATGTATCAGTGAAGGTCAATGCCCCTCTTTCAGAAGCAGTATGTGGCAAGACGATTATTATCGATCCCGGTCACGGCGGAGATGATGCAGGCGCCTGCGGACGCTCGGGACTTCTGGAGAAGGAAGTGGTTCTGGATATAGGCTTGCGTTTGGCAGACTTATTTAACCGAGCTGCTGTCTATACAGTGTTAACTCGTAGTACGGATAATGATCTCGTCGAGTCCGAAGGCTATTCCAATGCAAACCGGAAGAGGCTTGATTTGGAAAGCCGCGTTAAGCTTGCATCTCACCATAATGCAGACCTTTACATCAGTATTCACGCAAACAGTTTTCCTGAGCAAGTCTGGTCCGGCGCCCAGACTTTTTACTATAGCAAGTCAGATGAGGCTAAGGCGCTTGCCGTAGCTATACAGAAGGAACTCGTAAGCCGTCTCGGTCCCAATCTTCGAAAAGCGAAAGCCTGTGATGATTACTTTGTGCTACGCAATTCGACAGTTCCTGCAGTTCTTGTAGAAGTGGGTTTCCTGTCGAATCCACGGGAAGAGGCCTTGCTCGCTCAAGGGGATTATAGGAGGCAGGTGGCTGAAGCTGTTTTCTATGGGACTGTCAATTATCTGGTGGATTCCTATAAAAAAGGCAGGCAAAAGGAGGCCGATGAATCCAGGCCAACCTCTGATTTGCCAAGGGAATCCATGGATATCCAAAATGATGCTTCACTGTATTCAAGAGCTAAGGCTGCTTTGAATTTAGATGTGGATGAAGTTGCCCTGTATTTTGCAGGGCCGACTAATTTCGATGATGACCTCATGCCTGAAGTTCGTAAAATCCCCGGTATAGAAGCAGAGAGCAATTGGGATTTGCGTGCCTCAAGGATTGTGCAAGAACTCATAAAAGGGCCTTCGCGCGGAAGCGTGCTGTGTCCGACCTTGCCGAGAGGCACATATCTTAGGTCGCTTAAGATAATAGATAATATAGCTTACGTAGACTTTAGCAAGGAACTCATGGAGAACCATTGGGGAGGGAGCAGGGCTGAGGAGTTAACCGTGTACTCCATCGTAAATACCTTGACAGATGTCGCCGGAATCAAGGCAGTCCAGATTCTTATTGAAGGTCTTGTATCCTCCACTATCGCAGGCCACATCTTCCTTGATGAGCCTCTTTCTCCCAATTTTGATATTATAGAGTTTAGGCAATTCTAAGATGGGGTAAAGAGGAAAATCAGCCGGCTTGCTAGAATATCTTAGCATCTTAGGGATTATCCTACTACTGAGAAAACCCCTGTTTATGCAAGGAAAGTCGAGGTGCGGCATTATGAAACAAACAGGTGTAGTGCTATGCGCTCTTGCGCCTCATCCTCCCCTTCTCATCCCTGAGATAGGGAAAAGGGATATCGATATTGTCAAAGCCACGCAGGAAGCCATGGGCAAGATAGCTCGCTTTGTAAGTCAAGCCAAACCCGATGTGATTATAGTCATTAGTCCCCATGCGCCTTTATTCCGTGACGTTATAGCGGTTTTGGCCGATGATCGGCTGAGCGGGGATTTTTCCGGGTTTGGCGTGCCTCATGTCGGATATTCTTTTAAGAATGATACTGAACTTGTCTCTGCTATTATGGACGAGGCTACCAAAATCGGGGTAAGAACGTATAAGCTTGATTCAAAGAGCAAAGACAGGCATAGAAGGCTTCAAGGGTTAGATCATGGGGTTCTTGTCCCTATGCATTTTATCAGTCAAGAGGTGGGGCAGGATGTTCCTATAGTTGTGATGGGTACGGCTTTATTGCCCCGTGATGTGCTTTATGCTTTCGGACAGGCTATAGACAAGGCAGCCCGGAGGTTGGAAAGGAGGGCTGTCCTCATTGCCAGTGGGGACTTGTCACACCGTCTGACTCGTGAGGCGCCTGCAGGCTATAGCAGGCGTGGCAGGGAATTCGACGAGAAGCTTATTGGGTTTTTGAGAGATATGGATGTCGAAGGGATTCTGTCCTTGGACGATTCTTTACTGGATGAGGCCGGTGAATGCGGTTACCGTCCGGTGGTGACTGCCCTTGGCGCTCTCTCGGGTGATGAAGTCCGGTCTTGGGTATTGTCATACGAAGGTCCATTTGGAGTGGGTTACGGGTGCGTCGTTTTCGGTCCGGAGATAGATTCACCAGGCGGTTGCTGTTCCGGGGAGTGTCCATCCGGTGAAAGCTTTCCGGTAAAGCTGGCTCGCGCTGCAGTTGAAGCGTACATCAAACATGGAAAGAGGATAAACCCTCCGGAAGATGTCCCTCAGGAATTCCGGGAACAGGCAGGAGTGTTCTGTACTTTAAAGATTAATGGCGAGCTAAGAGGCTGCATAGGAACTATAGAGTCAACTACGGGGAGTATCGCCAATGAGATCATCAGGAACGCTATCGCAGCTGCAACAGCAGACCCCAGGTTCCACCCTGTCAGAGAAGATGAACTGGATAGTCTTTGTTATTCTGTGGATGTTTTAATGCCTGGTCAGCGTGTTCTGAGCCTTGATGAACTGGATCCGAAAATCTACGGCGTTATAGTCCGTAAAGGACGAAAGCGCGGACTGCTTCTGCCGGATATCGAAGGAGTGGACACTCCTTATGAGCAGGTGGCTATAGCAAAGCGCAAGGCCGGCATAGGTCAGAATGAAGATGTGGAAATCGAGAGATTTGAAGTCAAGAGGTACACTTGATGAGGAAGGCGTTGTACTGGGAGGCCAAGTCTGATAAGGTTGTCCTGTGTCTTCTCTGTCCAAATTACTGCAACATAAAGCCGGGTAAGGCAGGGGTGTGCCGAGCCAGAAAGAACATAGCAGGCGAACTCGTTTCTCTGAACTATGGCGAAATAACGTCTCTCGCGCTGGACCCTATTGAGAAGAAGCCTTTGTACCATTTCTGCCCGGGCTCTG
The DNA here is from genome assembly GCA_029551185.1 of Bacillota bacterium. Lineage (GTDB taxonomy): Bacteria > Bacillota > SHA-98 > UBA4971 > UBA4971 > UBA4971. The sequence goes on from JAKPFY010000315.1 coordinate 3,171, forward strand.
ATATTCTCTCAGTCGGGACGTTAGGGTGCAATCTTTCGTGCGGATTCTGTCAAAACTGGCACATCTCCCAAGCTGACGCAGACACCTACAGCATGACCCCGGCGGCATTGGCTGAAGTTGTCTCAGACTATGGGGCGAAGAAGGAGTCTGTCGGGCTTTCATATACGTATTCCGAGCCTTTGGTTTGGTTTGAATTTGTGCT
>JAKPFY010000317.1 GCA_029551185.1 Bacillota bacterium
GTGTATGTGGCAGTAGACAGGGTCTTTGCAGGCCATATCATAATCTCAGATGAGATAAAACCGGATGCAAGAAAAGCAGTGGAAGAACTGAAAGCCCTCGGAGTTGAGACCGCAGTTATGCTCACAGGTGATGATAAGTCAGTGGCAGAGGATGTGGCAAATCAGACAGGGATGGATGTTGTCTTTGCCAACCTCTTGCCTGAGGACAAAGTCCAAAAGGTAGAGGAGCTTTCCCGAGCGCTTCCAAAACGAGGCAGAAACCGGCTTGCCTTTGTAGGCGACGGGATAAACGACGCGCCTGTGATTATGAGAGCCGATGTAGGAGTCGCCATGGGCGCCTTGGGAAGCGATGCGGCAGTGGAAGCGGCTGATGTGGTAATAATGGACGATCAACCTTATAAGCTTGGAACCGCAGTCCGAATAGCCTATCACACAAGAAGGATTGTGCTCCAAAACATAGCCATTGCCCTGATAGTGAAGGGCGTTTTCATAATCACCGGCATACTGGGGACAGTGACTATGTGGGAGGCGGTGTTTGCAGATGTCGGCGTCGCGTTGCTTGCTATCTTGAATTCAACGCGAGTGTTGCGGAAACGGCACGATATTGTGTGAACCGAACTCCACAACCTAAGAATTGTCGTCTCCAAGCGGGAGAGAATTGCTTCTAAAAAACGGGAGCAAGCTAAGGACGAACAGACAATACAGAGATTTTGGGGGAACCTTCTTGAAACACAGAACATTGCTTCATATTACCATAGGGATTCTGATTTCGCTTATGGTAGTGATCGTAAGGCCTCAGGCAGTGGACAGTCTCTTACAATCGAAATGGTTAGGGGAAGTTGCCTTGCCCCGATACACAGACGGCTCTGAAAGACAGAGCAGGACTCCGGAGTCCATAGACTTAGTGAGCCTTTTTCCGGACATTGTTGTAAGACAGTGGAGTCCGGAAACGAAGAAAATTGCTTTGACCTTTGATGACGGTCCTGACGATGTTTATACTCCAAGAATCCTTGATGTCCTGGCCAAGTACAACGTGCGCGCCACCTTCTTCTTGATAGGAAACGCAGCGGAAAAACACCGGGACATCGTACAGAGGATTCACAGAGAAGGACACGAAATCGGTAACCATACGTATTATCACTCGAACCTCTCGCGAATGGCACCCTGGCAAATCCTTCTCGACTTAGGAAAAGCCAGGAAAGTCTTCTCAGACATCACGGGGGAAGATGTGTTGGTAGTGCGTCCGCCATATGGGGCGCTGGACCCGCCTGCGGTAAAGGCTATCGGCGATGAAGGCTACAATATCGTCCTATGGACGGTGGACTCACTGGATTGGTGGGGTCTTTCCAAGGAGGAAGTCATACAAAACGTAATCCCGAGAGTGGAAAGGGGTGTCATCGTCCTTCATCATTCCTCAGGCGGACCTGACGAGGATCTTACCGGCTCAGTAGAGGCTCTCCCTGAGATAATTGAAACCCTGCAATCCCAGGGCTACTCTTTTCATACGGCAAGCGAAATCTTAGAAGAAATCAGGGCACAGAATGAGATGAAAAAAAAGGCGGAGGAAGCCGCAAGAGAAAGTGCCATTAGGTCGTAACTTGCCCTTAGAATACAGGTGTTATGGATCTGTCGCTTTGATCCGGCTATTGTAATTACCGTATTGCGGAGTAGTCCCTTGTTTCAGAGTCCCATTGAGATATAATGTATTTATTGCTCGATTCTCACTGTAATCAGCCGGATAAGGGATATTGACCGGAATACGGGTGGAAAGTGCGCGTTTTATTCGCAAGTGAGGTGAACACTGTGAAGAAACTTTACCGAAGTCGAACCAGCTCCATGATAGGCGGGGTGTGTGGGGGACTTGCGGAATACCTTGAAGTGGATCCGACTATTGTGCGTCTTGGTTTCGTACTGTTAGGCTTGTATTCGGGTATCGGCATAGCTGCCTACCTAATCCTTTGGATAATCATGCCGTATCCGGACATGGGCGAAACCTCGACTGCTGAGGTCATACGCGAAGGCGCAGAAGAAATCAGGGATAGGGCCCAGGAAGCAGCAGAATCCATCAGCCCGTGCCTCAAGCAGTCTCAAGGGCCTACTGCCAATGTAGTCTTGGGGATTTTCCTAATCGGACTAGGGGTGGTTTTTCTGTCGCGTACCCTTAATATCTCTTGGCTTCGCTGGCTCAATGCAGGCACGCTGATGCCGATTATCCTCATCATCGTCGGCGTACTGTTGCTCAAGGGACAGCGTACCAATAAAAGAGGAGAATAGACCATGGCCAATCTCAACCGCAACGGAGAAAAGAGGAACCCGAGAAGAAGCGTGGTGCTCCCGGCAGTCTTAATACTCCTTGGCGTTTTGCTCCTCCTCAACAACCTGGGCTTGATGAACTGGAGTGTCCGGACAGCCATTATAAGATTTTGGCCGCTCATTCTCATTGCACTGGGGCTTGAATTGATACTGGGACGAGGATCCGTATCGATATCTCTCATTGTAATTATTATTCTCGTAATTATCGTAGGGTCAGGATTGGCGTTGCGTCATCCAACTGCAAGATGGGCTACTACCCGCACGAAGATACAGAAGCCTCTCTCCGGGGCAACAAGCGCGGACATAGAAATCAAAATGGGCGTCGGTGCCCTGTATCTAGGTTCGCTTGCGAATTCATCCGATCTTATCAGCGGGACGGTAGACACGACAGCAGGAGAATGGCTGACACAGGATTTTAAAATAACGGAAAACAAAGCACGCCTTTTGTTAGCGACTGAAAGCAGGAACATCCTTGATCGCCGTTTCTTTGGTATAGGCAAGCAGCCTGCAAGGACATGGGATCTCGCGCTTACTGAAACAATACCGATAAACCTGGATATCCGCACCGGGGTCGGGGAAGCCAGTATTAACCTCGAGCGTATTATGGCAACTTATATTAAAATTGAGACAGGTGTGGGGAAAACGAATTTGACGTTGCCTGCAACCGGCAATGCAAAGGTTACACTTTCAGGAGGTGTCGGCGAAACCGTTATTCATGTCCCTAAAGGAGTCGCAGCACACATACGCACAAAAACGGGAATAGGGTCGGTTCAGGTATACGGAAACTACCTACGTGTCAACAATGAGTACATCTCACCTGACTTTGATACAGCCGAAAACCGAGTCGAGCTCGAGGTGAAAGGCGGGGTAGGCAGCATTGTCATCCAGGGCTAATAGTACTCGACTTTGACCGTCTTTCCCATACCACGTAAAATCTGTACCAATCCGTCGACGATCTTGTGTTTCAAGGCAAGACTCCTGGGAACGTCAGGGCTTTGGTGCGCAGGGTTTATAGCTCTCCCCACAATTATGTGAATGCAGTCAGCTTCAAGAAGAAGCGCTGTCAGACGACTTGAACCGTCACTCTTTACGGCAGCATCCATTAACTTCACGCCTTGCTCCAGCTTCTCCAGGGTATATGAAAGTGTCAGCATTCCTTCGGTAACCAGATCTATCCCCTCTAACTTGCCAATGGGAGGAATTCTCTTGTCACACGGGGTCAAGTCTACAGTTATGGGCCTATCGAGGACCCGCGCAACTATATTGCCGGTAGTCCCGCCGCAAGCCACCTTCTTCCCGGGAGCAGCCAACAGTTTCCTCACAACCTCACTGTCATCTTCAGGGTTCACGGGAGGACCTACCAGCATGGTGAGATAACGTGGACGCCTGATCCGCACAGCCACCACCGTAGCATCGTCTCCGGGCTTGTACGCGTACAACTTGCCGGTGACTTCGACAAGCTCTTCTGCAAGCTCAGACGCCAGCCTAGTTCGAGCTGCGGTGGAGCAGATATAGTCACCGACTCTGTCCCATCCCCACCCGATATTCCATAGTCCCCCAATACCGGCATGAAGAACCCCATCACTTGCCAGCACAATCCAGTCCCCGTCCTCAACGGGAAAGAAGGCCTCCTTGATGGCTCGGTCCCCCGTTGTTCGCTCTGACCTCGGCACAATTCGGAGCCTGCTGCCACGCCCGATAAACGCGGGAGGGCTGTCATATTCAGCAAGATAGACATTTCCGTCGTCGAAAATCTGGAGGATACTGAATGTCGAGTAGGCAAGTTGTCTTTTCTCACATACAGGCAAAGTGTGAGCTAAGGTCTCCACAACCTCATCCAGGGCCAGCCCTCCCTTTAGCATAGTAACAGCCATTCTTGCAGTCAGCGATGAGAGGATATTCGCCTTAACTCCGCTTCCCAATCCGTCTGAGAGCACCACTATAGTGGAGCCGGGGCCGGTTTCCACCTCCACGCTGTCTCCGCACAGCTCTTCGCCATACTTGTTTAGCCGGCGTTGCTCTACTTCAACGTGAAGACGTTCCATCATCTTCCCCCTCATTCTTGAAGGTATTCATTAGCTTCGTAAGGAGCACCTTGGTTTCAGCAGTGGTCTCACCGAGCAATCCTGCTATTTTCTGTGCAACTTCCATCTGCTTGTTTATGACCCCTTGTGCCTTCTCCAGAGTCTGCTCACGTATCTCAAGTAAGTGTCTCTCACGTCTTCTCTCTTCAGTTATGTCGGATATGATACCCATTGCCAATCTCTCACCGGGCTCGTAGAATATGGTCTGGTAAGTGACGAGATCCATATCAAGATAGCAGACCTCTCCTTGCACGATGGTCTTCTCTTGGAGCGCCTTCCTAAAGTATCCGGGTTCCATGATAGTAGAAAGAGTCTTCCCTATTACCTCGTCTTTCTTTCGCTTGAACATTCCCTCTGCAGCAGCATTAAGATCTCGAATAGTCTCATTTTCATCTATCACGATTATGGCATTGGGAGTAGACGCGACAAAAAGGTTAGCCACCGATTCGGCTCTCTCGCGCATATATGGGATGCACATTTCAGGGTCTGCCATCCCCTGGAACACCGCAACAGCCTTATCTCTGCATGAATCATACCCGCATGCCCCGCAGTTAAGCTCATCGGACTGCGAGTGTTTTCCTGTTTTAGCCAGTATAGCCCTGATTACGCTCTCATCAGGCTCTTCCACGGAAGGCTTAAGATTGCGATAGTTCCTTCTAAGGAGTTCCTGCGGGATTTCGGGACGCTCAGACACATCCTTAAAATCAGTCCCTCTCTCCCGGTTGCGGTCATCCGACGACTGCTTCACGTACTCAAGCACACGGGCTCTTCTTGTGTAGATATCCTCCCAACTGGGGTTCTTAGGCCCGTTGATGCAGCCTCCTTCACATGCAAGCATGTCCACGAGACGCGGGAGATGTGTCCGGTCGCCTCGCTTCATGCCCTCTGTAAACTGCTTCAACACCTCTTTGCAACTTTCGAGACCTGAGACTGTCAGCACATCACTGTCAAGCATGTCTGTGCTGAGAGAAGCTGATCTTAAAA
>JAKPFY010000006.1 GCA_029551185.1 Bacillota bacterium
CTGGGCATCTTTCCCTTTTACCAGGTCCACAACCTGCCTAGCCTTTCTTGGACTAATCCTGACATAACGAGCTATAGCTCGAGTTTCCATCATCGCCATAGCAATTATCCCCTCCAGCCCCCGACATCTTACTTCAGCGAAGTAGACCTGGCAGTATGCGCTCCATGTCCTCTAAACGTTCGCGTCGGGGCAAACTCACCTAACTTGTGCCCGACCATATCTTCGCTGATATAAATCGGCACATGCCTTCGGCCATCATGCACTGCTATAGTGTGACCCACCATCTCGGGGAAGATGGTTGAGGCTCTTGACCACGTCTTGACTACTTCCTTGCGACCCTTTTCATTCAAGTCCCTAACCTTTGCCAAGAGCTTCGGGTCAGCATATGGGCCTTTCTTTAACGATCGTGACATTAGCCCAGCTCCTTCCCCTCTTACTTCCGTCTTCTGACTATCAACTTATCAGAAGCCTTTTTCTTCCTGGTCCTGTAGCCGAGAGTCGGCTTACCCCATGGTGTCACCGGTGACGGCATGCCGATAGGAGCGCGGCCCTCTCCACCGCCATGAGGATGGTCTACCGGGTTCATGGCTTTGCCTCGTACTTTCGGCCTCCGCCCAAGATGTCTCGTCCTACCTGCCTTACCTATGGTGATAATCTCATGCTCCACATTGCCGACTTGTCCGATAGTGGCTTTACATTCCTGGCGTACAAGCCGCACCTCACCTGAAGGAAGCCTGACGTGAGCATAATCGCCTTCCTTCGCCATAAGCTGAGCACCTGCTCCGGCAGAACGAACCAGCTGCCCGCCCCTGCCGGGAATCAGTTCTATATTGTGGATGATTGTGCCTGTGGGTATATCGCGCAGCATAAGTGCATTCCCAGGCTTAATATCTGCGCCTGTCCCGGACATGACAACGCAACCCACTTCTATCTCCGAAGGCGCAAGGATGTACCTTTTCTCGCCGTCCGCATAGTTCAACAAGGCAATTCTCGCAGATCTATTCGGGTCGTACTCAATACTTGCCACCTTTGCCGGAATCCCGTCTTTTTCCCTCTTGAAATCTATCATTCGATAGCTTCTTTTCGCTCCGCCACCCCTATGCCTTATGGTAACTTTACCATGCGCATTGCGACCGGCAGACTTTGGATTCGGGCGGAGAAGCCTTTTTTCCGGTTTTTTCTCAGTAAGTTCCGAGAAGGTTGACACGCTCATAAAGCGCCTTCCCGGGGTAACCGGCTTATGTCTTTTAATTCCCAACTCTTACCCCTCCTTTATCTAACCGCCTTGCTGCCAGAGGGGAGTTCACTCCAGCCGCTTCACCTTATCTCGAACCTACACGCCCTCGAAAAGGGGAATACTATAACCTTCTTCGAGGGTAACCACGGCCTTCTTCCACTCAGGAGTCTTGCCTTCGAATCTTCCCATCCTTCTGGTCTTGCCGGGCATCCTCAAGGTGTTCACGTTCTTGACCTTCACCTTGAACGCATCCTCCACCGCTTTCTTGATTTCGACCTTTGTGGCGCGGATATCCACGATAAACGTATACTTGTTATCTTCCAATCCTTCCATGGTCTTCTCAGTCAAAATCGGCCTTACAATAATATCCCTTGCGGTTCTCATACGCCAAGCACCTCCTCTGCTACATCAGCAACCTCCTTGGTAAGGAGAAGCTTATCGTAGTTGAGGATGTCATAAACATTAAGCTGAGAAGGAGTAAGCGTCTTGACGCCGGGAATGTTTCTGAGAGATAATCTCACATTCTCATTACCTTGCGACAGAACCACAAGCGTTTTTCCATCAGCGTCGAGTTTGCTTAACATGTTCACCATTACCCTAGTCTTTGGCTCGCTCATGGACAACTCGTCGAGAACGAGGACTTGCTCATTTTGAGCTTTCGAAGACAACGCTGACAACAGCGCAACCCTCCGCGCCTTCTTAGGCAATTTGTATCCGTACCTCCTGGGCCTGGGACCGAACGTCACCGCTCCGCCCTTCCAAATCGGAGACCTGCGGCTGCCGTGCCTTGCCCTTCCGGTTCCCTTTTGACGCCAGGGCTTTGCTCCACCACCGGCCACCTCACCCCTGGTTTTCGTTTTCGCGGTACCAAGGCGTTTCGAAGCCAGCTGCATGACCACAGCCTCATGGAGAACATGCTCATTGACAGGCACCCCGAAGACCGAGGCAGGAAGCTCGTAGTCGCCTATTCTCTCGCCGTTCATATTGTATAGAGGCGCTTTTGGCATCTAGATCACCTACCTCACTTCTTGTTCTTTGCCGTCTGGCTCTTCACTGCTTCTTTAATAACAAGCAAAGAACCGCGGCGTCCGGGAACTGATCCCTTGACAAGCATCAAGTTGCGCTCAGGATCTACCCTAACGACTTCAAGATTTTGGATTGTTACGCGCTCTCCTCCGAGGCGGCCCGGGAGTTTTCTGCCCTTCCAAACACGTGCTATGCCCGTTGAGCTGAGGGCTCCCGGCCGGCGATGGTACATGGACCCATGACTCATAGGACCTCTCCTGAAATTCCATCTCTTAATCGTACCTGCGAACCCTTTCCCAATAGATGTTCCAACAACATCAACGAGGTCTCCCTCGCGGAACACATCAACCTTAATCTCCGAACCTACCTCATGGGGCAAATCTTCTGACACCCTAATCTCCCTGAGATATCGCTTCGGGCTGACCTTACTGCGCTTGAAATGGCCCATTTCCGGCTGATTAACCAGTCGTTCGCGTATATCGCCGTATCCCAGCTGAATAGCGGAATAACCGTCTTTATCCTTTGTCTTCCGCTGGACGACAACGCATGGGCCTGCTTCTATAACCGTTACCGGGATTGTGTGCCCTTCATCAGTAAATATCTGTGTCATCCCAAGTTTCTTCCCTAGTATCCCTTTTGCCATTTACCTCGCACCCCCTTCGTTGTTACATTCACCGCTATACCCGCTCGGGTCACGAGGCGAGGTTAAAGCTTAATCTCAATGCCCACACCCGCCGGCAAGTCCAGTCTTGTAAGATCGTCAATAGTTTTCTGGGTAGGCTCGATAATGTCAATGAGTCTCTTATGAGTCCTCATTTCAAACTGCTCTCTCGAGTCCTTGTCCACATGGACGGATCTTAAGACAGTGAATACGCTTCTCTCCGTCGGCAACGGAACAGGACCTGAAACCCGCGCCCCACTGCGCCGCGCAGTCTCTACGATCTTCTCCGCTGACTGGTCCAGCAGCCTGTGGTCGAATGCTTTCAACTTAATTCTGATTCTCTGTTCAGCCATGGTCTCAATTCCTCCTCGCAGTCGTCTGATCGGGTTCGCAGACTCGCTCCCCTGGAATTCCCCTGCCGAAGCACGCAACCTCCAGGTTCATAGCTCGCAGCAAGGGGCCGGGTAAATCCAACGGTAGAGCCCGGCCCTTCTATCTCTAACTCCCCAGGCAATACATGTCTTTACTGAATAATCGATGAGACAACGCCTTTACCGATTGTGCGACCGCCTTCACGTATAGCGAACCGGAGGCCTTCCTCAAGAGCGATTGGCGTAATCAGATCAATCGTCATTGTGATATTATCGCCGGGCATTACCATCTCGACCCCATCAGGAAGCACTGCGCTGCCTGTTACGTCTGTGGTCCGGAAGTAAAACTGAGGACGATATCCTGTAAAGAACGGTGTATGTCTTCCGCCTTCTTCCTTGGACAGAACATAAACTTCGCCTTTAAACTTCGTGTGGGGCTTGATGGAACCCGGTTTTGCAAGGACCTGACCTCTCTCAATTTCGTCCTTCTCTACACCTCTGAGCAGAACACCAATGTTATCTCCTGCTACGCCTTGCTCCAGAGTCTTCCGGAACATCTCTACACCTGTAACTACTGTCGTTCTGGACTCATCAGTAAGCCCGACAATCTCAACCTGTTCCCCTACCTTGACTGACCCTCTCTCTACCCTACCTGTAGCGACTGTACCCCGTCCGGTAATTGAGAACACGTCCTCAACCGGCATAAGGAAAGGCTTATCGATATCACGTTCAGGCGTGGGAACGTACTTATCAACCTCATCCATAAGCTTCAAGATTTGACCGCACCACTTGCAATCACGGCTCCCACAACCGCACTCCAGAGCCTTCAATGCAGAACCTCGCACGAATGGGATATCATCTCCCGGGAACTCGTTCTTGGAAAGAAGCTCCCTGACTTCCATTTCAACGAGATCCACCAGCTCTTCCTCGTCTTCCATCCTGTCACATTTATTGAGGAATACAACGATGTAAGGGACGCCTACCTGCCGTGCAAGCAGGATATGTTCCCTGGTCTGCGGCATCGGTCCATCCTCTGCACTTACCACGAGAATAGCGCCGTCCATCTGAGCTGCGCCGGTAATCATGTTCTTGACATAGTCGGCGTGCCCTGGACAGTCAACGTGAGCGTAGTGTCTATCCGCCGTCTCATACTCAACGTGATAGGTAGAGATGGTGATACCGCGCTCCCTCTCCTCAGGAGCCTTGTCGATCTCTTCGAACTTTTTGTAGTTCGCCAAGCCGCCTTTACTCAAAGTAAGCGTAATCGCTGAAGTCAATGTCGTCTTGCCATGGTCTATGTGTCCGATAGTCCCGACATTGACGTGGGGCTTTGTCCTCTCAAATTTCTGCTTGGCCATTCCTGTCATCCTCCCTTGGAATTGGTCTTCTTCCTATCACCATTTTTTATCTTCCCCAAGCTATCACGTTTTTCGCAATAGCTTCGGGCACTTCTTCATAACACATGAAATGCATATCATATGTCCCTCTCCCTTGGGTCAGAGATCTCAAATCCGTAGCGTATCCGAACATCTCAGCCAAAGGCACCAGGGACTTAATCACCTGGAATGGTCCCATCTTCTCCATACCTTGGACCTTACCGCGCCTTGCACTTATGTCCGCAAGAACATCCCCTGTGAATCCGTCGGGAACCATCACTTCAACACGCATAATCGGCTCGAGAAGACGTGGGTTTGCACGTCTTACCCCATCCTTGACAGCCATGGACGCCGCGATCTTAAACGCCATCTCTGATGAGTCTACCTCATGGTAAGACCCGTCAACAAGCGTCACCTTTATGTCAACCATGGGATAACCTGCTAATTCCCCTGCTTCCATCGCTTCTTTTGCGCCGGCCTCGACAGCTCGAATGAATTCTTTGGGAATCACTCCGCCTTTAGTGGCATCAACAAATGCAAACCCTTCACCGGACGATTGAGGCGAAAGAGTTAGGACAACATGTCCATACTGCCCTTTGCCTCCTGTTTGTCTTATGAACTTCCCTTCACTTTGCACACTTGAGGCAATGGTTTCCCTGTATGAAACTTGCGGTTTACCTACATTAGCGCTGACTCCAAATTCCCTGATCAGCCTGTCGACAATGACCTCCAGGTGAAGCTCACCCATACCTGATATGATCGTCTGTCCGGTATCAGGATCCTGCTTGACCTGGAATGTTGGATCCTCTTCCGCAAGACGGGCCAACGTAGTAGCTAACTTATCTTCATCTGATTCAGTCTTTGGTTCCACTGCCACAGATATCACAGGTTCCGGAATAGACATCGTCTCAAGAATTATGGGGTTTTCTTCATCACACAGGGTATTCCCTGTCGCAACTTCCCTAAATCCTACTGCAGCCACTATATCTCCTGCGTAAGCGCAATCAACGTCTTGACGATGATTAGCATGCATCTGAAGGATGCGGGCAAGCCGTTCCTTCTTATTCTGAGTGACGTTATATACGTATGAACCTGCATGGACGGATCCGGAGTACACACGGAAGTATGTTAGTTTCCCCACGTACGGATCTGCCGCAATCTTGAAAGCCAAAGCACAAAACCGCTCGTCTTCACTGGGTAAACGTTCTTCTTCTTTGCCGGTGATTGGGTTAATTCCGACAACAGGCGGAACATCATTCGGAGCAGGCAAATAGTCTATTACTGCATCCAGCAGGAGTTGGACCCCTTTGTTCCTGAAAGCAGACCCACAAAGAACCGGTATCACTTTGCCTGACAAGGTAGCTTTCCTGAGCGCAACCTTTATCTCATCCGGAGTCACGTTTATGCCCTCAATGTAGCGTACCATGATGTCGTCGTCTACCTCAGCAAGGGCCTCAATTAATTCTTCCCTGCGCTTCCCGGCTTCTTCTTTGAGCTCATCAGGGATTTCCGTCTCTTCTCTCTTGGTTCCGAGATCATCCATATACACAATGGCTTTTTCATGGATCAGGTCCACTATTCCGCTGAAATTCTCTTCAGCGCCAATGGGAATCTGAATCGGCACTCCATTAGCGCCCAGCCTGTCTCTTATCATCTTCACACATCGTCCGAAATCCGCGCCGACCCTGTCCATCTTATTGACGAATACGATTCTGGGCACCCTGTACCGATCCGCCTGGCGCCATACAG
>JAKPFY010000034.1 GCA_029551185.1 Bacillota bacterium
CCGGAAATCCTCAACTCCTATGCCATCCAGAAGTATAAGGGCTATTCTCTGATGACTTACGTTCCTTATAATCGCGTCTTTCACATCAACTAACGAATGTATCCCGGCATCACCTAAACGTGTATATACTGGGATGCTTTCATTTCGCGCGATAGTTCTATATCCAATCCTAGTTGAGGTGCCCATGGCTTTAAATCCGTAGCCTTCCTCGGCTACTACAAGGTAATCGGGAAACCTGCGCCGAAAACCATCGGCAGCCCCAAACAGGTTAATGAAATCGCGCTTACTTACTACCCTTTCCACGCCAGGCATCTTACTCAACTGCACGAGGTCATTATCACTTGGATTGAAAAGGCCTGCATAACGGCGATTAGCCCTCCTGACATAACCTATGCCGTCCAAACCGGATAGATTAACATAGCCTTTTAAAGGAACCATGTCGCCCAATCCTACAACAACCGGAGTGTATCCGGTATTCTCGATGAAGCGATCCACATTTTTACATTGACGGTCTACGATGTCATTCCAATCGTCCGGAGTCATATCAATAACCCCACCCAGTATCCCGGGTTGAGCGTAACTGATAAACATGAAATGCGGATCGTAGGCTTTCCACAGTCTCAACGCTGTATCAGTTACCCATTCCATACTCTCCGGCGCGAAATCCCCTGGATATGGATGGCCTTTTATGACTTGCCTTGCCATGCTCAACATAGAGCTGTCTATACCTGCCTCGTTCACATTGACAGGCGCCCCGGTATCCAAGTCGACAACAACATCCCACTCTCTAACATCCAAAACTGCATAGGCCATAACCTGCATCTCCTGAGTTCCATTGTGTATAATTGCCGTGGATATGCACCTGGTTGCCGCAATCAGGGCATCTGTTATCCTCGTCAAGAAGGTATTTCACCATTTTTCCTCCGCATCCACCTAGGTTGAATCGCTCAATCACTTTCTGTCCACAGGCGGGGCAATGAGTGCTTACCCAGGCCGACCCTACAAAGTTGCTAAAATAGATGTAGGGAAGAATCTCCCGCGCTTCCTCGAGCTTCTCATTAATCACCTGAATACTTGGATACTCCTCGTCTTTCATTTTGTATTCCGGTAACAGACGAAACACATGCCAGGGAATATTCTTATCCATTGATGCAATGAATTCAGCGATATCTATGATCTCATGGTCATTTATGCCCTGTATGATCGGGGTTGTTATCTCTATATGGTTCTTCGCAGCCAGTTTCCGTATGTTGCGTAGCACAGGACTGAAATCTGAGATGCCTGTATACTTCCTGTAAAAGTCCTGGCTGAAACCTTTAAGGCTGATATTGATAAATTCGCAAGCCGAAGACAACATATCTACAGCCTCATCCGTCACATAGCCATTCGTCAAGCAACCCATGGGAAGCCCGGCTGCCCGGGCTTCCTTGGCAACTTCAATAAGTGAAGGAAGAGATACCACAGGTTCGTTCACAGCAAACACTATGTTATGGCAGCCGGTCTGCTTCGCAATGTTCACTAGCCTTTTGGGTGCCAGGCGAAACATGTACACCTCTCCTGGAAGACTCTTGGCCACATAGGCGTTGCTGCAATAATGGCAGTCGAAGTTGCAGCCTCTGCTGCCAATCTGAAGAGACCTGCTGCCGGGGTACGCATGAAAGAAGGGCACTGATTCTATATGTACTGCAACATAGGTTGTATAATGATGAGGGTACCTCTCCTCTATGCCATCTCCATTCTGTATGTACATTTGGCATGCTCCGGTTTGTCCCTCTCCTAGCTCACAGCGTCTTTCGCAGTAATTGCATACCATTTGCCGCACCCCTTCCCTGCCCTAGTCCAATACACCGCCTAATTCGCTATAGGTCCTCCCATAGAGCATATTGAAGAACTTATCCGCCTCATTCATTACATCCAGATCTTCAAATAGATCCGGATGGAGTTTCTTCGCGAGCCACTCAATACCTAATATGGCCTGAGGCGAAGGATAGTCCCAAGGAATCAGGTTCGACGGGAACCAGAATACCTGGCCGTTTTTCACTGCATCTACCCCGGCAAAACGCTCATCTGCCAGAATCTGCTCTGGAGTCGTATCCGCCGCATACTGAACTGCAACAATGATATCCGGATTCCACTTTACGATCTGTTCAGGCGATATCTCAACCCATCTCTTCCCTGGTATGAGTCTGTCATCATCACTTACGGCAACGTTCCTACCCCCTGCCAACTCAATGAGATGATGCTGGTACATCTCCCTGCCGCATGTGCTTAGCAGGCTTGATCCTACCAAATATACTCCAGGCCGTTCTTCCGCAGCAAGTTCGCTGGTTTTGCTCGCAAGCTTTCCCACCATATCATCGTAATAATTCACAAATTGCCGTGCTCTATCTTCCTTCCCGAAAGCCTTTGCAAGGTTAACCATGGAGTCTGTAAGTTGATCCAGATCCTCTGCTGAAACGCCGAACACATTAATTCCATGAGCCTCAATATTCTCTATGAGGTCGCGGTTCCCGGCAGAGGCCAAAACAAAGTCTGCGTCGAGCGCAATGACCTCCTCGATGTTGAATTCGCCACGTCCTCTTGGTGGCCATGCAACGTAAACCGCTTTCTCCTTAGTCGCAGGATCAAGTCCGACTAACTTGTCTTGGGCACCAAGGGCATAGACCATGGTGGCTGCGATGCCATAGGTGTTATATACGCGTTTGACAGGTTCTTGCAGTCTGATCTCTCTTCCTAACCCGTCAACAATAACGATGTCTCCGGTAGACTTCTTCGTGTCCTGAGCCCCCACGCACATACTTGAGAGAACCATTAACATAACCAAAAATACGACAATGAGGCTGTACCGACGGTTAGAACGTGTTTTAGTCATTTTCATAACTCCTTTCGATTATCAATCATATCTGTCTTCGTCTCTGCAGAACGGCATAGAGCATAGGTATCGCCTTGATGGATCTTCACCAGTCAGAAGGTAATACCACCCGACAATCCCTTTCAGTGACATCAGCAATAGAGATGTCCATGTCGTAGAGTTCACTTAGGGTTTCCTCGTGAAACACAGCGCTTGTGCTACCTATGGATACAACTCTGCCTTCCTTCAGCAGCACTATCTTGTCGCAGTAATGAAAGGCCAGGTTTGGATCGTGTAATGTTATGATTACAGTCAAACCTTTCTCGCGTGCAACCCCTGTTACCAAACGCATAATCGCAAACTGATTCTTGTAGTCAAGATGGGCGCAAGGCTCGTCCAGTAGCATAATATCGGCGCCTTGAAAGATGGCCCGCGCGATTACGACTAATTGCCTTTCTCCGCCGCTTATCTCAGTAACCCGGCGATGGGCTAAGTGCCCAATGCCCAGGCTCTCCATAAGTGTTTCCGCCCTTACATAGTCAGCTTCTTGAGGTGATTGCCAATGTTCAAGTTCCGGACACTTGCCCATTATTACCAGTTCAATAGCCTTAAACGGGAACACTATATTGGCCTGCTGCGGAACCACACTAACCTTCGAGGCAATCTCCTGCCTTGTCAGTGAATCAATGGAGGCGCCCTCAATCATCACTTGGCCGTCCATGGGCGTTCGAAGTCCGTTAATACACTTGAGCAGTGTTGTTTTTCCGGAGCCGTTGGGGCCGAGAAGGCCACATATAACCCCTTTTTCCACTGCAAAGTTGATACCATCTAGGACTACTCTCCCGGAGTATGCAAAAGACAGGTTGCGCACTTCTATGGCATTTACAACGCTCACAGGGGGATTCATTTGCGGGTTCGTTTGCGTAACAAAGGGAACGCCACTTTCCGTCGCAGAATGGAAAGTAGCGTTACTGACATACGTCAAAGCTCAACCTCCTTTCCGCACTGGGAGGCATAACCGTTTCCAGTTATACCCTGACGTCTACTGCCCCTAGTGTCGCCTCTCATAGCGTCACCTTAGATACAGGAGATCGGAAGTCTGCCAACATATTGATCTATCTGTGCTTTATAATTTATCATGGAAAAAGCTTCCCTGTCAAGGCAGTCTTTTCCTTAGTCTGAGTCAAGTTGTGGTGGGTACTATTTTATCTACCCTTGAAAAGTAGCTGTTTGTGCCGTCTAGTTTTCAATCAAGCATAGGGGCCTGTCTCCAATGCCTTAGTAGTAAATACATAACTTAACCACACTAGTAA
>JAKPFY010000040.1 GCA_029551185.1 Bacillota bacterium
CATCTTCAAATACTTCCCTATAGACCCAGAGGGCAAGTTCGTGCAAACCCTCAGTGTTGCTTCGCATAGCACAACCATAGGCTGCCGCTAGAAGCCTTTCGGAGACGTATGGATCATTGACCTGTGTGAAGGTTTCAAGGACTTGTTGGAGCAATGGAAGCTGTTGGCAAAGAGGGATACGAGCCCCCTCGTGGCCCCGTCCCTCACGAATCTGTGTGGCGTGGTCAAGAACCATGTTAGTGTCGTTCCCCACAGCCGCAACGCTTCATCTGACACTGAGCTCCTGTCCTTATCTGACCAGGCCCACATGATAAGCCTACGGACCGGCCCTTCTACCATTCCCTGTTCGTGGAGGAAGGTTGACCAGAAAGCGTCTCGATCCGGAAGTTCGTATTCCATGAGATTCTCGTGAAGGAAGTCTGCGTTGCATGGGTGTTCTGGGTTAGGCGCAATGAAGATCAGGGCCTCCAGAAACCTTCTGCAGGCCCATGGATCGGGGAGTATCTGTTCTCTTATGTAGTCCAGGGTTTCACGTCTTCTACATGCTTGAGGATGCCTCCATATGATGCTCTCTATGAATGCATCACAAATAGGCTCGAAACCCGCGCAATGGGGGGCGAGTTCAAAGAGCTCGAGGTTGAGTCTCTCCGGGACTTGTATGGATAGGGCTTCTATGACTCCACGGTTGCGCCAGCATGCATCCTCATCGGCCACAAGTTGCCTCAAGGGGCCGTCTTCATCAAATGCCTTCGATGGCTTGTCGGCATCAATATGCTGGTCTATGAGATATTCTGCGATGAGGTGGTCGTAGAGGAGTTGGTATGAGAGATGGACACTGCTACATGTCTGCCCGCCAGGGCCAAGGGGCACTTTGCCCTCTCTTAGTAAGCCCTCAGAGATCAGCTGGTTCAATAGGGACTTCTCGAAGCCCCTTGAAGAATGTATGGTATCCAGGGCCCTGCGGGCCTCTTCCCGTGTGAGCCACTCACTATCCTGCTCAACCATGAGTTCTGCAAGGGCCAGGAGTCCCCGCCTGACTACGTTGGCCTCAGGATCGAAGTCAAGGCCCACGGCAAGTTTGCCGTCTACGGAGTCTATGTAGTGGTCGATGACTGATGTGATGCCCGCTATTCCCGGAGGAAGAAACTCTTGTTTTCGGTTCTTTGCGTCCTCCACAGCCAGCTTGAGCAGTGATGGGAGACGGATCAACCCCATCTCGTGATAAGGCCTTAGAGTCCCCTAGCGCATCCACAACCTCCTATTTGCCACGGCCTCCAATCACCCTCCCAGAAACATCTTGCTTACGGGAGTTAGGTGATTCTATGTGGCGATCCTGTGGCATAGTTGCCAGTGCGCTTCAGTTCCGAATCTGAGCCTTTGCACTGGACGATTTGCGCCGGAATATGCAGATAGGGTGGTCGCCGTGTTACGGCATACGGACGAGTGATAATGGTTCTCGGGTCAAAGCACGCAGCTCATTAGCCTCGAGGCGCGCGAGTGAAGCATGAGATACCGATCTCCCGCGACCGCCGTAATTTTGTGCGCCCGACATCCTGGTTACCGAGATAGCGATTGTTCCCCAAAATGCCTCCTGACTTTTGCTAGCACGTCTAGTCGGACAAGATCTCATCCATTATCTCCGCCAATCCTGTCGGAGGAGCTTTCAGCTCACTGATCAGGCTGTTACGAAAGTGCTCATACTTGAAACCATGCTCGCCACAATATGCCTTCAGCAATTCCCTTCCCCTGCAGTCTTGTTGCCATGTGTTACTTGCTATTGATTCTTCCATTCTTGCCCGAGCTTTCTGTTCGGCCTGTTCAAATGTTGGTCGGACAATCTGTTCCAGGGGAGAATTCTTGTAGACTGAATCGTAGGCAGCATGGGCAATCCTTGCTAGCTCTGCGTCAAGTAGAGATCGCGCAAGAGGTTTTAAGTGGACTTCGCAATACAGTAGCTTCTTGAGTGAATCCTCAACCTCCTCAGGTCCTTGGTAGGGGCACGTAGATCCAAGCATCGTACGAGTTACCTC
>JAKPFY010000051.1 GCA_029551185.1 Bacillota bacterium
AAGCTGAAATCATACGGACTTGATATTATTACATATACCGGCTATTTATGGGATGACTTGGTGAATTCATCCGAAGCAGGATGGCGCGACTTGCTTTCCTTAACAACCCTTTTGATAGACGGGCCTTTCCTTGAAGAGGAACGAGACCTGAGCCTCGCTTTCAGAGGTTCCAGGAATCAAAGAATAATCGACGTAGGGAAGTCTCTCCTCAGCAATGAACCCGTAGTCGTGAGCGACATCTACGACTCCCGTAAGAAGGCTTGACTCATGGTGTGCAGAACCATCTGACCCTTTTTCCTTGCGGCAGGAGTTTGGCAGGAGTTATAGAAAAATTAAGTCATGGAGTATTCTAAGATTAAATCCGGACTTTGGCTCATAGTCTTGTTGCTTGCCGCAATTGCACTGGTGTCCTGGTCGCTGAACCGAAATTTCGTCATGTCAGAGCCGGAAACCAGACTTATTTCTGTGCCGGTAAAGCGCGGCGAAATAGAACAGGGTGCGCAAGTATCAGGTGTCGTTATCAGAGATGAGATGGTCTCTATAAGCCCTGCAAGCGGTATATTGAAACCCGTTGCAGAGGAAAAAGACCGGGTTAGAGCAGATACAGTAGTGGCTCAAATCATGCCTGGTGAAATCCGAGGAATAACATGGAAAAGCACGCAGGTTGATTTAGTGGCTGAAAGACCGGGCGTTGTCAGTTTTACCCTGGACGGGCTCGAAAGAATCCTCACTCCTTCTTCGTGGGCGGATTTTAGCGCTAAGAAGGCGTCTCAGCTTGTCTCTGAGCCTGTGGGCGTAACGCCGGGTATGCAAGTAGATGTAGGCCAACCCCTTTTTCGCGTAATTGACAACTACCGCATCTATGTCCTTGTGTTCCCGGAGCCTGATACTTGGCCTTCGGTTGGTGAGTCCCTGACTGAAGGCAAAAGATGCAACCTAAGGTTTGATTCCGTTGTAAACAGACTTTGCTCCGCCAGGGTCGTTTCCCGGGTAAATAAGGCGAAGGCCAAAGATGATTCGAGACCTGACGCTCTGTTATTAGAGCTTACTGACTTTCCCCATGAGCTGTATTATCTCCGTCACGTTCGAACCAAGATCATTACAAAGACCGAACGAGGGCTTGTTATACCTAAGCAAGCGCTTGTTAAAGGGGAAGACGGCTATCTTGTCTACATGCCGGCTAACCTCGGAGTAAGCTTCAGGCCTGTAACGGTCGTTGCAAGTGATGAAAGTCAAGTAATATGCGAAGGATTAAAAGAAGGGCAGAGGGTTGTAATCAATCCATCTCTGGTGCAAGAAACAGGTATAACCATATGGAGGTAAGCGGATCTTTGACTGAAATTACTGAAAGGCTCAATGTAGTCCGTGAAAAAATCCGTGAAGCATCTGAAAGAGTCGGGCGCAATCCTGAAGATATTTCCATTGTCGCTGTCACAAAGAACGTTGGCGCCGAAGACATAAGTGAGGCAGTCCGTGCAGGCGTCATAATACTGGGAGAAAACAGAGTCCAAGAAGCCAGGGCAAAGTTCTCCGAGCTCGGGAGCGACATAGAAGGGAATAAGGTCAGCTGGCATCTTGTCGGCCACTTACAGCGCAATAAGGTGCGGCAGGCCTTGGAGATATTCGACCTCATTCATTCCCTTGACTCGTGGAAGCTTGCGTGTGAGATCGAAAAAGTTTCTGAAAAGCTGAATATAATAACAGAGTGTCTCTTGGAAATCAATGTCACGGGCAAAACCACCAGAATCGGAGTAGAACCAGAAAATGCCTTGGCTTTGGCCAGGGATATCTCAACACTGGACAGGGTCAAGCTGAGAGGGGTAATGTCCATTGCCCCTGTGGTGGAAGATCCTTCCGGGGCAAGGCCGTATTTTCGAATGACAAGGGAGATATGTGAGAAGATCGCAGATGCCGGTCTGTTCCATCCTGGCAAAAAGATTCATCTTTCTATGGGTATGACCCATGATTATGAAGTCGCTGTCGAAGAGGGGGCGACTATGGTCCGAATCGGCACAGGGATATTCGGTCCACGCCTCAGGAAGGCGGTGCTGTAAGCGTGAGAAGAGGCTTTATTGACAGGCTCCTTGACTTTATGGGGTTCGGCGAAGTACCTGATGATACATGTGAATTTGCGGAGGACGCCATACTTCGGAATGACGGAGGCCTGCAAGGCGGACCAGGTCAGCGAGGGAGAGGCCTGGTTGCCCTTCCTCAATCGCCTAAAGCGAGACTTGTGGTTACAGAACCAGAATCCTTTGACGATATACCCGGAATTCTCGAACATTTGAAGAAAAGGCGTCCTGTTATTGTGCGGATATCAGACATAGACCGTGAGTTAGCCAGACGCGTATTGGATTTCGCAGGAGGAGCCACATATGCGCTTAACGGCAGTATGCAAAAAGTCAGCGAAGGCGTTTTCTTGTTCACACCGAGCAATTTTGAGATAGGCCTGGATTTGCCGGAAGGGGAGGAGAAGCGAGAAAGGAATCTGCCTCCCTTTTTCGACAGGCGCTAGATAAGGAGGCATAAGAGATATGGATTTGGAGTCCAGAATTGCAGTTGTAGGCGTAGTCGTGGAAGATAGGGTGAATGCTGCAGCGAAGGTCAATGAAATCCTAAGTCTTCATGCAGACATAATCGTTGGACGTCTCGGGGTTCCACATAAGGAAAGAAACGCAGGAGTCATAGCCCTAATCATCAACGGAACTACAGATGAAATCGGCAGTCTCACAGGCAAACTAGGTAATGTAAAAGGTGTTAAGGTAAGATCAGCGATAACTACATAGAAGCGATGGCAATTGTCTTTAGGACTCGGATAGAATAGAGAGGCGATGTGCACTTATGGCACATATCGCCTCTCTTCTTAATTAGCACTGTTTTGCGACGCTTTTGCATGTTTGGACGCGCACAATTAACAGGCAGTTAAAACCATGGTTGTCCGGACAGACTAATGGGAGGACATTAAATTATGACAAAGAGAAGTCGTCAGAAAGAGGCTACTATCGACCAAAATACCGCAAACATGCTTATCCGCCGCATAGCCGAGTTATCCCTTGCTATGGATAAGATGAACATTGCCGAGTACGTTGAGTTCCTTAAGAATCCCAGAAGAATAATATTCGTAAACTTCTTAGGGGGACTGGCCCGTGGCTTCGGCATAGGTATAGGCGCTACAATTCTCGCAGCTCTTTTCATCATGATCCTGTCCAAAATTGTCCAGCTGAATATCCCTGTAATCGGTGAATTCATCGCTGAAATCGTGAAGACGGTGAACACCCACATGAGATTGAGATAGGAGGAAGAAAGCTATGGACAAAGAGACTATGCAAACCTACCGGGCACGGTTACTGTCTGAAAAATCAAGACTTAAGCAGCGTATTGAATTGCTCGAGGGGAAAGGCGAAGGAGGCATAAGGCAATCCATGAAAGACTCCATAGGAGAGCTTTCGCTCTATGATAACCACCCTGCTGATATCTCCTCTGAACTCTTTGAACGCGGGAAAGACACTAAGCTATGTGAAGACGCCAAGATTATCCTGGATAGGGTTAATGAAGCGATAGACCTTATAGATACCGGCAAGTACGGCACATGTCAAAACTGCGGCCATGATATCGAAAGCGACAGACTGGATCTCATCCCCTACACCCGCCTCTGCAGCAAATGTCAGGACAATGTTCAAAATACAGCTCCTCCTAAGCGTGACAGGCCTATCGAAGAAGAAGTGCTTGGGATTCCGTTCGGGGATCGTGTCCGTAACAGAAAGAGTCCCGGCATAGACGGGGAAGATGTCTGGCAAGATCTGGAGAGATATGGGACAGCAAACGGCCCTCAGGATCTGGTCGGCATTCTTTCCGGCGAGGAAGTATTTCAAGGAGGCGGGGAACAGACACGAGGAGCTGTTGAAGACGTGGAACTTATTGCGACAAAGGACTATAAAGTGATTCCGGGCGGAGAGCGAAGCCGCCCAAAGCGGAGACGACACCGAGTGTAGTTCTTGAACTCACTTTCGATGTATGGTACAATACCCACGTTAAGGGCTTGTCTTATGAGAATATGCGACTCAGCGAGGAGATGTCCTGTAACAGTGCGGTCAATTCTCTTGCCGGTAGCCGTTTTCGTCCTTGATCAGATTACCAAAGGCCTGGTGGAAAGGACAGTTCCCAATGGAGCTGTAATTCCTGTCCTGGGAGGATCAGTTCAGATATCCCGAGTCTACAATCCAGGCTCTGCGCTAGGTGTTTTACCCACGGCAAGAATCCCGATTGCCGTGTCCTGCATTGTTTTATTAGCTTGGATCATAGTTGTAGTGCAGGGCATAGACAAACGTCTCGGTGAGAACTTCCGGAGAGGGGCCGGGCTGGTTGTAGGTGGAGCAGCAGGAAACCTAATTGATAGAATCCGACTTGGCTCAGTAATCGACTTTATTGACTTACGCGTCTGGCCTGTGTTTAATGTGGCAGATATAGCTGTGTGCGTAGGAGCAGCCATCTTGGTTTACAGTTTGGTCACAGGAAACCCTGGGGGGAGGAGTAGTAAATGAGGCCTATTCTATTTCAAATTGGGAGGGTGCCTATCCTCTCATACGGCTTTTCTCTCGCGATAGCTTTCGTTGTGTGCACACTCTTGGCAATGCGAGAAGCCAAGCGAAGAGACATCGATCCTGACAAAGTTATTGACCTAGCCCTATATTTATGCATTTCAGGGATAATCGGAGCAAGACTCCTATTCGTCCTGCTCGATATCCCAACATACTTTAAGGACCCAATTCAGATTATCAATCTCCGCGATGGCGGACTCTCATATCACGGAGGATTTGTCGCTGCGCTTCTTGTCGGAATAGCATTCACACGCCGTTCAGGGATTGACGGCTGGGTTATGGCCGATATTATCGCCCCTCTGGTAGCGCTGGGCTATGCCATCGTCAGAATTGGATGCCTCCTGAATGGCTGCTGTTATGGGATACCGACAGATGTCCCATGGGCTTTGGCATGTCGCGCAGGTGACGCTACCCTGAGACATCCCACTCAGATTTATGCGTCTCTTGCAAGTTTAGCAATTTTCATCATTCTGTATGCTAAGAGGGATCACAAAAAGTTCCCGGGATACCTCATGTTTCTCTATGTAGGACTCTATTCGATAAGCAGGTTTGTCGTAGAGATTTTCAGGGATGTGCCGAGACTGATCGGCCCGTTTTCCCTGGCTCAACTTGCAAGCCTTCTTTTCATATTCGGCGCGTTTGCCAGTATATATGTTTTATCTTCTGAAGCAGTTGACGAGAAGATGCCGGCAAAATAGCGGTGATCGGCATGGAATCGCCTGGGGCCGGTATGCCTGAAATCAAGACAATCAATGTAGAAGAATCCGATGAGGGCAAGCGCCTTGATGTTTATCTTTCACGGCAGCTTGCCCTTTCCAGGTCTCTTGTACAAAAACTCATTACAAGTAATCTTGTCATGGTAAATGGGGAGCATCCAAGAGTAAGCAGAAGAGTAAAGGCAGGCGATATTCTCTCTGTCGCCATTCCTGCCCCTGAAAAAGACGAAATCTTGCCTGAGGATATCCCCTTGGACATACTCTACGAAGATGATGACATAATCGCAGTAAACAAACCTCGCGGCATAGTCGTTCATCCTGCTTGTGGCAACAGGTCAGGGACACTGGTAAATGCCCTTCTTGCCCACAGTGAGAAGCTGTCGACTATAGGCGGAAAAGAACGCCCCGGGATTGTCCATAGGCTTGACAAGGATACATCAGGCGTAATTCTTGTTGCGAAAAATGATGAAACTCATATTGCTCTTCAGAGAGACCTCAAGCGGCGTATGGTGGAGAAAATCTATCTTGCGATAGTCCGAGGCGTCCCCAAAGACAGGGAAGGCCTTATCAATGCAGCAGTGGGACGCCATCCGATTCACAGAAAAAACATGGCGGTGCTTGCAGAAGAGAAGGGACGGTCTGCACTCACATACTATGAAACATTACAGGAATTCCAAGGGTACGCTTTGCTCAGAGTTCGACCGATTACCGGAAGGACTCACCAGATACGAGTGCACTTGAAGCACATCGGCCATCCGATTGTCGGCGACAAGGTATACGGACCTTTGCGACGAGACTCTTTGGGCATGACAGGACAGGCTTTGCATGCTTTTTCCCTGGCCTTCGCCCACCCGACAACCGGTGAACATATGTACATAGAAGCGCCGATGCCGGAGGATATGTGTTCAGTCTTGAGAAAACTTGATAACGGAGGCCGAAGACAGTATGTTGGACATATTGATTAAGAACGCCCGTATTGTGGACGGGACCGGAAATCCGTGGTTCCGGGGAGATATCGGAGTATTTCAAGGATACATAGTAACCATGGACAGACACGTAGATGAATCAGCTCACCTGGTTATTGATGCGGACGGACGCGTGGCAAGCCCGGGGTTCATTGATATTCATTCCCATGACGATCTTAGCTTCCCGCGGGATCCTGACAATCTCTCCAAACTCTCTCAAGGCGTCACAACGGTTGTAGTAGGTAACTGTGGGTTTTCAATGTACCCTACAGTGCCGGAAACCAAGTCTCAAAGCTGTGCCTTCTTGGCTTCTCTATCGAAGCACGTCACAGAAGATGATCTCTATCATCAGATTCATGACTATTCCTCTTCCTTGGAAAAGCAGGGGCTTACCACAAATATGGCTAGTCTCGCAGGTCACGGAGCAATCCGCGTAGCGGTCATGGGGTATGACCCGGGTCCCCCGTCCCGAGAGCAACTGTCTGAGATGAAACGCCTTCTCAGGGAAGCTATTTGTGGCGGGGCTTTTGGGTTGTCTATTGGCCTTATTTATGCGCCAGGCTCTTTCGCAAATACAGCTGAACTCACAGAACTCGCCAAGACAGCAGGGGAATGCGGAGGGTTCCTTGCAGCCCATATCCGTACATATGGAACATGCCTTCTTGAATCCATCGAGGAATTACTGGAAATCCTGAAAGAGGCGAGGATACCGGGACAACTGTCACACCTGGAAGCAGTAGGGGCGGAGAATTGGGGGAAAGTAAGTCAAGCCCTTGCCCTTATGGAAGAGGCGCGGAGGTTGGGGATTGACATTACCTGTGATATGTATCCTTACACAGTAGCTAGCACTACGCTGATCTCCCTTCTTCCTCCCTGGGCGCAAGAAGGCGGGATTGACAATCTAAGTGCATTGCTTGATGATGAAGAAAAACGCGCAAGGATAAAACATGAAACGCTGAACGGCATGTCTGACAAGATGTGGGAATGCAAGGTTAACCTGGTGGGTTGGAAAAACATT
>JAKPFY010000055.1 GCA_029551185.1 Bacillota bacterium
TCAGGGTGAATAGGTGTAATAGCCAGAGGATCCTTAACTGATCGTATCCTAAGAAACCCGGCTGCTTGTTGAAATGTTTTCGGCCCGAGCCTGGGTACTTCGAGCAAGTCGGCTCTGGATTCAAAAGGACCGTTCTCCTCCCGGAACGAGACAATGTTTTTTGCCACTGTCTTCGAAATCCCTGCCACATACGACAAGAGAGCGGCTGACGCTGTGTTAAGATTCACACCTACATAGTTGACGCATGATTCCACTGTTTTTTCCAAGGCTTCCCCGAGCCTCGTCTGGTTTATGTCGTGCTGATAGAGACCTACCCCGATAGACTTAGGATCAATCTTGACAAGCTCAGCTAAGGGATCCTGAAGCCTGCGGGCAATTGAGACTGCACCCCTCATGGATACGTCAAGATCCGGAAACTCCTCCCTTGCCGTGTCAGACGCTGAATAAACTGAAGCGCCTGCCTCATCTACGATTACATAGCTGAGATCATTGGCTGAATTCTTTATAAAGTCGCTTATAAAGGCCTCGGTCTCACGGGAGGCGGTGCCGTTGCCGATAGCGATGACATTGACACTGTGCTTCGCAACGAGTCTTCTGACAATCCCTTCCGCTTCCTCCCGCAGCTCTTGTGGGGGATGTGGGTATATTACGGCAGTATCAAGCAGTTTGCCGGTAGGATCTACTACTGCTATCTTTGATCCGGTTCGAAAACCCGGATCGATACCTAAGACGACCTTCCCGCTTACAGGAGATTGCATCAGGAGATTCCGTAGGTTCCTCCTAAATACGGTAATTGCATGGTCCTCAGCTTTCTCCGTCAAGACGTTGCGAGTCTCTCGCTCCATTGCAGGACATAGAAGTCGCGAGTATCCGTCACAAATCGCAAGATCCAGTTGCTCCTTGAATATACCGTTCTCTTCACTCACGAAATCCCCCCGAATAGCTGAAAGAAGGGGCTCATCAGGCCTTGACACCTTAACCTTCAGCAGGCCTTTGGACTCTCCCCGGTTTATCGCCAGGATCCTGTGGGGAGGCATATCGGTAATCGGCTCCTGATAGTCGTAGTAATCTTCATACTCTGATGATTCTTCATCCTGTGTCCCTGTGGTCTCTATCAAACCTCGTTCCCGGAAATGCCGTCTGGCCATAGCTCTGACCTTAGCATCTTCCATGACAATCTCAGCTACGATATCGCGCGCTCCGGCCAAGGCCTCATCAACTGTGGACACATCCTTATCAGGATCTACGTACCTAGCTGCTATCTCTTGTACGTTCCCGTTCATGTCTTGATGCTCCAACATCAACACGGCAAGAGGCTCAAGTCCCCTCTCACGGGCTTTCGTAGCCCTGGTTTGCCTCTTTGGCCGATACGGAAGGTAGAGGTCTTCCACTTCTTGCAGCGTGGATGCAGCCAGGATGGCATCCCGAAGCTCTTCTGTGAGTTTACCCTGCTCATCAATGGATCTTATCACTGCCTCTTTTCGCTCTTCCAGATTCAAAAGATATGCCAAGCGCTCTTCAATCGATCTTATGATTACCTCATCTAAAGATCCGGTGACTTCCTTTCGATATCTGGCAATAAACGGCACAGTGTTCCCCTCGCTAAGGAGGGCGACTGTGCTGGATACGTTAGCCGGCCTCAGAGAGAGTTCAGTTGAAATTCTCTCTATAATACCTTGTTTAACCATTCTCAGTTCACCATCTTTACAAACAGTCTTTACAGCAAAAGCCTACATAGGACTTGACACAACTTGCAGCTTATTATGATAGTATTAGGATAGTAGTGCTACGAACTAATTTTAACAGATGAACAGATGGTTTAGAAAGGGCCTGCTTGCTTTTTCGCAGATTGCGGCAGCTGCTCCCATATACTGTTAAAGCTGCCGCTCTTGCTGTTATTGAGCGTTTTTTGTGCTATACTATGGAATAACTTCCTAGTTTTGTACACCTTGGAAGGAGGTACATATGACCAAGTGAAAAACATCTATGCAACTTCAATAGAGGCACTTATAGGTGTTCTTCCTGTAGTACTATTGTTGCTTCTGTTCAATAGATTCGTCCTACGGGTGCCTTTGGAAAATCCCCGCGAAACCTTTATCGGACTTGCACTCACAGTTGTCGGGATCGTCCTTTTCTCTAATGGACTGAAGATAGGACTGCTTCCCCTCGGCGAGACTGTAGGCATAAACCTTCCTGGACATGCTCCGGTATGGTTGGTCATTGCCTTCGCTTTCGTCTTAGGGTTTGGCGTCACTTTGGCTGAACCGTCGTTACAAGCGCTGGGTGAACAAATAGAAGAACTTAGCGCGGGAATTATCCCGAAACGCGCAATGATTCTTACGGTAGCTTTAGGAATCGGGCTGGGTGTAACTATGGGTGTAATAAAGATTATTTTCCAAATACCTACTTCGAAAATTCTACTTCCGTCGTTGATTGTCATAGCAATACTCATGCAATTCGCGCCCAAGGCGGCAGTAGGTATAGCGTTTGACGCTGCCGGAGTCACTACGGGGCCTGTTACAGTCCCTACTATAATAGCTATGGGTGTAGGTATTGCCACTGCGTTAGGAGGCAGAGACCCTCTCATAGATGGTTTTGGCCTGATAGCACTGTGTCTTGTCGCAGTAACCTTTACAGTGCTGATACTCGGAATGATATTCAAGATTTAGGAGGGTTAGGGCATGGGGTACAACGCCATATTCGTAGTGCTGCCCAGGGGAACCGCAGAACACGTAATGAATGTCGCTAAGGAAGCAGGAGCACAGGGAGGAACCATACTCTTCGCAAGAGGAACAGGCGCCCATGAGGCGAAAACGTTTTTAGGACTTACTGTGGATATTGCAAAAGAAGTCCTTTTCGTTCTCACAGACAAAAAGGACACTGAAAGAATACTTAAAGCCATGGTTGAAGCTGGGCATCTCGAGAAACCGGGGACAGGCATTGCATTCGTCATGAGCGTAGATAAAACAGTAGGCCTGGTCAATAAGGACTGTACCGAACCTGTCAAGAAATAGACCAGGCACATATATATTGGCTTACATTGGCTTAGGCTGAGGTCTTGCCTCCTCCTCTGAGCACTAATTCGTTGAGTTCTTGAACAAGCGGCCTTATTCTGGAATCTATCGCTTTTTGCTGCAAGCATTCAGCGGATGGGGCGGATCTCTTCCAATACAGCTCGTTCGCAGCATCATCCGGGTTTATCTTCGCCCCTTCCAGCGAAAACCCTAAGAATGCGCCTTTGCTCATGGAGTAACTGTAGATTGCAGCTTTGAGTTCAATATCCGTTCCGGCTTCGAGATGACGACCAAGAGGGCCTGCCGCAACAGTAATGTCTCCGCCAAGGGTGAAGCTGCCTTCCTCAAAACTCTTCATGCCTCGTTCATTTGTAATAACAAGGACAAGAGCGGTAGATTGCACGCCAATCTGAAGGCCGTAGGAAAGTCCGGTTATTTCCACAAAACTCGGGCCGTACCATTGCCCGGTGTTAGAATCTCTCTTCAAGACAATGCCTTTACCGTGTTTTGCCCCCAGCATCAGGCCGGCCTTGACTACTGACGGGAATATTGCGACTCCCTTAGCCTTGGCCAGAAGTTCAGACATGGTGCCACAGTCTTCCTGTGTGGACATTTCCCGTAGCACCTTTTGTGCATCTTCAATACGCGCATCCGGAGCACTTGAAGCTTCTACACCAAAAACTAAGCCGGCCAGTAATAAGATCACACTGAAACATGCCAATACGTTGCATGCACCCTTTTTCTTCACTGGGCAACCCTCCTTGAGATTGATATGCATAAAGGACTATCTGATGAAATTCTATCAGATAATCCGTATATTTGGAACCCAATTCCTCGGCATTCCATCCCGGCTTAGTCTTTGTGCTACACGTCAAATAGACCTCTACATATAGCTACGCACGAAGCAGGGACTAACGCACACAAAGCGTACGTGCCTGCATCAGTCCCTGCTTCGTCTCTATTTTTTTACCACACGACTTTAACACCGGCAAATGCAGTCTTATCCATCGGCAGACTACCAAACTCAGTATCCTCATCACCGATTAGGAATGTAGTTCCAACCCAGGTGCTGAACATAGGATTTATCTTATAGGTGTACCTGGGTACAATAAGTCCGCCGCCGTCGCTCATATTGTAGATGTTTATAAGCTCAACCTGATGATCATCATGTATCGTAGCCCGGCCAACTAAAGCCAGGTAATGGCCTGCCTTGGCTTTTTCACCTGGCATGCGATAGGTTGAAAGCAACGAACCGGAGCTGTTATATATGTATTGCCCCATTAAATAGTACTCACTTGCGTCACCGAACATCCTGTCTGCGCCTACTACTGCCTGAAGGTAAGAGTCGTTGGTTGAAAGAGCGATGTTTCCCTCAACGTCAAGCTCTTCTACCTTATCCGGCCATGTGTAGCTCCCTTCACCCCAGAAGGTGTAAGGACCGTATGTACCGCTTACTGCAGCGCCGAAGGATGTTGCTTTGCGGTATAGCGCATTGGGACTAACATTCAGATTGACATTTATGTAAGAAAAGTCTTGCGCTATGTCAACTGATGGGACAGTCTCCACCCAAAGAACAGGTGAATCCTCCCACCCGCGGAACCCGCTGATGTATAGGTCCCACATTCCGAAATTCATGCCTGCCCGACCTGCAACTTCCAGACGATCTGTAAAAGAGTCGGGAAGCTCGGGAGAGAATTCAAGCGCAGTCGGGTTCACGTCTGCATTCTTTATAATTATTGCTAATTGGTCTTCAGTGATAGGTACGCCAGGAGGCAGGTATGGCAACAACTCCTCAGCCAATGCCTCTGCTACTCCCGGGACCTGCAATCCTGCTTTAGTACCATGGCAGATGCCGTTTACGATTTTCGCTTGATACTCCTCAGGCAACGGCACCCCTTGAAGCCTTGGATTCAGCACCAGTACCATACCGACATCAGCCGACATATCCTTCCATGACGGATATGCTGATATATATGCAGCAGGCACAGGGAGCCCGGTAAGATTCGTAAGCCCGCCTTGGTTCAAAGCAGCCATAGACGGCAGCGGGTTCACATAGCTTGTGGGATTGAATCCGTAAGCCGTCCCCCACGATACTGCCTGCCTGCCAAGACGCAAATCAAACAGGTCCTGATAGATATCGACATATGCTTCATCCAGCTCAAGCCATTTAGCGTCAGATGCCTCATGGTTATACCAGCCCTTGACGGATACATAAGCATGCCCGTCAATCCCTGCTCCAGGCCTCTTCAAGTCTTGATCCAGTGAGAGCTTATAACTTGTAACGCCAAGGGTGAGTTCACCGTCAGTCAAAGACAAGTTTACTGTCTGCTCAAGCTCTCCGGAAAGGTTAAGCCCTGTAGGGCCCACCTCCATCCCATATGCAGCGCCGGATAACAGTCCCAGTGTTAATACAGCACAAACAAGAATAGTTATCTTACTCTTGGATTTAAGCATTCTTCTTGGTCTCATCTGAACTTATCCTCCCCTCTGCTCATAGAGAGCCTATTTAGACGCTTCTCAAATCAGGTCTTTCACATCAAACAGGAATAAACACAAAGAAATACCTTAACGTCTGCGCAGATACCGCACAGTGAAATAATCGTCAGGCACATCGGCTTCAGATGCCTCTTTAATCTTGATTATCGTCTTCGTGCCTGCCATAACATCACTCATCACAACTTGAGCAGGCTCCCACTTACCCTTTGCGTTTTTCTTCCAACCTGATGTATCAAGAGATTTTTTGAGTTTGTCCCCGCGGCCGTAGAACTCTATTTTAAGCGGGATAAACTCATCCTGCCATATCCACATCTTTACGAACGTATATTCGCTCTTTTCTTTAGGGGTAAGCTGAAGCACATAGCACTTGTGTCCGTCGAACGTATCGTCATCCAGCCTATTGGACTCGTAGTCTTCTTTATATGCAGCAGTTCCTGATATCTCTTCATAAGTGAAGTCTGTCCCCATGAACTTTGTCTGCATTTCCTGAGCTGCGATTCTTCTCTCTTTTCCAAGAGCAGGCATGAAAAGCCATATCTCAGAATCCTTGCCATCCGGCTTCGTTATGCTAAGCAGCTTCGTGCCTGCGACATCCGCAGGCTGCAGATATTCAAGCAATTGCTTCTCTGTGTCATCAGCGTCCTTTTTCCTATAGATCTGCAAGGTATTGCTTCGCTGCTGACCACGTTTACTTTCAGTTATCAGTTCAATCTTGGCTGAACCGCTCCCTACAAGTAAAGCTGTGCTTTCAACCTTATCCAGAATCTGTTTGGCAGTAAGCCCTCCGCCATACACACTACAAGACATAATTAACATGGTCATAATGAGCACAGCCGGCAATACCCAAGCCTCTCTAATACCAGACCTCGTCAAGTATGACAGCCTTTTTGCCTTATTTGCGGGTTTCATCACTACATCACCATCCTAAAGATTTATTTATTTGTCTCCAGTGAAGACTTGCTTTGTGAAAGCGTTCTCATACCCCTTATGTATTTAGGGTCTATAAGCCTCAGCACTGCGGGAAGGAAAACAAGCGCTCCTAATCCCGATGTAAACATCGTCCCTGCCACCAGCATACCGAAAATGGCTATGGCTCGGAATGTGGAAAACGCAAGCAAGCCAAATCCTAGCATCAGAGTGACCGCATTAAAGAAGATCCCTCGTCCGGTTGAGGTTATTGTGGCCCTAAGTGCATCGCTCTGACCTTTACCGTTTCGGAGTTCATAACGATACCTGCTTGTCAAATGAATTGAGTAATCGACTCCAATTCCAATGCTTATGCCTGAAATCATTATCGTCGCAATGTCAAGGGGTATCTTCATGTAAGACATGAATCCAAAGTTGATTAAAATGCTGACGCAAAGAGGAATCAGGCAGAGAAATCCGATAATGGCGGATCCCGAGATAAGAGAGACGACAGCCCACACTCCGACAGCTGAAAGGATAAGGCTCTTTATTTGGTCATCCATGAATTTCTCCATCATCCTCAGCATTACCTTAGGAAGACCGACAACTCTGGCGTCAATCCCGGTGCCTTGGAATTCCTCATTAGCGATAACTTCCACCTGATCAATGATTGCTCCCAGTTCAGACGTGGGTACGTTCGCTGCTCTGGCGCTTACCAACGCTTTCTGGAAATCATAGCTCACCATAGAATCCAGTCCGCTTCCCCCTTGCATCGTAAATAAAAGAAGTTCCTGGGCAACGGCTTCGCGGGTGGACGGAATCACATAGTAGGCCGGATCTTCGGCATTGAGAGCCTGGTTAACACTGCGCACCAGCTCTGCAATGGAAGACGGATGGCTTAGTTTGTCGACTTCAGCCATTCTGTCCTGAAGCCTTGCTATGCGATTCAGTATATCCGGATCCTTAACCCCGTCGTACTCGCCTGTATCCACCAGTACACTAAGGCTATAAGTCCCGCCGAACAACTCTTCCGCAAGTTTTGTGCCGAGGATTGCAGGGCTATCATGCCTGAAGTACTGCATCCAGTTGGTTTCCACCTTCAGGCCGGGAACGGCTACTGCAAAGATGAGCGTTATTGCCAAGACCACCAATATGACCCTGTCAGGCCGGGTTACTACAGCATTTGCAATAGACTCCAAAAAACGACTTAGGACGGATTTATGCTCTTTCTTCCCCACAGAAAGATCGCGCTTGGATTCGGCGCGTCTGCTTCCATATTGACTTCTTAAAATAAGCAGGGACGGAACACAGGTCAACGTAACCACTAAGTTGATCATGATACCTGCTGCTGCGAATATCCCGAATGTCTTTACCGGACTTATGAATGACGTAACGAAGGACGCGAATCCTACGGCTGTGGTTAAGCTAGTCATAGACACCGGGCCTGAAAGTTCGTGGATTACCTGTTTTATTGCCTCATCCGGAGATGCTCCCTTGCCGTTTTCTTCGTGAAACCGATTCAATATGTGAATTCCTGCCGCACTGCCCATTGACACCAGAATAATCGGCAAGATCATCGAAACTATCGTAATGTCGTGACCGAGGGCAGCCATCAATCCCAATGTACATGCCAGACTCATAAGTATACTGATCATAAGGGTCACAACGTCAAATATGTTTCCGAAGCTTATGTATAGAGATATTACTACTACCACCAAAGACAGAGGAAAGAGTATGTCAAGATCCCGCCGCATGTCGTTTGCAGCCACATAGCCAAGATATACTTCTCCGATCACGTATATTTCCTCGCCGGGCTCTTTTTCCTGCAAAGTGATGGCTTCTATATCCTTTGCCAGAGTTTGAGACTCCAACGAAGTTGCGACACCTGGCTCCAAAGTTATGAATATCGCCAGCGCATCTCCGTCTTCAGATACCATAGCTGACCCTTGAGGACTGTCTTTCAGTGCGCTTCTGAATTCTTCAATTTCTTCCTCAGTCTCAGGTATTCCATGGGCGACATGCGAGATTTCAAGACCGAATTCATCGCCTCGAATGACCTGGACATCCAATGGAGTCACTACGTCATCGACTCCCGCAAGATCTGCTATGGCGTCCGCAATCCGCTGAACTTTCGCGAGGGTCTCATAAGTATATACGTCAGCTTTGATAGCTATCATCATCATGTCCTGAGACCCGAAATCTTCTACGGTTTCTATGAGATCCTGAATTACCGGATCATCCCTAGGCACCATAGACTCTGTATCTACCTTCAGTTCCGCTCCTTTGATGTTGATTCCAAGCAAAACAGATACCACACATAGGACCACTAAAACAGCTATAGGATTCTTGGTAATAATATCTGACAGTTTTCTCATTATTCTTTCAACCCTCCGACTCTGCGATCTGATGTAACGTCATTTAGGAAGACACCGGTTCCCTCAACTATCGCTTTGCTCAAGGAAAACTCTCCATAATGAATGTTCCGAGTTTAACCTTTCGCAGCGTACCTACATTTCTTCGTCATCCCCGACGGCACAGTCCGTTGAGACAGAAATCCACTAACGGGGATACGTCGGGTACGCTGGGAGAATTCTCTTCATCCAAGAGATTTTCAAAAGCAACAAAACTGATTGCACCTTCAATGGCGTACGCGGCCATACGAGGCTCTACGTCCTTGAACTCACCGCTTTTTATCCCTTCCTCGATTACAGATTCTAAGACTCCGATAAACCCGGCTCTGGCTTCGCGGGTTCGTTCATCCAGTTCCCGTTCAAGACCGCTTAAGTCGCTTAAGATTACTTTGATAAATTCCCTTGATCGATTAAACAGCTCCCAATGGGATTTGATGGACTCGGCCAGTTTCGCACGTGCGCCTTCTATATTCTCCAAGCGCCTTACAATGATTTCTTTTAGCTCCTTAAGCTTCTCCTCAACTACAGAGACAAATAAATCTGTCTTACTCCCGAAATATAAATAGACTGTTCCCTTCCCGACCCCAGCTACTTCCGCGACTTCCTCAACTGTTGCCCCATGAAACCCCTTCTGAGAGAAGACTTTGAGAGCGCCTGCCAATATCAGCTCGCGCTTACCGGATTCTTGAATGTCGCCGTTATCAGTTATCATTCTCTCCCTCTCTCTTTGGCTCTTTACTCTCACAGCTCAATTTGACTCTTTCTACGTGCTGTATGTTATTTCTGTTTTAGTAGAGGCTGTTTTTGCTCGTCGATCTTAAGAACTTGTTAAGTAACGGGCCGGGTCATACCGGCTACTGGCTGGCAATCCATTACAGACTGACTGGTCAGTCATATTATACGAACATGTTACCATACCAATTCGTCCTTTGCAACCTACAGTTTTCGTTATTGCTCCGCTCGAATGGCTGTTTCGCTCTCTCAGAAACTAGTAGTGAAATCAGTCATCAATTAGCAACAAAGTCTATGACAGACTTTGACGAAATAGGCAGGAA
The DNA here is from genome assembly GCA_029551185.1 of Bacillota bacterium. Taxonomy (GTDB): domain Bacteria; phylum Bacillota; class SHA-98; order UBA4971; family UBA4971; genus UBA4971. The sequence continues at coordinate 9,883 of JAKPFY010000055.1, forward strand.
ACTTCAACTGGTTGACGAAATTGTGTTTTAAGGTGTTCCCAAGCATTAGTAAAAGGTGGTGCAGAAACGAAGATGAGAATGAGGCGAAGAAATCTGATTCGTGTACCGGTAATATGCTGTATTATACTTGCCATGGTGCTAGGCGTGGCAGTCGGCGGTGAACATCCCCTCCTTAAACAGGCTAAGAACGAAGGTAAGGCCGTATTCTACGCGAACATCACAGGAGTAGAACCGATTATGCAGGCATTCCAATCTCAGTACGGCATACCGGCAGAGTACACCAGGGTGTCCACTGCAGTGTATGTCCCCACAGTGCAGACTGAGTTCCAAGCAGGGCGACTGTCCGCAGATGTGCTCCAGGCCCCCCTGCCCATACTGCAGATCTTGAAAGAAGCCGGCGTTTTGGGCAAGTACGTCTCGCCGATGAGTGAGAACTACCCCGAATGGTCAAGAGATCCCGACGGGATAATCCAGCAGTTCGGCATCGAGTACGTGTCTATCATCTACAATACCGAACTTGTGAAGCCCGAGGACGTGCCTACTACATACCGAGATCTTGCCAACCCCAAGTGGCGGGACAAGATCGTGATGCCTGACCCGACAACTCACGCGACAACCATCACATGGCTTGTAGGCCTCAAGGAGCACGTGTTCAAGACGGAAGCTGAGTGGATGGAGTTCTTGAAGGGTCTGGCTAAAAACAGGCCTATGTTCGTAGCGTCTTTCGGACCTACCCCCGGTCCTATCGAGACCGGTGAGAAAGTCATCGGAATCTCCATGCCCAAGTACATCGTGACCAAGGCCCCTGCTCCACTCGGTTGGGCTAAATTGGACGGCGAGCCAATTATGGGGTCAGCGCGGGGAATCGCCATGGCCAAGAACGCGCCAAGGCCAAACGCTGCGAAGCTTTTCATCGACTTCTGGCTCTCAGAAACCTCCATGCGCATCCTTGCTGACCAAGTAGGCGAATGGGTGCTCTACGAGGGGGTCTACCCGCCTATTGCAAACATTAAAGAAGCAAACGTGATACCTTTGCGAGAACTCTCTGATGAGGAAATTCAACGTTGGTCCGAAGTGTTCAAGACCATCTTCTAGACTTAAACAAATGCAAAATCGCACAGGCTGCCTCCCTAACCTTAGGGAGAGCAGCCTGTTTTCGTCTTTCCTATCAGCTGATTACAAACCTACTTGTTTTCGGCTGCGTACATAAATCTCACTTGTTTTCGCCTTTCTGTTTGTTTGGTTATCGTCCCGTCTATTTCCATACCCGGCACTTAACTTGCCTGATATCACACTATTCCGCATGGGACAAAGGGACGCGCAACAAGTTCGCGACAAGCACGAGTACAGTAGAAAGGCCTATCATGATAATTCCTAAAGCAGCCACTTGACCCCAAAGGCCGTCATTAGCCAACTTCATAATCTCGACTGTAAGCACCTCGGTGCCAGGACGTGACAGTACCGCAGAAACGCTTAACTCGCGGATAAACATGCAAGCCGTTAGGATCCATGCGGATATAACACCAGGGGCGAGAAGCGGTACTACGATATCTTTTAACGCCTGTAGAAAACTTGCGCCAAACACTCGCGCCGACTCCTCCAGCTCTTGGTCTATCTGCATGAAAGCGCTCCTGAGAGGGCGGATACCATAGGGTAAGTATGTGCCGACATAAGCCACGAGAAGGCCCCAAATAGTCGCATAAAGGGGAGTCTGCACAAGAAACCACATAAATCCTACGCCAATTATCATACCCGGAAAAGAGAAGGACAGGAACGACAGGGATTCAAGGAACGCCGACCCTCTGCTCCGCACCTTAACAATGACGTAAGCGACGAATAGAGACAGCAGTATAGCGAGAGACGCCCCGACAACAGCGAGGAAAACAGAGTTTTTAAGCGCCCGAACTGTGATGGGGTTCGCAAGGACGGTATGCCAGTTGCGAAGGCTCATCATGCTGATAGCGCGCGCGCTAGGTACCATTGAGTAAGGCAGAAATGACATATAAACGAGGGTAGCCAAGGGTATGACCACGAGGAAGCAAAACAGCAAAATGCATAGAAAGAAAAGGGGATATCTGGCACGTCCAAGTTCTACCACAGTAGGACGGTACCCTTTACCTGTAACAGTCACGTACTGGGAACTCTCTGCGATAAGATATCGATACAAGTAGACGAGAATAATGGCGGCTACTAACACAATCAGACCGATCGCTGCTGCCCTTCCATAGTCAGGAGACCAACCTATCGAGATAATCCGGTACACATGCGTCGTCAAGACATGGATACGCCCTGGCAGCCCCACCATGGACGGGACGGCAAACGAGGCCAGACTCCTGATAATAGCCAGGGTGAAGGTGGCAAGGAATGCAGGTCTTAGTATAGGCAGTGTAATCCGGCGCAAAGTATAAAGGTTGGATGCCCCACTAACCCAGGACGCTTCCTCCAAAGTCGTATCAAATGAATACATGGCAGGCGAAATCACAAGGTAGGTGACAGGCAAGTCCAGCATTCCCTCGAGGAAGATCATTCCCCCCAGTGAATAGATGTTAAAAGGCCCGCTTGACAGCTTGAAAATGTTCCTGAGGAATAAGTTCAACATGCCGTTAGTTGGATTGAGCAACGTTATCCACGCAGCTGCAAACAAAACATGGGGAATCATCATAGGAACTACAGGGAGGACACGGAACAAGCCTTTAAATGGGATATCCGTACGAACACTCAGATAGGCAAGAAGTCCGCCCAGAATCGTCGAAAAGGACGCGCACCCAATGGTGAAGATGACTGTATTCAAAAGCGTTTTGGGAAGTACGGGATCGGTATACGCAGCAACGTATTTATCAATTGTGAACTTCCCAAGCGCCCCGATTCCTTCTGAAAAGCTGCCTACTACAAGCATTACGACAGGGCCAACTGTTAAGGCGCCGACAACAAGAATAAGAATGCCCACCAACGGAAAACGAAGAGCGGATTTACGTTCAAGCACTGTTATGCCTCCTCCCCTGGGGCCAGGGCGCGGCACCATTCGCGATCTATATGCAGTCGCACCTTGTCACCTTTCTTAAGTGGGATATGGAACTTGAGCTTGGCGAGTATGCGAGCTCCACCAACGGAGATTTCAGCCTCGTGCGCTTCTCCTGCAAAGAGAAGATCGGTAACAGTCCCCTCGAACTCGTTCTCCATTGGGGACGAAGAAGACGGCGCCACCTCGAACGATTCAGGACGGGTGTAAATAGTCACGCCGGTTCCAGGGGCCAAGTCAGAGGGAGCGCTACACACAATATCGCCCAGCGCGCAAGACACGATAGCGTGGTTTTCGTCCTGATAGCCCTTGACCGTTGCCTCCAGGAAGTTGGCTCGACCGATAAAGTCCACTACGAATGGATTATTGGAGCGAAGGTAAATATCCTGCGGTGTGCCTCGTTCAACTATTACCCCTCCACGCATTATTGCGATCTCGTCTGAAATCGTTAGAGCTTCCACTTGATCATGGGTCACATAGATGGCAGAGATGGCAAGTTCCGTAAGGAAGCTCCTGAGTTCTTGACGTGTGCTCTCACGAAGTTTTGCATCCAGGTTGCTAAGGGGTTCATCAAAAAGGATAACTTTAGGTTCAGCGACAAGAGCACGGGCGAGAGCCACGCGCTGCTGCTGACCGCCGCTGAGCTTCGTGGCCAGTCGGTTCTCGAAGCCACTTAGCTGCACAAGATCAAGGATCTTCTTAACCCGCTCCTCAATCTCTTGCTTCGGTGTCTTGCGAATCTGGAGTGGGTATGCCACATTACCGAAGACAGTCATGTGAGGCCAAATCGCGTATGATTGGAACACCATGCCGATACCTCGGCGTTCGGGAGGTAGAGATATGCCATGGGTCTTCGACCATACTATCTCATCGCCAATGGAGATCTCTCCAGAGTCAGGGGATTCAAGTCCGGCGATGCATCTAAGCAGTGTCGTCTTCCCGCATCCGGAAGGCCCCAGAAGGGTTAAAATTCTGTTGTTAGGGGTAGTTAAAGTTACATTATTGAGAGCTTTCACTGTTTCTTCCTTGGATACGAATGTCTTGGTCAAATTCTTAACTGACACCATTCCCTGCATGTCAATTGCTCCTCTCTCTCTCCAGTAATTCCTCCTCGAATTTGCAAGCATTGCAGACATGAAGCCTCAATCCGCTCCGGCGAGATTCGCGTCGTTAAAGTGAAGGCGCATCCCTTGGTGACCATGCCATATTGATTGCTCCTTTTGTTCTGATATTCCGCGTTACATAGCAGAATTCCTGCCTGCAAGCGTTTTTCAGCTGACCTCAGAATGGGCGGAGGCGCCCGCAGGAAAAGACATTCCCTGAGCCTTCCCAGGGTGGTCGATATTCGCCTACATTTTACAAGAAAGCGGTCGCTTTCTCTCATTAACCCTATTGACAAAACCTTCTTGCAAAGATATATTATACCCCGTAGGGTATATGAGTAACGGGTTGTCGCTGTCTATTCTCTTGTTCAGTGGATTGCTTATTGCGCTGTTTGCTGCCGGATCCATCGTGCTGCCTAATGCAGCCTACAAGGAGCAAATAGCAAGGAGGAGGTGTGGCAGAAAGAGTGAAACAAGGCGAATCCCCCAAGGAGCCGGAACCTGTTGAATCCAATATGCCGACATTGACTGACGGCACTAAGGATGCTTTGATACTAAGTGAAAATGCTAAGAATGACATTGTGGCAAGACTAAGGCGTATAGAAGGCCAGGCCCGAGGGATCCAAAGGATGGTCGAAGAGGAACGGTCTTGCGAAGATATCATCATCCAAGTTGCGGCGCTAAAAGCAGCTGTAACTCAAGCAGGTGTAGCCATAGCAGGATCACACCTAGTTGAGTGCGTTGCGCTGAACGTCTCTTCCGGGGAAGGGAATTGTCGCGACAAAATTGCAGGTTTCGCAAGGCTTTTCAGTAAGCTTGCATAAGCATAGCTTATAAAGATATGAAAAGTCCGAATATGACAAACTTGTAACGGAAGGAAAGGAAGGGTCAGAATATGGCAGGCGGAGTAATTGTGGTTAAGGACGGGACATTTAAAGACGAGGTTCTTGACGCTAATGAACCTGTGCTTGTAGATTTCTGGGCTGAATGGTGCGGCCCATGCCGGATGATGGCGCCTGTAGTGGAACAGATAGCTGAGGATTACTCAGGAAGAATGAAAGTAGCTAAGTTAAATGTGGATGAAAATCCTGAGTCAGCTGCTGCGTACGGAGTAATGAGCATACCTACGCTTATTCTTTTTAAGAACGGAGAAGCTGTGGAGCGATTTGTGGGATTCAGGCCTAAGCATGAACTGGCAAGGCTTGTCGACGCCAATTTGTAGGACCTCAGTTGAAAACCCTTTGGTCAGTTGACTCATAAGATAATTTCAAGGCGCCTCGTTCAGCGTGTTCATAAGCTGGATATCGGCGCCTTTTGCTGATCACATGGGCCTACAAATCCTGAGACCTGAGTATCACACCTGAAATTGAGCGCCATGCTATTCCCATCTTGCTGTGGGGAAAAAGCAAATCGGGGACGAAGAGATAAAATCGTGAAGGAAAGAACGTGCCCCTGACGAAATAAAGCCGTAGATATCATGGGGGAGGTACAAGTAGATACTATGAAAAGACCAATGGTGGAGTGTGTCCCGAATTTCAGTGAAGGACGAAGGCCTGAAGTGGTGCAGGAGATTGCCGATGCAATAAGGAGCGTTCCCGGAGTCCGACTGCTTGATCAATCCTCTGACGTAAATCATAATCGATCCGTCCTGACTTTTGTGGGCGAACCTATGGCAGTGAAGGATGCAGCGTTTAGGGCTATTTCCCGCGCTGCTGAACTTATAGATATGGAGAAGCACCAAGGGGAACATCCACGGATCGGAGCTGCAGATGTAGTCCCTTTTGTGCCTGTGAGAGGAGTCACTATAGATGACTGTGTAGAACTGGCGCGGAGGTTGGGGCAAGAAGTTGCAGATAAACTTCACATTCCGGTATACCTTTATGAGGAAGCAGCTACCTCGGAAGACCGCCGAAATCTCGCCAACATCCGAAGAGGAGAATATGAAGGCCTGAAGAACGAGATTAGCCTCCCGGAAAGACATCCTGATTTCGGCATGCCTGTTATGCATCCTACTGCAGGTGCTACAGTGATAGGCGCCCGCAATTACCTGATTGCTTATAATATCAATCTCAACACATCCGATATTTCTGTCGCAAAGAAGATAGCTCGGCGAGTCCGGGCAAGCAGCGGGGGATTAATGTACGTGAAAGCCCTCGGCATTATGCTGGAAGACAGGAATCTAGCTCAAGTCTCCATGAACCTCACAAATTTCGAGAAGACTCCTATACATGTGGTTTTTAACTTAGTGAAGACAGAAGCCGAACGCTACGGCGTATCTATTGTAAGCAGTGAGATTATTGGCCTTGTCCCCATGAACGCGCTCTTGGAGGCTGCCGGGTATTATCTACGCCTTGAGAGCTTTTCCGGAAAACAGGTGTTGGAAGCCGGAATATGGGACGAATAGTAGCCAATTGAGACAATTGGCTACCGGTTTTTGGCAAGGGGGATTGATGATATTGACGAACAGAGGGGGCCCGGGGATTCGGATTCGTGCCGATCTGCTGGTCGAAAACGCGTCCGAAGTAATCACTCTTGCGGCTGACCCGACCGAGAACGGAATCCCGGGGCCGCGCACCGGCTCTTCCATGAGAAACTTAGGAATAATCTCTGACGGGAGCGTAGCTGCTTTCAACGGCCGCATCGTAGCTACGGGAAAAAGCCGTGAGGTTAGGGAGAAAATTGAACTCGCACCAAATGCAGAAGTGATAGATGCCAAAGGCATGGTGGTCTTGCCGGGATTCGTGGATTCCCACACCCATCTGGTTTTTGCAGGATCCAGAGAACAGGAATTTGTTCAAAGGGCTGAAGGCAAAACCTACCTCGAAATATTAGAAGGGGGCGGTGGAATCCTCTCTACAGTCAGAGCCACACGCGAGGCCTCTGAATCCCGACTTTTGGCCTTAGGCATGAAGCATCTGGACATAATGATGTGCCACGGAACGACTACTGTGGAAATCAAGAGCGGGTACGGGTTGTCTGTTGATGAGGAGCTCAAAACCCTTCGTGTCATACGAGAACTGGCGAAGTGTCACCCGGTTGATGTAGTCAGCACGTTCATGGGCGCTCATGCCGTGCCGCCTGAATATGCCGGAGATACCGAAGGATATGTGAAACATGTAATAGACGACATGCTTCCCAGAGTAAAAGAAGAGAATCTGGCTGAGTTTTGTGATGTGTTTTGCGAAAGAGGAGTATTTTCAGTCGGGCAATCAAGGAGAATATTAGAGGCGGGACTTGCTTTAGGTCTTCTCCCCCGGATTCATGCAGATGAAATGGGTTCCTTAGGAGGAGCTGAGTTAGCAGCGGAAATCGGAGCCGTCTCCGCAGACCATTTGCCATACGCTTCGGAAAAAGGGATCCGCAAAATGGCTGAAGCGGGGGTAACAGCGACTCTCCTCCCTGTGACCTCATTTACTCTCGGGCTGGGGCGGTATGCTGATGCCAAGGCTTTCATTTCTGCAGGATGCCCTGTAGCTCTGGCCACCGATTTCAATCCGGGCACCGGTCCCACGTTATCCATGCAGTTTGTCATGAATACAGCTGCCCTTGGCATGAAGCTTCACCCGGCGGAGATCATATGCGCAAGCACTATTAATGCTGCCCATGGGTTGATGCGCGGAAATCTCATAGGCAGTCTTGAGACTGGGAAACTTGCTGACATGGTTATTGCAGACACTGACACCTACTTGAAAATCCCATATCAACCAGGCGTGAACATCGTGGACAAAGTAATCAAAAGGGGAAGGCTTGTTGTAAATGAAGGGAGGCGAATTGCATCATGACTTTTGGGAATCTCACGGTATCTGAGTTTGTTCAAGCTGTTGCCGAAGGGTCTCCCACCCCTGGCGGGGGAAGTGTTTCCCCTTTGATAGCAAGTCTTTCATCTGCTCTGATAAGCATGGTAGGCTCTTTAACCGCCTCTCGATTAGAGGCCGGTGTTTCACGAAAATGCGATGAAACGGACAGGGACACTTATTGTGAAGACATCATACGCAAACAGCTCATACTCGACGCTGTAAGTGTCGCTAACCGTCTCCAAGCTCGTTTTCTGGTCCTTGCTGATGAGGATTCGGCAGCTTATGATAGGGTAATTGCCGCTTACAGACTGCCGAGGGGCACTGAAGACGAAAAGCAAGCCCGGTCTTGTGCTATCCAAGATGCACTTAAGGATGCATGCCGTGTTCCCGCTGAAGTTGTCAAGTTGGCGCTGGAAGTATTGCACCTTACAGAGATTATGGCAGAACATGGGATGAAGAGCGCTCTATCAGATGTAGCAGTCGCTTGTCTTGCCGCTTGGGCAGGGATGAGAGGCGCGTATTTCAATGTAAGGATTAACTTGCCTTCTATCAAGGATAAGGCTTTCGTCAAGGAAACAGAGGATGATGTGGCGGATTTCATGTCATCCGGCAAAGCCATTTTTGAGCGGGTTATGGCGCAAATCGAACAGTCGCTGTAGACCTGTGGGTATAGCTTGTATCTCGCTGTACATTGAGCAGACGCTGTCGATGTCGGTTCATGGACATAACTTGTATGGTACTGCGAGCCGAGTATCGGCCGGAAGGCAAGAAGAGCAATATCTTATCACGCTGTATATGGAATGTATTGAGCTGAGAAAGGAGTGATATGACATGTCAAAAAAAGCTCTTATAGTCATAGATATGCTAAGAGATTTCATTGAGCCTTGCGGCAAACTATATATCGGTCCAACTGCAGAGAAGGTAACCCAGGCGATTTCTGAAGAAATTGAAAAAGCCAGATCCTATGGAACGCCCATAATTTATTTGTGTGATTCACACAGCGAGGACGATCCTGAGTTTAGGATGTTCCCACCCCATTGTGTTATCGGAACCCCCGGCGCGGAAGTAGTTGATGAGCTAAGACCTCATCCGGGGGACAAGATTATTCCTAAACGCAGGTACAGCGGCTTTTTCCAGACAGACTTGGATCTCACTTTAAGAGAACTTGATATTGACGAAGTCGTGCTGGTAGGGGTTTGCACTAATATATGCAACCTATACACAGCAGCAGACGCCAGGATGCTGAATTACAAGGTCACAGCACTTAAAGAGTGTATGTCGTCCTTTGACGAAGCAGCGCACGAGTTTGCTCTTAAAGAAATGGAGCAAACCCTCGGTGTAAAAGTCGTATAGCGGCCGGACAGTCAAATAACCAAACCCATTTGCTTAATAAGGCTGTCAATAAGGCTGCCAAGGAGTGATAACCCTGACCGAAACCGGTAAATTGCAACAACATAGGCATCATAACGCCCGCGCTCTCGCGATTGAATCTGAACGCGACATAGCCTCTGAAATGGAAAGACTTGGAGTTTCCCCTGAAGGCATTCAGATAATGGAGAAAAAGGGCGTCTTTCGAGTAATATTCCTTGAACAGGTTTCCTTGAGACAGGCTATAATCATCAAGCAAGAAATGCTGTCAAAAGGGGGAGATGCTGCTATGAACGCCAAAGTAGCTTCTCTTGCCGGGGATTCCACAGATATCTTGCTTATGGGCACAACAAGTCAGCTTCTAAGGGCTTCAGAAGGACTCATGCGCCAACCTTTCGGTTTGCCTCAAATCGCGGAAGAGATATTAGAAGTCCTTGATGCTCTGGAACCCTATGGCGATAGGATCCTTCAACTTGGAAGGCACGCTTTACCCCTGGGCGCCAAAACCTATATCATGGGCATTCTCAATACAACGCCTGACTCGTTTTCCGATGGCGGGACACACATGACGGTAGACGCAGCAGTGGAACATGCTTGGCGTCTTGTGGAAGAAGGAGCTGACATTATTGATATCGGCGGTGAGTCTACAAGGCCGGGCGCCTCTCCTGCACCGCCGGCGGAAGAAATCAGGCGGGTGATCCCTGTTATTGAGGCGCTCGGACAGGATTTCCCTGTTCCTGTCTCAGTGGATACATACAAGAGTGAGGTAGCTGAAGCAGCTATTGCTGCAGGCGCTCACATGATTAATGACATCTCCGCTCTGACTATAGATCCACGTCTGGGAGGAATCGTGGCCGGGGCTAAGGTCCCGATTGTGCTTATGCATATGAAAGGGCGGCCCAGAGATATGCAGGAGAACCCGGAATATGAATCAGTAGTATCTGAGGTTACGGGATTTCTCCGCACTTCTGTCGCTCGGGCTAAGGAATATGGGATATCCGGCGAGAATATAATCATTGATCCGGGAATTGGGTTCGGCAAGACAGTTGCCCATAACCTTGAACTGCTGAGGCGCCTCAAAGAACTAAAAAGTCTTGGTTGTCCGATACTCTTAGGCACCTCCCGCAAATCGTTCATCGGAAGGACGCTGGGGCTTCCGGTGGAAGACAGAGTCGAAGGCACAGCTGCCACCATTGCCCTTGGGATAGCGTCCGGTGTTGATATTGTCCGTGTTCACGATGTGAAGTATATGGCTAGAGTCGCCAGGATGACCGATGCTATCGTGAGGGGAGGGACCAGTTGTGAAAGGTGACAGGATAACCCTAAGGAACATGGTATTCTATGGGTATCACGGGGCGTTTGAAGCAGAGAAGGAACTTGGGCAGAGATTCGAAGTCGATGTTGAATTAGTTACCGGTCTTTCGGTTCCGGGGCAAACTGATGATTTGGAGCAGAGTATTAATTATGTTGACGTGTACACGCTTGTGCAGGACATTGTCCAAGAGAGAAGCTATAACCTGCTTGAAGCCATAGCTGAGAATATCGCAGGGGAGATCTTGTCAGCATATTCAGTGGATCAGGTGGTTGTGAGAGTGAGAAAGCCTAATGTGCCCATCGGTGGCGTGATAGACCATGTTGAAGTGGAAATTACCAGGCAAGGCCGGGGGTGAAGAGAACGCCTGCGCACGCATATTTAGGATTCGGCTCCAACTTAGAAGAAAGGCGAGAGAACATCACTAATGGCCTGGCCATGTTGCGTGAGTCCGGACAGGTAAAGATTATTAAGATATCCTCTCTCTATGAGACAGAACCTATGGGCTACACTCGACAGGGCTTGTTCTTGAACGCTGTTGCCCTGGTAGAGACGGATCTTTCACCTCAAGACTTGTTGTCCCTGTGCAAAAGCGTAGAAGTTCAACTTGGCCGAAAGCCAACGGTAAGATGGGGGCCGAGGATTCTTGATATCGATATTCTTATGTACTTTATGGAATCAGGCGACACTCTTCCTAGTGATTCAGAGAACGTCATTCAGGTAGAGTTAGATACCCAAGCTTTAACTCTTCCTCATCCTCGGATGTGGGAGAGGGGGTTTGTCATTATTCCATTAGCTGAGGTAAGCCCTAACCTTTTGATGGCTGACGGACGTCGAATCAAATCTCTCATCCAAGACTTCCGTATGTGGACAGGCCTTAGATTATTTGAGACCGGACCTTGGTGGCAGGAAGTCGGTGTAAACTGTAAGGGTTGGCAGATAATGCGGTTTGCCGAGGTAGAATCGACAAATACCATAGCTGTTAACCTCGCTTCTTTCGGCGCCCCTGAAGGCACTTGCATTATAGCGGAAACCCAAAGCGCAGGCAGGGGAAGACGGGGACGGCTGTGGCATTCGCCGTCGGGTGGATTGTGGCTTTCCATATTGCTCAGGCCAAAGATTCAATCACCCGATGTAGGCTGGCTTTCTCTTATAGCAGGCGTCGCTGTGTCTTCTGCCATTCGGGACACGTTTCAGCTCCCCGCAGTAGTCAAGTGGCCTAACGATGTGCTGGTCTCCGGGAAGAAGGTATGTGGGATCTTGCCTGAGACCAGGTTCATCGGGGATGAGATGGACTTTGCCGTTGTCGGAATAGGAGTCAATGTCGCAATTGATACGAGTCTGCTCCCACGTAAGGTGCAGGAGACTTCGGCAACTTTAGTAAGCCCTGATCATCCTTTCGCATCCGAAGCTCGTGAGGCATTGACAGTATCGCTATTAGATAACTTCTCCCTCTTGTACAGGCAGTTTTTATCCGAGGGTTTTTCGGGGATACTGCAAGAGGTGAAGGAATACTGTGACACCCTTGGACGGGAGGTTATCGTCTCGCATCTTGGCATGCCTGTTCATGGGATTGCAGTAGACATAGACTCTGATGCCGGACTAATCATTCGCACTGAGTCAGGAGAAGATATCCATGTTATGTCCGGGGAGGTAAGCATCAGGGTTCCAGGCGCAGGTTACGCCTGTGAATGAGGGGTGGCGTGTGGAATGTCTCCGAAAATACTCGCTCTTGTCACCGCTTTGGTGGCAGGTATATCCATGGCGATACAGGGATCGGTAAACACCAAGCTTGGACAGGTCATAGGCAATTGGGAGGCCATTTTAGTCGTACACGTAGTAGGCCTTGTCACTATCTTAATCCTTCTATTCGTATTCAGTGTAGGGAAAGGCGACCTTAGCCGTATAACTCAGGGGCCTTGGTACTATTCCCTTGGTGGTCTGATAGGTGTCCTCATTGTTTGGGGTGTTGTCTCCAGCATGCCTAAACTAGGTGTAGCAGTAGCGACTACTTCCATTATTGTGGGACAGACACTCACAGCTCTAATCATAGACCATTTCGGGCTTTTTGGCTTAAGTCGAATGCCTTTTACATGGCTTAAGGGGCTGGGCTTGGTTCTTCTCTCTGTAGGCGCCGGGCTGCTTCTAAGCTGAGTATACGTGGGTAGTTCGTGTCGCTTTTATTGATTGTCTGCCGAAAAATTAAAGAAATCGTCAAAACTAACAGGAAATACCATAAACTTATCGAAGATTTAAACGTTGCATGCATGTACGAGTAGGAATTGCTTTGCCCTCACCTGGAACAGTGACGTCCTGAGACGATCTTGATATCAGCATTTCTTGGTAGCTCATGTCGGTGTCTCACGAAGATGAATGACAATTGCCATGGGTAGAGAGGGAAGAATAATGTCTAATCATGAGTATTCCGGTGACATTGGAAAGAGCAAACCTTCTCCATCCTGTGAACGGGGAAATCCCGGATATGCACACTCATACTGGGTAGGCCCTGGCAGAGGACTTCGTAAGAGGCGTATACCATATAGAGCGGAAGTCCTTTACGATAGGGTATTGCAATTCATAACCCATGCTTGCAGGGCTGATCATGCTATATTGATAATAAGCCCTTATTCATACCCCCATGACGACATAAGCAGAATTCACATCCATCCTAAACCTGCCTCAGACGAAGAAGCAAAACTTTGGAAATACATGGTGACATACATTGAGGAAAGTGTCAAACTGGGTGTTCCCTTAAATGTTCCGGAAAGTTTACGGGATGCTCTTAATCTTGGAACTGTGCTTGTATCTCCGGCTTTCAGTTACAAGGACAGCTCTTCAATAGTTGCTGTGTTTAGCAATTCTTCATCTCCCCCATTGGATCCTGAGGATGAGGAGACGCTTTCTCGTCTTACGGATAAACTCGCGTATGTCTTTGATGCAGCAATCTCTCCCGGAAACAAGGCATCGAAACCTCGTAAGGTTTCAAGAGTGCTCAGGGCACGCAATGTCCTTGAGTCAATCAACGAACTGTGCGGCACACTTGACGCTTTAGTAGAGCTTGTGGTGACTTTGGGGTTTGCTGAATCCGCCTACATCCGCATTCTGGATGAAGATACGGACATGCTCAAGTTAGTTGCAACAGCAGGAAAGCAACAAGGCACTATAGATATGCACTCTCACGTGCCTCTTTCCAAGTGTTCTGTCACGCGCCTTGCATCGAAAACACAGATCCCCAGGTATGTAGATCCTCATCACTGTTACTCCTTAAGTAGATCTGAAGACTTTTGTGCAATTTGTGTGCCCCTCTCAGGCGATTCAGGCAGTATCGGAGTCTTATCATTATGGAATCCCCCAAATAAAGATTTGAATGCAGCTGACGTAAGGATTATCCGTGCTGTTGCTTCAACTGCTGAGAGGGCTTTCCTGGACACCCATGTGTTCTCTGCAGGCCTGAAGACATGGGCAAGGACTGATTTTGTGGAGTATGCTACTATTGTCAGCAAAGCTTCAGAAGATGTTACGCATATTGCAAGAGAGCTCTTAGTCGGTTTAAGAAGGGCAATCGACTTTCAGGTCGGCGCCTTCGTAAACTACCGGAGCGGATTTGAAGTGTTTTCAGTGCTTTTCTCATCGGCCGATCCTTTGATTATTGGCCCTGCTGAACCTGAAGGCTCGGACATAACCGATGGCTCCTATTCATACGGCACATTCGAGGATACATCCGCAAGTATTGTTCTCGGGGATCCGGAAGCTGAAGGGTGGGCATATAAGGCGCTTAAGCAATTGGAACCTGATATGACTCATATGTTTATTCGGCCTTTCTACATGCATGAAAGCCGCTGGCCTTCGTGTTTAGCCGTACCGCTTGTCAGCGGCGGCGACACTATCGGGTTATTTATCATTGGTAAACCCAAAGGTGATCGGTTCAGTAAAGAGGACATAGTCTACTGTGAAAGTGTGCGCCAGGATCTGACACTGGTATGGGAGAACTTCATGGCACGCATAAAGCCTCAAGCCGGTCCGGCGACAGAAGCCATGCTGGAGCGTATAGAGACCTTAGAACAACTGGCGGTAGGGACAGCTCATGAAATAAAGAATCCCCTTTCGGTCATCAAAGGCTATATGCAGGTAATACAAATGGATCAAGGACTGTCTTCGGAAACAAAGCAAAGGATAGAACGCCTGCTCCGTCAAGTGGAGCAGATAAGTCGAATTGCAGACGATCTTGCAGGCCTTGCAAAACTCAGGACCGTGGATATCTCATTAGTTTCCCTTCCTAAGCTTCTGGAAGAAGTCCTTGACACAATCGACTCACAAGTTCCGAACACAGGTATCTCCATAGTTCGCGCATATCCGAATGATGTTCCTGAAATACCTGCAGATGCAGGCAAACTACAGCAAGCGTTTTTGAATATCTGTAGAAACGCTGTGGAAGCCATGGACACAAAAGGAGGCGAGCTTCGCGTATCAATTCGGGTTTCATATGACAAGCGAAGTGTCGAAGTGGAATTTGCCGATACAGGACCAGGCATAAGCAGGGAAGCACTGACCATGCTGTTCAGACCGTTCTTTACCACAAAGAGACATGGGACAGGCCTTGGGCTGAATATATCCATGCATATCGCAAGATTACATGGAGGAACGATACGGGCGGAAAATGCCAAAGGCAGGAAAGGCGCCATCTTTACGATGGTTCTGCCCACAATACGCGACTGACACAGATGCCACAAACAGTCATAGCTGTGCGCCGGTTGTCTGAACACTCAAACCGGCGCACAGCTATGTTAAGCTGCGAAAAAGCACTTACTGCCATGGTTCTGTATTAATCAACCGTCTATGAGGGAATCACAATCAGGTTTTTCTTCCTGAGTCTCTCCCGCTCCTCGTCACTGATTGGGTGATCGCGGTCAGGAATTTCGACTTTCACCTTTTCACCGCAAAGAGCGGTAGTGAAGTAACGCTGGCCGTTATCGTTAATCATTGTCACGATTGTCGTAAGCTCCGGGTACTTGCGAGCCAACTTAAGCACAGCCGCAACGTTGCAGCCTGAGGATATGCCGCAGAATATTCCCTCTTCACGCGACAGCCTCTTTGCCATTTCTATGGACTCATCGGATGTGGTCTGAATGACTCCGTCAATAACATGGAGATCCAACACATCCGGAATGAATCCG
>JAKPFY010000062.1 GCA_029551185.1 Bacillota bacterium
TTCTCCAGTACTTTTGTGGGGTAATCAGCCCATTCACATTGTCCAACCGTTGTAAATCCCGCCCACTCGGCTGCCAAATCTATGCCACCTATTCCTGAAAATAAGCTAAAGTGTGTAAGCATCTATTTCCACCCTCCCAGCCTCCCCAGCGGCCCCGGCTGGCACAAGCCGCTGGACCAGGCTGTTTTAAAAATCACATATATTCTCATCATCTATACATAACGCCCCGGGCCTCCTTGCCAGCCGTAACCCCTTATCATCGGCCCGAGTCTCCACCGGGTTCTATTCTTCGATAAAACCTGTTTCCTGTTCGGTCACAACGTCAGCCTCTATTTCAATCACATCGTCCTCGCCCTGTATTGCCTCATCCGCAAGTTGTACTGTATCAGCGCTGTCCTCAATGTAAGCTCTCTGCATCTCAACAGACATAATGCCGTACTTGGATAGGAGCAGTCTTAAGCAAGTCTTGAGAGCCATGGCGTCAAAATCCGTCGTCCAAACGCTGTTTTTGCTGCCGTAGCTCTTGCTGTACTGCTTGGCGTGCTTGGTGACTTCCTCGATCGACATGTAAAGAGTTTTGGAAAAGCCGTTGAGGGTTTCGATGTAAGCGAAGTAGCCGATCTTCTTGTCACTCTTGCGTTTTTCCGTGTCGATTTCGATGGCACCCGTCAGTTTGTCGTATTTGACCAGCTCACCCTCATAGACCACGTCGGCGTTGATGTACTTGTAAGCTCCGGTCCTCATGCACAGCTGCACGTACCCCTTGTATCCAAGCTGGAATGTAGGGATATATTGACCCGTCTTGCCGTCCTTGTAAGGTACGATCCATGCAAAGCCCAACTGCTTGTTGATGGGTAATTTGAGACTGGCAGCCTTAAGAGCTTCCATGACCACGTACTTAGGGCTGCACATCTGCAGAGTCTTGTCGTAGTTATAGAGATCGATAAGGCTTGCCACGAAAGCGTTAGCGTTTTCCTTTAAGACTGCTTCGAATTGCTGTTGGACGCTCTTTTCGGATAGGATGTTCTTGAGCCTGTCGATCGGTTTTAGATTCTTTTTATCTTCAGGATTTGTTACCTGTTGGGTAGCCTTTTGAATTAGACCTGTTTGTGTCATTTTCTAAGATACCTCCTTTACTTTGAATACCCTTACCGTTTGGGCGGGTTTAAGATACTTTTTATAGATTTCGGCCTGCTCTTTTTTCAGCTTGTCCGTATCGAGCGTTTGACGGACTTGATTCTTCCATTCCACGATATAGCCGTTAGCGACACCGATTTCGGCGTCACCAAGATTGAGCTGGAGCTCCTGTTTGATGGCGTCTCTGTCTTTGGTCAATGTCTTGACCTTTTCATCGAGTTCCAAGAATTGTTGAATTTTGTCCTCGTAGCCGTATAATGCGGTTTCTTCTCGGTCCTTCGCCTCGGGGAATAATTGCTTTATGAGCTCCGACGTCGCTTCGGATCCGTCGGGCATAGGCGGGATTTGTTTTAAGACGTGCTCTTCCCAGAACTCTTTTTCTGCGGCGATAAGAGCTTCGATTTCGGATTCGTCTCGCTCGATGGTGAACACATGGAAGGCTTGATTTAGTACCAGCACGGCCAAATACCACCGATCGGCACCAGTTACGGCCATATAATGAACACATTGCACATAATAGTTAGCCGGATATTCGCCCTGCGAAAACTTGTGCCGGTTCAACACGCTGGTCGTCTTGCACTCCAGCCCAGCATTTTCACCAACCACCCAGCGGTCAATGTCGGCAATCATGAATGGATATTCAGGATGCTGAAGCATGGCATTCCGCCGGCGAACCTTCTTTCCGGTTGCTTCCATGAAGCGTTCAGCTACATATTGCTCCAAGTCTCTCCCTTGACGCATGGCCTCGTTGTCAGGGATCTCGGGCCGCAGGCTAAGCTTGT
>JAKPFY010000066.1 GCA_029551185.1 Bacillota bacterium
ACAGGGTAACATATTGATACCCGCGGTGCGGGAGATAGTGAAAGATATTAATCTTGAGCTCGGCACGATGACTGTGAATCTCATTCCAGGCCTCGAGTAGGTGTGTAATTTGAGAATTGATATACTCACGATTTTCCCTGAGATGTTTGAGGCGCCTCTTTCCGGGAGTATTATCGGGAAGGCTCGTGAGAGAGGACTTGTGGAGATAAACATTCACAACATAAGAGACTTTGCAGTGGATAAAAACAAGGTAACCGATGATTATCCTTTCGGAGGCGGAGTCGGCATGATTATGAAACCGGAGCCGATATTCGCCGCAACTGAACATGTCCTCAAGGAAACCGGAGGAGGACCTTCAAGGATTATCTTGATGACTCCTCAGGGGCAGACCCTAAATCAAGATATGGTTAGGCGCTTGGCTAAGGAAGAGAGTATAATAATAATCTGCGGGCGCTATGAGGGAATAGACGAACGTTGCAGAGAGGGACTTGTGACTGACGAGATATCCATTGGAGACTATGTGCTGACAGGCGGGGAATTGCCTGCTATGGTTCTGGTGGATGCAGTGACGAGATTTGTGCCGGGAGTTTTGAGTGAGGATGCGCTTATCAGTGAATCATTCCAAGGCGGGCTCTTGGACTATCCACAGTATACGCGGCCGAGGGAGTTTAGGGGGATGGGTGTGCCTTGCGTTTTAGTCTCAGGGGATCACGAGAAGATCAGACTTTGGAGAAGGAAACAAGCCCTCGCCAGGACACTGAAAAGGCGACCTGACTTGCTTTCCCGAGCTTCTTTGAGCTGTGAAGATCTTAGGTTGCTTGATGATATTAAAAGGGAGCAATTGGCTGACTTAACGAGGGAGGATCCCGAAAATGAATATGATTGACATTATTGAGCAGGAACAGTTGCGTGATGACATCCCTGATTTCGAACCCGGGGATTCCGTCAAGGTACACGTCAAAGTAGTTGAAGGCGGAAGGGAGAGAATCCAGGTTTTCGAAGGGGTTGTGCTTTCCCGGAGAGGGAGCGGCACCCGTGAGACCTTTACCGTCAGAAAGGTGTCAGCAGGCATAGGGGTAGAGAGGACTTTTCCGCTTCATTCCCCAAGGATAGACAAGATTGAGGTGACACGCTACGGCAAGGTACGCCGAGCAAAGCTCTACTACCTAAGAGAGCGTGTAGGTAAGCGCGCACGGGTAAAAGAAGCGAGGAGAAGGTGAAATCCGAATTGATTCCAGGAGACCCGGATCTGAAATCTGAAGGTTCGAAATCAGGAAACGATGATGTAGAACACTGTGAAGGCAAAGAGGCGAATACCTGCTGCGATACATGCCAGGCGTCTGGTATTGGGCCGAATGAGCAAGAAGTAATGGCCAAAACAGGGGCAAGGCCCATTCTGTCCGCTGAAATAAAGGCAGAGATCATCGAGTATGTCCAGGCCTTTGCCGTCGCTATTGTGATTGCTGCTTTCATTATCACTTTTATCGCCCAATCTTTCGTGGTAGAGGGGAGCAGCATGGAGCCGAGCCTTCATAATCGTGAGAGACTCCTTGTTAACAAACTTGTGTACAGACTTAGGAAGCCTGAACGCGGAGAGATTGTGGTCTTTAGGTATCCGGCAAACCCAAAGCGCAGATTCATCAAGAGGGTTATCGGTGTTCCCGGCGATGAGGTGGAAGTCCGGGACGGATTTGTCATTCTCAATGGGATTGCCCTTAATGAGGATTATACCATGGACCTTACTTACGGTTATTTCGGGCCGAAAACAGTGCCGAACGGCCACTACTTTGTGCTTGGCGATAACAGAAACAACAGTGACGATTCCAGGTATCCTGATGTAGGGTTCGTCCCAATTGCTAATATTGTGGGGAAAGCGAGTCTTATCTGGTGGCCTCCGGGCAGAATATGCCTTATCAGGAATCCTGAGGCGCATCTTGTGAAGCCATGAAGTTTCCGTGGTTTCCTGGTCATATGGCGCGAACCAAGCGAACCATGAAACAACACCTCTTTGGGATAGACCTGGTTATAGAGGTCCTTGATGCCAGAATTCCCAGGACAAGCAGGAACCCTGACATCAAGAGCATCACGGAAAACCGGCCCAGAGTGGTGGTGTTGGCAAAGCGTGATTTGGCTGATCCTAATGAGACGAAGGCATGGCTTAGAATTCTAAGAGCTGACGGGCTTGACTGTTATGCTGTGAATGCGGAGACAGGCGAAGGTGTTGAAGATGTAGTTGCCGGTATCTCCCGCTTGGCGGAGGAGCTTATGCTGAGGCTTGCAGGTCGTGAGCGGAGGCCTCGGCCTTTTAGGGTTATGGTAATCGGTATTCCTAACGTGGGGAAGTCTTCACTGATAAATCGGATAGCCGGAAGAAAATCTGCAAAGACCGGGGCGAAGCCGGGGATTACCAGGGGCAAACAGTGGATAAGAGTAGGCAGAGCCATCGAACTTCTGGATATGCCGGGTGTCCTGTCGCCTCGAATGGATAATCCTGAGGACCTTTTTAAGCTTGCTGCTACCGGTGCCCTTGCGGAAGAATGTTTTGATGAAATCCGGGTAGCGGAAGACCTTCTTGAGACGCTTCGGGACAAAGCCTGCAATGCCCTTACCGCACGTTTCAAGCTAAGTGATATAGAAGGCGAAGACGGTCACACGATTCTGCAATTGATAGGGGAGAAGCGGGGTTGTCTGGGTTCAGGGGGCATAGTAGATATTTCCCGGGCAGCGACAATAGTGTTATCAGAGTTCAGGAAAGGACTCCTTGGGAGGGTAACCTTGGATCCTGCAGTAGATGACAGATTGGAAGATAAGACCTGATGAGCGACTGTACCGACATCCGGGATATGCCTGACAACCATCGATTGGATTATGAGACGAAATTGTGGCGGGAAGGCCTTCAGAAGGTAGCAGGAGTAGACGAAGCCGGCAGAGGCTCCCTTGTAGGTTCTGTGGTAGCCGCTGCCGTAATTTTGCCGCAAGGAACATTTATTGACGGTGTTCGTGACTCGAAGACTTTGTCTGCAAATCGGCGGGAAGCCTTAT
>JAKPFY010000072.1 GCA_029551185.1 Bacillota bacterium
AGGTTCGAAGCTTGCCGGGCTCTCCATTTGTGAACACGATGAGACCGTCGTTTTAGGGGTTCTCTTGATCTATATGAGCCCTGAAAAAACTGTGGTTGCTTTGAACCGTGCTCCACACACATGTTATGACGTTGCTACCGAATATGGAGTATGCGGAGTATGTAGGGCCATATCAGCCAGAAGCCAGGGAGAAAACGCAGTGCAATGCGAACTAGATAGGAGAAAAGTCTTAATCTTCCAACAAGGAATCGACCTGTTATGTAGTGAATAAAAGCGGGCAGGAAGTTCACTTCCCGGACTCTCAATGAGTCAAGAAGATAGCGCCAAGGAAGAGTCGCACATTGAAGCGATACCAATGGAGTATTAGCCTTGTAAGGGGTGTAAGCGGAAAAGGAAGGAAGAAAGGTAAGGTGAACAGCGGTGAGCACTCCTCAGATAGAATTCCAACAACTTCTGCGCGAGCTATTTCAGTTTGATTGCGCTGACCTAGATTTTGGCATCTATCGCATCATGAATCTCAAGCGGGCAATCATGGAGCGCTTTGTCTCCGAGGACCTACCGCGCTTGGTTAACGAAGAGCTAAACAAAGGAGCACTGGCTGAACAAACTCAAGCCGCGAAAGAGCTGGATGCTGCCCGGAAAAAGGTGCTAGAAGCGCTGGGCGAAGATGCCCTGGACGTTGATGGCAACCTCGTTGAGAAGTACCGTGAGACAAAGGCAGGAAGAGAATACCTTGTTGCGCAGGAAAAGGCTAGATCAGCCAAGGGCGGCGAGGCGCTTGAGGCGGCTATCTACAACCATCTCTATTCCTTCTTCAGCCGCTATTGGCAGGACGGCGACTTCATTTCGAAGCGCCGTTACTCCAAGAAGGAACGTTACGCCATTCCCTACAATGGTGAGGAAGTCTATCTCTACTGGGCCAATAACGACCAATATTACGTCAAGACGGGTGAGTACTTCACTGATTATACATGGAAGGCCTCCAATGGTGTAACTGTACACTTTAAGCTAAAGGCTGCCGACGTGGAACAGAACAACGTTAAGGGTGAAAAGCGCTTTTTTCTGCCAAAACTGGACGAAATCACTTGGGACGCAGACGCCAGAACCATCACCATTCCCTTCGAGTTTCGTCCGCTTACCCAGGAAGAGCAGATCATCTATGGGCAGAGGAACCAGCAGGAGGCCATTGTTGCTGAAGCACTGGAAAAGATTCCAAGACGTCTGCCCAAGGACGCCCATGGGGCTTTGGCCGCATTGATTGCCGAAAAGCGCCACACCGACGGGTCGGCAGTAACCCTGCTGGAACACCACCTGCGCCAGTATACTCGGCGCAACAGTAGCGACTTTTTCATCCACAAAGACCTGAAAGGTTTCCTTTCCCGAGAGCTGGACTTTTACCTGAAGAATGAGGTGCTCAACTTGGAGGAGATGGAAGCCGCAGGCGAGAGACTGGCAGAGGGTTGGTTCCAACTCATGCGTCTGATCAAGCGTGTCGGAATGATCATCATTGAGTTCCTGGCACAGATTGAGAACTTCCAGAAAATGCTCTGGGAAAAGAAGAAGTTCATCACCGAGGCTTTTTACGTCATCACAGTAGGCAATATTCCCGAGACGTTCTATCCCGAGATTGCCGAAAACGAGGCACAGTGGGAGGAGTGGGAGAAAATTTTGGCCATTGATACCCTGCCGCAAGACCTGTTTTCCGGTAACTGGCGAACGCCCGAAGGCCGTATGGCCTTTCTCAAAGCGCATCCTTCCCTACCGCTGGATACTCGTCACTTTCCACTAGACTTCAAAGACCGCTTGTTGGCGAGTTTTGACGATTTGGATGAGATGACTGACGGACTCTTGGTACACTCCGAAAACTGGCAGGCGCTCAACTTGCTCCAGGAGAAGTACCGTAAGCGGGTAAAATGTGTGTACATTGACCCGCCGTATAACACCGGCAGCGATGATTTTATTTATCGCGATGGTTACCAGCATGCCAGTTGGCTCAGCATGCTGGACAACTGCACAGAGGCATTAAGGCCACTTATGAGCCCCGATGCAGCGATCTTTACCAGCATTGACGACCATGAACAGGCCAATCTTCGCAAGCTGTATGAGCGTGTTTTGGGCAGTGAAAACTTCGTAGCGAACATTATTTGGCAGAAAAAGTTTTCGCCGCAAAACGATGCTCGGGGGCTGTTAGACAACCACGATTTTATTCTTTGTTTTGCTGCCCATAAAGAAACATGGCAACCTGGCTTGCTTCCAAGAACAGAGGAGCAGAACGCCAGGTATCAAAATCCGGACAATGATCCACGCGGCCCATGGATGTCTAGTGGGCTTGATGTAAAAACATACGCGGAGGAATACGACTACGAGATCGTCACGCCTTCAGGCAGGGTTGTTCGTCCACCAAAAGGATCATGTTGGCGTGTTTCTAAAGAACGCTTTGAAGAATTAATTGCCGACAACCGTATTTGGTTTGGTCCGAATGGTGATAATGTGCCCAGGTTGAAACGTTTTCTCTCTGAAGTCAAACAAGGTATTACCCCGCTTACGTTGTGGACATATCAAGACGTTGGACACAACCAGGAGGGTGCGCAAGAGTTAAAATCCATGATGCAAGCGGGAGATGTATATTTCACTTCTCCAAAGCCAACCCGCTTGCTGAAGCGCATCATCACGATTGGGGCGGATAAACAAAGTATTGTCCTCGACTACTTCGCCGGCTCCGGCACCACCGGCCACGCCGTGATCAACCTCAACCGCGAAGACGGCGGACGGCGGAAGTTTATCTTGGTGGAGATGGCAGATTACTTTGATACCGTTCTCCTGCCGCGGTTAAAGAAAGTCACCTTCTCCCCGGAGTGGAAGGACGGCAAGCCCAAACGGGTGGCTACGGCAGAAGAAGCCGAGCGGGGCCCACGAATCATCAAGGTGATACGTCTAGAATCCTACGAAGACGCACTCAACAACCTGTCCTTTGACGAAAGCGCCGGGCAGACGGGGGAACTGCAGTTCGAGGACTACCTACTCAATTACATTCTTCGATGGGAGACGCGCAAAAGCGAAACGTTGCTGAATGCGGAAAAACTCAGCAAGCCCTTCGACTACTGTCTGCATATTTACCGCGATGGGGAGACTCGTGTCCAGAAAGTGGACCTTCCCGAGACCTTCAACTATCTCATCGGGCTGGACGTGGCAAAGCGGAAGGTGCTGGACGATAGCGGCCGTTGTTACCTGGTATATCGCGGCTTGACGCGCGAGGGCAAACGCACCGTGGTCATCTGGCGCGAAACCGCAGGCTGGACAGAGGAAGATTACAAACGCGACCGTGACTTTGTGGCCAAGCACAAATTTACCGAGGGTGCGGACGTTATCTATGTCAACGGCGATTCGCTCATCCCCGGCGCACAGGCGTTGGAAGGTGTGTTCAAGGCAAAAATGTTCGCAGGCGTGGAGGGATAGGTATGGCAGAAGTACTTTTCAAGAAGGTTGATTATATACTTAAGAAACTGGTTGAAGATATATCTATGGGAGAAATCGGGCTGCCTGACATTCAGCGTCCCTTTGTTTGGTCGATGACCAAGGTACGCGATTTGTTTGACTCGATGTATCGCGGCTTTCCCATTGGCTATCTTCTCTTCTGGGAAAATGGTTCTTCTGATACCCACCGAACGATTGGTGCTGGTCCGAAACAAAAGGTGGCGCGTCTGCTCATCGTAGATGGCCAGCAACGGTTGACCTCATTATACGCAGTCATGAAAGCCGTGCCCGTGATTACAAAAAACTTCAAGTCCCAGCGGATAAAAATAGCTTTTCATCCGCTGAGTGAGAAATTTGAAGTCTCTAATGCAGCGATTGAGAAGGACGCAGAGTGGATCCCGGACATTAGCATTTTATGGCAGCCCGATACGAAACCGCATGCTTTCAAGACAAAATTCCTTGAGAAGTTAGGAAAACGGCGCCCCTTGACCGCCGAAGAAGAAGATATAATTCATGAGAGAATTGACCGACTGATCAAACTCGAAGAATATCCACTCACCGCGCTGGAGATTTCTTCTTCTGTCGATGAAGACAAGGTCTCAGAGATATTCGTGCGTATCAATAGTAAAGGGGAAGCGCTTAACCAGGCCAATTTTATTCTTACATTGATGTCCGTATTCTGGGACGAGGGTCGCAAAGAGCTGGAAGAATTTTGTCGGCGCAGCAAAGCACCCTCCCCGGGTGGCAGTCCTTCACCTTTTAATCATTATTTGCGCCCTAATCCTGAGCAGCTGCTGCGCGTAAGCGTGGCACTGGGGTTTCGCCGCGCTCGCTTAGAGCATGTTTATTCCCTGCTTCGAGGGAAGGACCTGGAAACGCGGCAATTCTCCGATGAACAGCGTGTGAAGCAGTTTGCCTTATTGCAAGAGGCTCAGGCCTACACTTTGGATCTTCAAAACTGGCATGAGTTCTTCAAGGTGCTGAAAAGGGCAGGATACCCCTCCGATCAACTCATCTCCTCACAAATGGCTGTTCTTTACACCTATGCATTGTGGCTCATAGGAAAGCGAGACTTCAAAGTAAATTTGTACCGCTTGCGTGAAGTGATGGCGCGCTGGTTCTTTATGGCAACGCTCACGGGGCGGTATACAAGTTCGCCTGAAGCGCGATTTGAACAGGATATGGCCCTACTGCGCGGCGCAAACACAGCCGACGACTTCGTCCGCATTCTCGATGAGCAGATTGGCGCCGTCTTGACAAAAGACTATTGGGAAGTAACCTTACCCAACGAATTGGAAACCGCTGCTGCCAGGAACACTGCGCAATTTGCCTACTATGCCGCGCTTTGTCTGTTGGAAGCGCGGGTCTTGTATTCGAAGATGAAGGTGTCCGAGTTGCTAGATCCTACCACGAAGGCCAAAAAGACTGCTTTGGAACGTCATCATCTGTTCCCCCGCAAATACTTGCAACGAATAGGGGTTCGAGAAAAGCGTCTCATTAACCAGGTAGCAAACTATGCTTTGGTGGAATGGAGCGACAATATCAAGATTTCCGACAGAGCTCCCAGGGACTATGTGCCGGAATTAGAAGAACGCTTTGCTTCCGATGAGCTTCAACAGATGTATGATTGGCATGGATTGCCTTCAAACTGGTACGAACTTGATTACAAGGATTTCCTCAAAGAACGAAGGAGACGAGTTGCTCTTATTATAAAATCCGGTTTTGAGAGGTTGGTGGTTGGCGCATGAGCAACGGATCAACCCAATACCAAAAACTTGAAAACCGCCTGCTCCTGCTTTCCTGGCTCAACAGCCTGCTGGGTTACGAGAAAAACCGTGAACTGCTGGAGGACATGAAACAGGCTGAGGAAGGTTTTGATGCGCAGGGACGCAGCCATATTTACTACCGCCTTATCTCGCGCGGCAGCAAGCTCAAAATCTCTGCCGATGACCTTGCACGCTATGACGACAACATTCGCGCCCACCTGGCAGTCATTAACGCCCGCCGCACCCAGCCCATCACCCTCCGCTATTTTCAATACCTGGCAGCGCTCTACACGGAAATCGTCCTCGACCGCCTGTTCAACCACAAAGCACAACTCCTGGCCGATCTGAACGCCTTTGTGTGCCAGCGCAACGCAAAGAAATTGCCCGGCGAACCGCAGGACGAGCCCTTGGGTCTATGTTACAATTCCGGACATGATGATAAGATAGTACTATGAGAGCAAAGGAGACTGATCATTGTTTTCAGTCACGATAATTGTCCGGGTTCTGCTCAGGGTGTTTGACCGAATAACAGGGTTGAACCCGGTTCAAGTAGAATCCTCCTCTAGTTCAATTAGGGGAGGAAAGGGAGAAGCCTTGCCTGGTGGTCAAAGAGCTGCAACTCTGCACCAAGACAAGGCTTCCATCCCTAACACAACACACTATGATCGTAGTATGGTTAGGCGATTCTGTCAACGAGTACAGAGCTAAATATCTGCAGATCTTGGATCGGGTCACACTGAGGTGTCCGATCTGCAGCTCAGATTGCCGTTCTCACGGCTGGTACTCCCGAAAGGTACGACTAGAGGAAGAAGCTACTCGCATTCCTGTGCTCCGGGTGAGGTGCCGCGGATGTAAGAAAACCCATGTTGTACTGCCAGACTTTTTGGCTCCCCACAAGCAGTACACCCAGCAAATCCGGGAAGCAGCGCTTCAAGCTTGTCTGGAGGAAAACGTTCCTGTTGAGCAGGCCACTCAAGGTTCCCGGGCCGTTGTAACTACCCGGCGCTGGCTGCGTGAGTTTAAGGCCAGGTTCAACGAGTTGGCAGGAGCCTTAATCAGTGTACGAGTGAGGATTTCGCCCTGGAGCGAGACTCGGACCTACCGGAGGCAGAGCAAAGCCATCTCTACGCTGTATGCTTTAAGCAAGCAGGTATGCAGTCTGCTTGGGGGTCAGATCGGCCACTCCTCAGTGTTGGGGTTGGTTAACCAGATTGTCACCATCGGCGGACTTAAGGTCTGGTTTTGAAATCCCACAGACTTTGATCTGGCAGCTGAAATTCCCCTGCGTTATGGTAATTCCAAAACTACCGTAAGGGGTGTTCCAGTGGCCATGACCATGTCAAAGCAGGAAATTGCTGAGCAGCGCTTTGAGCTTATCGCTCCGCTCTTGGAGCCTGACATTGAACAAGCCGAGCGCAGGGCTAGGAGAGAAAAGATACTGGAAAGGCAGCGTCTTTTGGGCAAGCCAATCTCCGAGCGGACACTGCGGCGTTACGTCCAGTTGTACCGGGAGAAGGGCTTGAAGGGATTGGAGCCCAAAGGCAGAGATGACTGCGGAATGCTGCGCGGATTGTCTCGTTCAGTTCTGGATGAGGCCAAGATTCTCAAGGCGGAGCTTCCTCAGCGCAGTGTACGCCAGATCATTGAAATTCTAGAGGTTGAGGGTAAGATCGAACCCGGTTCTGTAAGTGCAGCCACTTTAGGGAGGCACTTAAGAAAAGAGGGGCTCATGGAGCTTCCTAAGGCCCCCAAGGGCGGCTTTAGGCGCTTCCAAAAGAAGTACCGCAACCAGCTCTGGCAGGTAGACCTTAAGTACGGGCCATTCATACCGGACCCAGGTGATCCTAAGAAGAGCCGTAGGACATACCTAATTGCTTTCATCGATGATTACACGAGACTGGTTCCCCATGCTCAGTTCTACCTTGACCAGAAACTTCCCGTCTTGGAAGACTGCTTCCGCAAGGCCATTCTAAAGCGCGGCATTCCAGACAACGTCTACGTGGACAACGGCAAAATCTTCGTCTCCAAGTGGTTCCGCATGGCCTGCGCTAAACTCAACATCCGGCACACTACGACATCGCCGTTCTCGCCAGAGGCCAAGGGCAAGGTTGAACGCTTTATGGGGACAGTGGACCAGTTCATTAACGAGATGAACCTTTTCAAGCCCAAAACATTGAAAGAGCTCAATGATGCCTTCTTTTCCTGGCTGGAAGAGGGATACAACCATAAACCCCATTCAGCCCATAAGGGGCTATCGCCGGCCATCGTTTTTGCCGAAGACTCTCGTAAACTCCGCTTTGCTACCCCGGAGGAGCTGTGGGAAGCATTTCTCTGGGAAGAAACCCGCAGGGTGGACAAAACCGGCTGTGTAAAGCTCAACGGTTTGGTCTTCGATGTTGGGCCGGAGCTTGTTGGAAAACATGTGGACCTGAGATTCGACCCGTTTGACATGGATGAGATTGAGGTTTGGTTCAATGGCGGAAAGGTTAAGACCGCCAAAGAGCTCGACCTGAGCAAGAGGCACCCACTACTGGGGCCGGTTCAGAAAAAGGAAGAAGCCAAATCCAGCAGCAAGGGTTCAAGGTATCTAAAAGCGCTCCAGGAAAAAGAAAAGGTCCGGCTCCGCCGTATCCAAGGCGCAGTTCTCTTCCACAAACTGAGTGGTGATGGCGATGTTTGAGGAATTCTACTCCTTTGTTAGGCCGCCATTCGGAAGGGATCTGCAGGTGTCTGAACTGTTCTTGACGGAGAGCCACAAAGAGATGCTGGCCCGCATGCAGTATGCTGCAGAACGCCGCCAATTCGCCCTGTGCACTGGTGAAGTCGGCGCCGGGAAATCTACCATGGCTCGACTCCTAGATTCAAAACTGAGCTCTGCCAGGTATGTTGTGCTCTACATCACCGATTCGGATCTGACACCACGCAACTTCTACTACGAAGTCTTGCACCAACTTGGCCACATCCCCAGGTTTTACCGAGGGGATGCCAAGCGCCAGCTTAACCGGGTTATCCTGGATCTCTATGAGAACCATCGCAAGACACCTGTGATCATCATCGATGAAGGGCACCTGCTCAAAAGGGAGATGCTGGAAGAGATACGCTTTTTGACCAACTTCAAGATGGACTCCTTTTCGCCGATGAGCTTGATTCTCTTGGGGCAGCCAGAACTTAGGAGGATTCTCAGCACGCAGATCTATGAGGCGATTGTGCAGAGGTTGAACCTGCGGTTCCATCTTCCGGGGATGTCCTTGGAGGAAACCAAGGGCTACATCGCCCATCACCTGCATGTTGCCGGGGCAGCCAACGCCTTGTTCACAGATGCGGCCATCGAGATCATTCATGACTACACCCAGGGTATTCCTCGCAAGATCAACAATGTCTGCTTGGCATCTTTGCTGGCTGGGTTTGCAGAGAGAAAACGGCT
>JAKPFY010000091.1 GCA_029551185.1 Bacillota bacterium
GGTCTTCGTCCCTTGAAGACTGTGGCCCCTCTCCATAACTAGGAGGAATATGTATGGACGAGAAAACAAAAAAGTTTGTGTCTGATGCTAAGAAGAGCATAGAATCTGCAATGAGTCTGCCGGATTTAGAAGAGATTCGCGTGAAGTATCTGGGGAAAAGGGGAGAGATAACTCAAGCCCTCCGCAGTCTGGGTAAGTACTCTGAAGATGAGAGACCTAAAATTGGCCGGCTCCTCAATGAAGCTAGGGAAACTGTGAGAGAGATGATAGAGGCAAGACGCGTCGAGATCTCTGCCATTGACTTGGAGAACAAGCTTAAGGCAGAAGAAGTTGACATAACACTTCCGGGGAAAAGGCCTTCTATTGGTACAAGGCATCCTGTGAGTGTAGTCTATGAGGAATTGGAACGTGTTTTCGCGCGTCTCGGATTTGAAGTATTGGAAGGTCCCGACGTAGAGCTCGACTACAATAATTTCGAAGCCCTGAATGTGCCAAAGAACCATCCGTCCCGTGACATCCAGGACACTTTCTACATTACTGACGATATTGTCCTCAGGACTCACACGACTTGCGTGGATATTAGAATCATGAAAAACCGTAAACCACCAATCCGAGCTATTATCCCAGGCAAGGTTTACAGGTCTGATGCGTCTGACCCGTCACACCTGCCTGTGTTCCATCAGTTGGACGGGCTCGTCGTTGATGAGGGAATAACATTTGGAGACGTTAAAGGTGTCTTGGCAAGGTTTGCTCACGAGTTCTTCGGTCCTGACACAGATGTCAGGTTCAGGCCGAGTTATTTTCCATTCACCGAGCCCAGCGCTGAGATGGACGTGTCTTGCGTCATATGTAACGGCGCAGGTTGCCGTGTATGCAAGAATACAGGCTGGCTTGAAATCCTCGG
Organism: Bacillota bacterium; assembly: GCA_029551185.1. GTDB lineage: Bacteria > Bacillota > SHA-98 > UBA4971 > UBA4971 > UBA4971. The sequence goes on from JAKPFY010000091.1 coordinate 905, forward strand.
TTCCGGGCTGCTTCACCCCAGAGTGCTTCGGGAAGTGGGCTTTGATCCGGAGGAGATTTCGGGGCTTGCATTCGGTATGGGAATTGACAGAGTGACAATGCTGAAATACGGGATAGATGACATCCGTCTCCTCGCTGAAAACGATATGGCATTTAATCGGCAGTTTATACATGCTTAGTAAAGGGAGGTTCCTTTAATGCTTGTCCCATATAAATGGTTAGCTGAATATGTTCCGGGGCTTCCTCTTCCGGGTGATGTAGCAGAGGCGCTTACTTCAAGCGGGACCGCTTGCGAATCATTGATCGGGGAAGGGGAGGATACTGTATTTGATTTTGAAATTACGCACGATCGCGCTGACTGCCTTAATGTCTTCGGCATAGCTCGGGAGGCAGCAGCTACTCTCGGCCTCGAGCTGAAACATCCTGGCCTTGTCGTAAAGGAGGAAGGTCCGGCGATAGACGGGCTTGCAACAGTGAAGATTATCTCCGAGGACTTGTGTAAGCGTTATGTTGCACGTGTGGTAACAGAGGTAAATATCGGCCCGTCACCCGGATGGATGCAGAAGAGGCTCATCTCATGCGGTATTCGTCCGGTTAATAACGTGGTGGATATTACTAACTACGTTATGCTCGAACTTGGTCAGCCTCTCCATGCTTTCGACTTGGACCGTATCCGCGACAGTACTATAGTAGTAAGACGGGCGCGCAGCGGAGAGTCTATGACAACCATTGACGGGGAGCCCCGTGAATTGAGTGGGGATATGTTGGTTATATCGAATGCTACATCCCCGGTGGCAATTGCAGGAGTAATGGGAGGCGCAGATACTGAGGTTGAGGAATCCACCACCCAGGTGCTTCTTGAGGCCGCAGCTTTTGATTCTGTGAGCGTATGGAGGACATCACGCAGACTTAAAATGAGGACAGAGGCTTCTATGCGGTTTTCCAGGGGTGTGTGGCCTGAGAACGCCAGATTAGGCATAGATCGGGCTGCAGCTCTCATGGCTGAGCTCAAAGTGGGAAAAGTCGCTGTAGGCAGGATTGATGAGTATCCGGGACTTGAAACCCCTGTTCACATTCGTCTCCGTCCCGCCAGAGTCAATCGCTTGCTCGGGATCGACATAGACCAAAACGAGATGAAGTCAATTCTGATGAGATTGGGATTTATCTTGGATGAATGGAATGAGGATTCATGTCGCGTGCTTGTTCCTAACCACAGAATGGATGTACGTCAAGAAGAGGATCTTGTGGAAGAGATTGCGCGTATTTATGGGTATGACAAGATCCCTCATACGATCCCCAAAGGAGCGCCGCCTGAGATACGGCTGAATCCGGTAAGGCGTTTGGAGTCTAAGGTAGGCGAGATTCTCAGGGGCTCAGGCCTTACAGAGGTGGACACCATGACTTTTACGTCAGAGGCTGCCTGCTCTGAGTTAAGGCTTCCTGAAAAGGACATTGAACGCTATAAGGTACAGATTAGCAATCCTATTTCCAGTGAACATACGATGCTACGAACAACGCTCTTTGTGAGTCTCGTTGATGTTCTTGCAAGGAACGCGTCGAGGCAACGGGATGATGTGGCTATCTATGAAGCGGGTAAGGTTTTCCGAAGACGCTACGTAGAGGAAGTCAAAAAGGAATCAGGGAGAGAAGCCAATCTCCCGGATGAGCGGAAGATGATCGGCCTTGCGCTCATGGGAAAGCTCGAGGAGCCTACATGGACAAATCAGACGCCGGACGTCGATTTCTTTCACATGAAAGGTATCATTGAAAGGCTTCTTGAAAGTCTCGGGATTTCCAGATATAGGTTTGAGAAGATGGTCCATCCTACATTGCATCCGGGAAGGGCTGCCAGATTAGTGATAGACAGTAAGGATATCGGTTGCTTTGGGGAACTCCATCCGACAGTCAGTGAGATTCTGGGCCTTAGCAAAAGAGCATATTTGGCTGAACTGGACTTAGAGAAGCTTCTCCTTAGCATGCCGGGAGATCTGGAAGTCAAACCTCTTCCGAGGTTCCCTGCAGTTAGCAGAGATATAGCTGTTATTGTGGAAGAAGACATAGAGAGCGGAAGAGTTGAGGACAGGATATGGGAGGCAGGCGCCGGCCTTGTTGAGCGAGTAAATCTATTTGACGTATATGTGGGACCCCAAGTTCCTCCCGGCCACAAGAGCCTGGCTTATTCAATAACCTATCGGAGTCTTGACCGCACACTTACGGATGAAGAGGTAGGAGCGGTTCATGCCCGAATAGTTGAGAACCTTGCGCAAGGAGTGGGGGCTTCTATTCGAAGTCAGGACTAATACCTCCATGTATGCAGAAGGTAATGGCAAAAGAAAGTCGAATCAATAGCTGTGACCACAGGCGCCATGGAGGTGATGGGTTTGCCGGGCCAAGAGGCCTATGAAGAAATCGAACCCACCGGGAAAAAGAATCGGGTTACAGTCAATATTATGGGGGAAGAATATATTATCCGTTCTGATGCTGAAACTGATCATATAAAGGAGTTAGCAGAATCAGTGGATGAGCGGATGAAGGCTGCCCTTGCCATGAATCCGCGCCTTTCTCGAAGCCAAGCGGCTATTCTGGTTTGCCTCTCCCTAGCTGATGATCTCAAGAAAGCAAGGCGCCGTTATGAGGAGCTCATGCGCCTCGTGGAGGATGTAAGGTAGAAAAAGGGGGAGCTGAAATGGATTGGCTTAGCCTCGTGATCTTGGTTTTCGTCGGGCTGATGGGTGTTGCGGGACTTAGAAAAGGTTTTGTGAGGCAAATCCTAGGCCTTGTAGGACTGATTGCCTCAGTAATCTTGGCCCTGCAATATTACGATGTGGCATCAGACTATATCCTCCGCTATTTTGCTGTTCCTGAAGGAATTGCCGTTATTCTTGGGTTTGCGGCAGTCTGTCTCGGTGTGGTACTGACAATTTCAGTTTTTGGATGGATCTGGGGTAGGCTTGTAAAGTATTCGCCTGTGTCTATACTTGACTCCTTAGGAGGCGCGCTTTTTGGCTTTGCCAAAGGAGCTTTCCTTGTTATGATTGTGTTGCTCATGGTTTATGCGCTTCCCTTTGAGGGTGCGCGCCTGGCGATAGACAGCTCGTCTATCGCCAGGGAATTGATGAATCTATCTCCTATAGTCTTCAGAAGCCTTGAGGATGTCTTTCCGGGAGGGATTCCGTACCTGACAAACCCGGATAACGCAAGTCCTAATGAAAAGGCAGCCCCTCCCTTTCCGACAAAACCCGGCAATAAGACAAAAAAAGGGGATACTGTATAGGTGAATCGAGTTTAACAGGGGGTTGTTTTCGTGGCTAACGCCGGATTCGCTGCGGTTTTCCGTGAGCTTGCAGATTATTTGGAGCTGAAAGGAGAAAACCCGTTTAAGATCAGAGCTTACAGACGAGCTGCTGATACTCTCGAAAGTCTCAGTGAAGACGCGGCTCAACTTGCCCGGGAAGGGCAGCTCAAGAACATTCAAGGAATAGGTACAGCTATCGAGGAGAAGACTCTGGAGATTGCTGACTCTGGAACTCTCAAGGCGCTGGAAGACTTAAGGGCGGAGTATCCTCCCGGAGTGATGGATATGACAAAGGTGCCTGGAATAGGCCCAAAGACTGCATCTTTGATATTTCGCGAGCTTGGAGTCGCCGGTATTGACCAACTGGAAGAAGCTGCCCGATCCGGAAAGTTAAGAACGCTCCCGGGCATGGGACAAAAGTCGGAGGAAAACATACTGAGAGCTATGGAAAAACTAAAAGAAGAAGATATGGCTCGCATCCCTCTTGCAATTGCAGACAGGCTCAGTGCGAGCCTTATTGATTTCATAAGTTCTCATACCGAAGTTAGTGAGATAGCTGCGGCAGGCAGCGTAAGAAGACGCAAAGAAACCTGCGGCGATGTAGACATAGTCCTTGGGATCGAAGATTCATCCGGTATCCCGGATCTCATAAGATCATGGAGCGGGTTCCTTGGCACGTGCTTTTCTGATGAAGATAGGGTTACGTTTACTGCTGAAGGTGATGTGGAGATAGATGTCTCTATTGTGAGACCGGAGGAGTTTCCATTCGCACTTTTGGCGACAACAGGTTCAAAGCTACACTACGCAGGTCTTAAGTCTGTTGCACGTAAGCTAGGGCTCAGGCTCTCCGGAGACGGTCTTTTTTATGAGACAGGCAAAAAGCAGGGTGCGATAAGTGAGGCAGATATATACGAAGCCCTGGGGATGGAGTATATTCCGCCTGAGCTGCGTGAGATGACAGGTGAAATCGACGCTGCTTTGGAGCGGCGTTTGCCTAGGCTTTTGGTTGCCGGCGATATCCTTGGGGACCTTCATATGCACACAAATTGGAGTGACGGTAGAGAATCTCCCGAGTCTATGGTGGAAGCAGCTAAGGCCTTAGGATATGAATATATTGCAATCACTGATCATTCGAAATCCCTGAAGGTTGCGAGAGGACTCTCGGAGACGAAGCACATGAAGCAGCTGGAGGCTTTAGGCCGACTTCGGGACAGATTTGCCGGAATCCATGTGTTGTCTGGGATTGAGCTTAAGATTCTAAAAGACGGCAGCCTCGATTACCCTGATTCGATCCTTTCTCACTTTGACATAGTCGTGGCGAGCGTGCATAGTGCTTTCGGTCAGCCTGAAGGTGTTATGACAGGTCGAATAGTAAAGGCAATTCAAAGCGGAAGTGTAGACATTATTGCCCACCCCACAGGACGCGTGCTCGGCAGGCGTTTAGGCTATGATGTAAATATGGATACAGTCATTCAGGAAGCGGTTCGGCACAATGTGGCTTTGGAGATTAACGCGTACCCTGAAAGACTGGACTTGGATTCCACATGGGCCAGGAAGGCAAAGGAAGCAGGCGCCTGCATCGTCATTAACACTGACGCTCATAATGTGAATGAACTCCGGTTTATGTCATATGGCTTAGATGTTGCAAGGCGTGCGTGGCTTGAACAGCCTCACGTAATCAACACTTGGCATCTGTCAAAGCTCCAAGATTGGCTCAAAAGACGTCGTATGAGAGCCTGACTGCATACAAGCTTCTATTCCTTCAAAAATCACACATGCGGAATACATGTCGGAGATTGCACTCATACTACAATCGAGAAGCACCGGCGCCTGAAAAGTAAGGGCGGAGGGGTGTTTGCAGATGCTTTCCACTGTGTTCAAAACAGTATTCATGTACGTGTTTGTGCTCTTTGTCACGAGGGTGATGGGGAAGAGGGAAATCGGGCAATTGTCTCCCTTTGACCTTGTTGTGGCTATCATGATTGCGGACCTTGCAGCTATGCCCCTGGAAGAGAGGTCAATTCACATACATGATGCAGTCATTCCCATTGTTGTATTGGCCATTGCCGAGGTGGTGTTCGCATTCATGACATTAAAGAGTGAAAAGGCCAGATCCTTAATCAGTGGAAAATCCTCCATTGTTGTGAGAGACGGGAAGATCTTAGAAGGCGCGTTAAGGGAACTCCGTTATAACATAGATGACCTATTATCAGGGTTACGTGAGAAGGATGTACCCAATATCCAAGATGTGGAGTTTGCTATCCTGGAAGGATCAGGCAGATTGAGCGTGATTATGAAGTCTCAAGCAAGGCCTGTAACTCCCAGGGATCTCGGGATCACAACTTCATATGAAGGTCTGCCTTACCCCCTTATCACAGACGGAGAAATAAAGTACAAGTACCTGAATCAGCTTGGGCTTACCATGGCGTGGCTTAAGGAAGAATTAAGAAAAAAGGGCGTAAAGGATCCTCATGATGTGTTACTTGCAAGTCTGGACACATCCGGGGAACTATATGTTGTGAAGAAAGAAAGTGCTGAACTCCGCGATCTGAAAACTAAGGAATAGGTGGTACCCACTATGGAGCTTTCAAAGGAATTCCGTGAGCGATTCATCAAGACCCTCCAAGGTAGAGACTACGTTCTATACGGAGGTCTTCTGGAACTTGCAAGACAGCGTGGGTTAAAGCGTATCAGCACCCGAGTCATTCAGATCCCTTCTATGGATAACGGAATGTACGGCGTAGTAGAGGCAGAAATTGAAACTGAAGACGGGATATTTACGGAAATTGGGGATGCGTCGCCTGAAAGTGTAAACCGGGCGATACAACCCCACCTCTTGAGAATGGCTGCGACAAGAGCGAAGGCCAGGGCTATGAGAGATGCTGTAGGTATAGACATGGTGGCCTTGGAGGAGCTTGGCGATACCCTTCTTTCGGATGAAATATCCGTTCCTGATAATCCTGGGGATCTGATTCTCACCTTTGGCAAGTACGTCCGAAAACCCCTTGGACATGTGGCACGTCAGGATCCCGGATATGTCGCTTGGCTTGCAGAAAATGCCAGGGATGAAGCTGTGAAGCAGGCTGCCCGAAGTGTCCTGGAGCACGAGGCTCAAGCGGAACCGGACGAATTTCCTGAGGTCAGCATTGAGAGACCGCCTGCCCACTGAAAGCTGTTTTCCTAGCGCCCGTAATGTTATAATAATCCCTGACAGCTGATGAAATATCAGCCCGTGTCAGGGGGTTTGCCGATTTGGATGAGAGATCAGTTCGAGTGCTGGAATTTCATAAGATAAAAGACCGCCTTAAGGCCCTTGCTGCAACCAACTTAGGGAAGGAACTTGCGGACAGCCTTCGACCTGTAACCGATCTTCATGAGGTTAGGAGGAGACAGAAAGAGACTACTGAAGGCAGAGCAATCCTGTCTGCAGGTAGGGATGTGTCCCTTGGGGGTGTCCGTGACATTCGCAGCTTCGTAGAGCGGGCTGCTATCGGAGGAACTCTCACCCCTGAGGAGCTCCTGGACGTTTCATCGACCCTTGGAGCAGCCATGAGACTTAGGAAGTTCATCACAGGACTGGGCGGAGAGTTTGCGATTCTCAGAGAGTATGCTGAAGGGATTACTCCACAGCCCGGTATTGTCAAGGAAATTGAACGGTGTATTGACGAGTACGGCAACGTGGTGGATCATGCCAGTTGTGAGCTGGCTAGGATAAGATCGCAAATACGTGCAGTAAACAACAGGATTCGTGAGAAGCTCGATTCCATTATCAAGTCTGAGCAGTCTGTTCGCTATCTCCAGGAACCCATTATTACCCTGCGTTCAGGGAGGTTCGTGGTTCCTGTGAAGCAGGAAGCGCGGACTTCTGTGCCCGGGATAGTCCATGACAGGTCTCAAAGCGGCCAGACTCTCTTTATTGAACCCATGCCCATAGTAGACCTTAACAATGAGCTGACACAACTCGCAGGGAAGGAGAAGGAGGAAGTCGAGAGGATCCTCCAAAAGCTGTCTTTTGCGGTGAGTGGTGCAAGTGTTGAGATCCTTGACACCGTGAGCATTCTCGGTGCCATAGACTTTGCTTTAGCCAAAGGCAGGCTCAGCCTTGACATGAAAGCCCAGGAACCTGACGTGGACAATAAAGGATACCTTAGAATTCGTCAAGGTAGGCATCCGCTTCTCTCAGGTGATGTTGTCCCTATTGATGTAGAACTTGGGAAGGACTTTAGAACCTTAGTAGTGACCGGCCCGAATACAGGGGGCAAGACTGTCACTTTGAAAACTATAGGGCTGTTTGCCCTTATGACTTTGGCAGGTCTTCACATTCCGGCGTTATCCGGGACGAAAGTGCCGGTATTCTCTCAAGTTTTCGCTGATATCGGCGATGAACAGAGCATTGAGCAGAGCCTGTCTACGTTCTCTTCGCATATGACTCATATAGTAAAGATTATGGAGCAGGCGGACTCAAGCTCCTTGGTTCTCTTGGATGAACTCGGCGCAGGTACTGATCCTCGGGAAGGGGCAGCCTTGGGTGTGGCAATCTTGAAATATCTACACGAACGGGGTGCCTCCACCGTGGTCACAACCCATCTCAGTGAACTGAAGACATTCGCTTATGAATACGAAGGAGCGGAAAACGCATCGTGCGAATTTGACGTTGAAACATTGGAACCTACGTATCGGTTGATTATGGGATTGCCGGGAGGGTCATGCGCCCTTGCCGTAGCTTCCAGGCTTGGATTGCCTGAAGAGGTAATCAATACTGCCTGTAACTACCTTGGAGAGGACAGGATTCAGGTTGACTCCATCATAGCGGAAATGAAGCGAACTATGGAGGAACTGGAAGCAGAAAAAGAGGAAGCCGAGAAAGCCAGGGAGGAGCAGCAAAGACTGAGGCAGAGGCAGGAAATTGAGGTTAAACAGATAGAAGAGGCCAGACTTGAAATCTTAAGAAAGGCAAAGACGGAAGCTGACACCATGTTAGCGCAGGCAAAGGCTGATATAGCTGCCATTATTAAAGAATTGCGCAAGAGTTCTCAGCTGCAAATGAGTGCCATTGATGATGAAGCGCGCAAGGCAAGGGAAGCACTGAAGGAAGTCTCGGAGAGAGGACGTCCCATCGAGGAGGAGTTATCCGGGCAAGATATTGCAAGGGGAGAGATAGATAGTGTAAGACCTTTGAATCCCGATGAAATAGAAGTAGGCGCCGAGGTTTTCGTGGGCAAATTGGGTCAGGTAGGTCAAATTAACTGGGTGTCCGGCGAAGGTGATGATGTGGAAGTTCAAGTGGGCGGACTGAAGGTCTTAGTGTCTCGTAAAGATCTGTACGTGCCGGAAGGCGAGGATTGTCGTAAGAAGCCTTCGTATACAGGACAGGTTTATCTCTCACCCATTACCCGTGAAAAAGCATCCGCTGTCTCCATGGAGCTTGATGTACGTGGGCATACTGTGGAAGAAGCCATAGCTGACGTAGATAAGTACCTGGATGACGTTTGTCTTGCAGGATTAAAGAGAGTAAGGATTATTCACGGGAAAGGGACAGGAGCTTTAAAGCAAGCAGTGCGCAAGTTTCTGAAGGAACATCCTCATGTAGATGAAGCGTTGCCCGGGGGGCTGTCTGAAGGCGGTGACGGGGCAACCGTGGTTTTAGTGCGTGGAAGATAGCCCGGCTAGTCCGGGTTGTCTTCGTATGAAGATGAAGATTCTTCTTTATGATCCAAAGACTCCTTAGATGAGGCGCTATGCGAATCCGTTGTCCACCACGTATGCACTTTACACGCTACCCTTGGAATTGACTCTTCTGTCACTATGGTTCCGCAAGGCAGGATCCTTAGGCCGCTTGACACTAAATACCTGCGCCTCTCTACTTGGTCGGAAGGACAATATCTTGTTGCAAGCTGCCCTGATTCAATGCAGACATCCACTTCCTGTGTTCTTGTGTGTAAATAGCAGAGCTGCCTGGGTTCCGTTCCTTCAATGAAAACTTCAGTTGCTGCGCCAGGGCACGATTCACTGGCAAGAACGCCTGATTCCGTGCAGATTTTGGCGAAAACAATACCGCTTGGCACAGGGAATTCGGTTACAGGCATGTCTTTCAGCGCTTCTTTCATATATGCTCCCCAGATTGCTGCAGCCTTACCGCTTCCGATTCTGGTTCCCCCATAGACCATGGGCTTTTGCTGTTCATCATTGCCTATCCAGATACAGGCTACAAGTTCCGGGGTGAATCCCACAAACCAGGCGTTTGTATATTCTGTGGTTGTTCCTGTCTTGCCTGCTGCCGGCCTACCTATATTGGCTGATTTGCCTGTTCCTCGGGTAATGACTCCTCTGAGCATATCAGTGATTATATAAGCAGTCTGTTCGTCTAAGACTACTTTTTTCCGGGGAGTATTTCGCTCCAGCACATTGCCATTGGCATCCTCGACTCTGAGTATTGCTATAGGTTCAGCTTTGATGCCCTGATTAGCGAAAACAGCATAAGCTGAGGCCATTTCGATGGGCGTGACCCCACGCGTCAATCCCCCGAGCACAAGGGAGAGATTCATGTCATTATGACGCCCTGATTCTACCAGACTTGTTATTCCCATGGATTTTGCTGCTTTAATCGCATTAGCTACTCCTATTTGGTCCAAGAGTTTCACAGACGGGACGTTAATGGAATCCTCAAGGGCTTTACGGACTGTTACCGGGCCGCGAAACTTATTATCATTGTTTACCGGCGCCCATGGTTCGGCTTGTCCCGGGATAACGTACTCTATGGGTGAATCGTCCAGTATAGTTGCAGGGGTGTAGCCTGCCTGGAGCGCTGCGGTATATACAAAAGGCTTAAAGGCTGAACCCGGCTGTCTGTAAGACATGACAGCCCTGTTAAACTCATCTTCGCCTCTGCCGCCTACCATTGCCTTGATATACCCTTCGCGTGCGTCTAATACTACCATGGCAGCTTGGGGCTGGGTAAGCCCTTTTGAGTCCTTGCCCCCGTTCGGCAGGTTAGAGAGAAGGATTTGATTAGCCAGATTCTGAAGTCTAAGATCCAAAGTTGTGTAGATCTTTAGACCTCCTTTATATACTGTCTCATGACCGTACTTTGATATCATCCGATCGCGGACATAGCTGACAAAATACGGGGCTGCTTGTTTGGAAGGCCTGGGCTCGATCGCACCAAGGGGTGCTTCCATGGCGGATTGGGCTTCTTCTTCTGATATGTACCCCAGAAGTGCCATACGTTTTAATACAACTGCCCGACGCGCCTTGGCTGATTCCGGGTGTTGTGTCGGTGAATAGATGTACGCATTGCGTATAATACCGGCAAGAAGCGCTGATTCAGGCAGGTTCAGGTGGCGAACACTCTTGCCGAAATATCCTTGGGCTGCGGCTTCCACTCCGTAGACCGCTTGACCGGGAAAGAAATAGACTTCATTCAGATATAGTTCGAGGATTTGATCCTTTGTATAAGTACGCTCCAGTTGGATGGCGTATAATAGTTCTTGGAGCTTTCTCGTCCATGTTCTTTCATGGGTGAGGAATGCGTTCTTTGCAAGCTGCTGGGTAATGGTGCTTCCGCCTTGCACAATTCGCCCTTCACGGATATCTACGAGGAAAGCCCGGAGTATTCCCATAAAGTCTATGCCATGATGCTCGCGGAACTTGGAGTCTTCAACAGCGATGACTGCATCTTGCAACTCTTTAGGCATCTCCGAGAGGGGTACCCATACTCGGTTTTCAACGTACAGTTGGGCAATGAGTTTGTTATTTACATCATATATTCTGGTGGCTTCAATCGGTCTGTACTCGAAGTCTTCCAGCGCGGGCATATTCTTCAGTGCTGCTGAGATAACACCAATTACGACCCCTGATCCAATACAAAGCACGAAGACAAGCCCGATAGCCAGGATGGACAGAATACGGCCAAAACCTCTCGACATCTGTGATGCCTCTCTTTCAAGATGAGCATTTTCTGTGAGCTGTCTACCCAACTATTAACGTTAATTATACCACAGTGGTTTATGTTTGCGTCAATACAGAGGCGCAGACGGAATCGTTGACGTTATAAGTTGGCGTATGCTAAACTTAATTTACCTGAGCAGGATCTGTCACAGCCACGAAAAACGGCCTAAAGAGCAGATAAAGATTTAGTTTTGGAAATTTCCAAGTGGCTTGTGCGGATGTAGAAGACATGTAATATTAGGAGGCGGAAGAATTGCAGGTCAAAGAGCAAATGGACATTCTCAGAAGAGGATGCGCTGAGATTATTTCCGAGGAGGACCTGGAAAGCAAACTGGAGCACTCAATAAGAACCGGGAAGCCTCTTCGGGTTAAGCTGGGCCTGGATCCTTCCGCTCCCGATATTCACTTGGGACATGCAGTGGTTCTTAGGAAAATGCGCGAATTCCAGGAGCTGGGTCATGAAGTATTTCTGGTGGTAGGGGATTTCACCGGGCGTATCGGAGACCCTTCGGGCAAGTCTGAAACCAGGCCCCAGCTTTCAATGGAGAAGATAATGGAAAACGCCAGGACCTATCAGGAACAGGCATTCAAGATTTTGGATCCTGCCCATACCCATACTGTGTTTAACGGCGAATGGCTTTCCAAGCTCACTTTTGAAGACGTAATCAACTTAGCTTCCAAGTATACAGTAGCAAGGATGCTGGAGAGAGAAGAATTTCGCGATAGATTCCATGAAGAAAGGCCTATCTATATTCATGAGTTTTTCTACCCTTTTATGCAGGCCTACGATTCAATTGCCCTTGACATAGACATAGAGCTTGGGGGTACTGATCAGAAGTTTAACATTCTATTTGGGAGAACACTCCAGCGGGAATTTAATCAAGAACCTCAGGTTGCAATCCTCATGCCTATACTTGTGGGGCTTGACGGCGTAAAGAAAATGAGCAAAAGCCTGGGTAATTATATAGGCGTGACAGAGGATCCGAAAGAAAGCTATGGTAAGGTTATGTCCATATCGGATGAAGTGATGATGACCTACTATGAGCTTGCTACTAAACTTCCGGAGGATGAGATCGCATCCATCGGCAAGGCGCTCTCTTCCGGCGAATTGCATCCCCGTGACGCCAAAAAGAGGCTTGCCAGAGAGATTGTAGAGCTCTACCATGGCCACGAGGCTGCCCTTGAAGCCGAGGCGGAATTTGATGCTGTTTTCCGCGAAGGCGGTCTTCCTGAGGATATCCCTGACATTGTGATTTCCAAAGAATTCCTTGCAAGCGGCAAGATATGGTGCCCTAAACTCCTTGTAATGGCAGACCTTGCAAGCAGTAACAGTGAAGCGCGTAGGTTAATCCAGCAAGGCGCGGTGACTGTTGACGGTGAGAAAATACAGGATTCCAATGAGGATATCGCTGTGCGCACCGGCATGATTATGAAAGTCGGCAAGCGTAAGTTTGCCAGGATTCAAGTGAGTTAACAATACCTTTCTTTTCCCGGCCTCTCATGAATAAGATCTTTTAGACGATGAATCAAAGGGCAGGAGGCTATGGGAAAAGAAAATGGCCAGATGTTACCGGTGGTCCAGGGGTCTCTTCCCGCGCCCCTGGTGGGTAGATTTTAATCGTTGGCTTGCCGGACTGCTCCATGGAATGAGACGGAGTCCGAGGGCTTGGGGGGTTAGTGTCAGTAGGCGCCCGAGCTATCTTAGGAAGCGGAAAAGGGATCCTATATTCCATGCCAAGCCTTCAGGTCTTACTCGCAGGAGAGCAAATCCTGAACAAGCCAATTGGTCCGGAACATCCTCAAAACCCCGGAAATGGAGGGTATTCTTCGGTCGACTCATCTTGCTGTTACTCGTAGCAATAATGATTTTTGCCATAATAGACTGGCGTCTGAGGCCTACTCTTCACCAGTTGGCTACAGCCAAAGCCAGGGTGCTTGCGACAGAAGCCGTGACTTCCGCTATTGCCTTGGAAATTGCGGAAGGCATAAGATGGGAAGATCTCTATGCGCTTCGTCCTGACAGTGCCGGAAAAGTTGTGCTTGTCCAGCCGAATACAGGGGAGATTGACAGGCTGACCTCAAAAGTCACCCTCAGAGTGCAAGAATATCTCAGCAAAATCAGCGATACTAAGATTAGAATCCCTCTCGGCCAGATTCTGGGGACTCATGTCCTCGCGAACGTGGGTCCGAGAATCACCATTTCAATAACACCTATAGGCACTGTTACCACAAAGATACTCAGCGATTTTGAACAAGCGGGCATAAATCAGATTCGTCATAAAATCTACCTTGAGGTTACTGCGCACATGCAAGTCATAGTCCCTATGGTAATGGCTACAGATGATATAGTCGCCCAGGTTCCCATAACAGAAGTCCTGATAATGGGGGATGTTCCTGAGACATACATCCAGGTCGAGGGAAAAGACTTCAAAAGCTTGCTTCCTAACCAGTAAAAAAAACAGTCCCGGATCCGCTCCGGGACTGTATATTGATGCTCGTGACCGACTTAGTAATAATCCATGCCTCCTTGAGGATATGGCGGCATAGGAGGCTCTTCCTTAGGCACATCGGTTATCAGAGCTTCAGTTGTCAGAAGCATTGACGCAATACTTGCTGCGTTCTGCAAGGCAAACCTGGCTACTTTTACCGGGTCGGCTATGCCTGCTTTGAGCAGATCCACGTAAGCCTCAGATATCGCGTCAAAGCCGATACCGGGCTTCTCCTGATTCTTGACGCGCTCTAAGACGACTGAGCCTTCCAGGCCTGCGTTATTAGCGATCTGACGGAGCGGCTCTTCAAGTGCTCTTTTTACAATCTGTACACCGACCTTCTCATCACCTTCGGCTTCAACTTTGTCAAGAGCAGGGGCGATGTTGACGAAAGTGGTGCCTCCGCCGGGGATGATTCCTTCTTCGACTGCTGCGCGGGTTGCTGACAAGGCGTCTTCTACGCAGTGCTTCTTCGCCTTTAGTTCAGTCTCAGTTGAAGCTCCGACTTTAATTATCGCTACACCGCCTGCCAGCTTGGCAAGGCGCTCCTGAAGCTTTTCGCGATCATAGTCCGAGTCTGACTCTTCAATTTCCTTCTTGATTTGAGAGATACGCCCTTTAATCTTTTCAGGGTTGCCGTATCCTTCCACGATGGTAGTGCTTTCGCGGTCAATCTTCACTGTTTTCGCTTGTCCTAGCATGTCAAGGTCCAGGTTCTCCAGCTTTATGCCGAGATCCTCAGAGATGAATGTGCCGCCTGTAAGGACAGCGATATCTTCCATCATAGCCTTTCTTCTGTCACCGAATCCCGGCGCTTTAACCGCTGCTACCTGGAGCGTTCCTCTTATCTTGTTGACTACGAGAGTCGCTAAGGCTTCACCTTCAACATCTTCCGCAACGATGACAAGAGGCTTGCCTGCTCGAGCTACTTTTTCGAGAAGCGGGAGAAGATCAGCGACTGCAGTGATCTTCTTCTCATACAAGAGGATATAAGGATCATCAAAAACAGCTTCCATCGCCTCAGTATTTGTCACGAAATACGGTGAAATATAGCCTTTGTCAAATTCCATTCCTTCGACTTTTTCAACGGTTATCTCGATGCCTTTGGATTCTTCAACCGTAATTACCCCATCTTTGCCCACAAGCTCCATGGCTTCAGCAATCATCTGGCCGATCTCATAATCGTTGCCGGATATTGCTGCGACGTTTGCTATGTCTTCTTTGCCTTCAACAGGTATGGCAACTTTCTTCAGTTCCTCAACTGCTGCAGCTACAGCTTTGTCAATACCCTTCTTTATGAACATGGGGTTTGCGCCTGCCGCAACGTTCTTGAGACCTTCTGAGACAATTGCCTGAGCAAGCACTGTGGCAGTCGTGGTGCCGTCACCTGTTATGTCATTAGTTTTAGAAGCAACTTCTTTACAAAGCTGGGCTCCCATATTTTCATACGGATCCTCAAGTTCAATCTCTTTAGCGACGGTTACGCCATCTTTAGTGATAGTGGGAGACCCGAATTTCCGTTCGAGGACAACATGCCGTCCTCGCGGGCCGAGAGTTACCTTTACGGCAGAGGCTACCTCGTCTACGCCCCTTTGCAGGGCCCGTCTGGCTTCCTCGCCGAAAACGAGCTGTTTAGCGCCCATTGTATGTATACCCCCTCTTCATCAATAGTTGGATTACTTGATTGCAAGAATGTCACTCTGGCGGAGGATCATATACTCTTCGCCGTCAATTTTTATCTCGGTTCCGCCGTACTTGGCAAAAATCACCTTATCGCCAGGCTTAACGTCCATTGGCGCTCGCTCGCCATTCTCCAGAAGCTTGCCCGGACCGACTGCGATGACTTCGCCCTCCTGAGGCCGCTCCTTGGCGGTGTCAGGCAATACGATTCCGCCCTTAGTGCGTTCTTCTTCGGTACTGGGTTTAACCACTACTCGATCTTCCAACGGCTTTACCACTCGCTATACCCCCTTTAGGTGGAAATTTAGCACTCACCAAAGGAGAGTGCTAACAATCTGATTTAATATTACTAGACCTTGTTCGGAGTTGTCAATAGGTCAGCTCACAAATTCTTCAAAAATCTCAGTTCTTTTCCTTTGCCTTATGCAAGGCAGCCACCGACCTATCACCCGTCTGTCCAGCTTGCCAGTGCTTCTAAGATGTGTAACAATTCTTCTTCCCCGGAAACAGGTATGCCTGTATTTAAGTCATCGAGTTCTCGCGGAGGAAGATCGGATACCTTGATTCTTGTTGCGCTTTTCGGCCTGCAACGATTATCCGGGGTTCCGTAGAATACCGTAACCCAGCCATCTTTTTCCCCAATATGCATAGTTTTAAGACATGATGGTGACATCCCTTGCCTTTTTTGAAAGAAAACTACCTGGCTTTCAGAGAACTCAGTAATAGTCCATCCTTCTATTTGTTTAGCAAGATCATCCCTGGAAAGTCCGATCATTTCCGCAGGAGCCGGTATTCTGTTTGTCTCTTCATGGCCGCATTCGTAAACAGTTCTATAGATGATTTCCGTAAAAGAACGAATCTTGGCCGGATTGACCGGATCTATGCTTGCCTGATGAAGCCCATAGGAGGAGGCGTTCCCTTCGTATTCAAGCCTATCAGACAAGTCAGGAAATTGTTCATCAGGTTTATCCAAGTCAGCCGGAGTCCTAAGACTAAGATAGGCATAGCTTAGGCCGGCAGATAGCAGTATAAGAATTAAACCGGTAGCGAGCAGCTTGCTCCTACTGTTCATAATACCACTCCCTTTGGGTCTTTGAATGCAAGCTTCTTCTGACCCCTGAGGAGGTATAGTCTTACATGTACAACGTATTCAGTGCAATAGCCGTCATAATAGCCGGATATCTTAATCAATCCCCTTGCTATAATGCCCTACGCAGAGGATAGTATTCGTAGAAATGAGAAGAACATGGCATATATGCCATGTTCTTCAGAAATTGAAAGACAGCTTCTTACCAAGATTCGGGCAAATTCACCCAGCCTGTGATGTCAATGGGCGACAGCTTCAAATTCTTCGTCAGGGATATCGAAGTTAGCATAAACTTGCTGTACGTCATCGAGATCTTCTAAGGATTCCACAAGGTTTAGGACCTGTTGAGCCGCTTTTCCTGTCACTTTCACTGTATTTTGTGGGAGCATGGTTACTTCAGCAGTGGAAAAGCGGACCCCCTTAGATTCAAAGAATTTCTCAGCTTCCTCAAAATCTTCAGGTTTAGTATACACTTCAACGGTTGTGCCGTCAGATTCATAGTCTTCCGCGCCTGATTCTATAGCAAGATTCACAAACTCATCTTCACTCATGTCAATCTCATCTAAATTCACAACAATAAGGCCTTTCTTCTGGAACATCCATGCCACACAGCCGGTCTCCCCCAAGTTGCCCCCATTCTTGGAGAAGACATAACGGATATCCGATGCAGAACGGTTTCTGTTATCCGTCATGGCAGATATCATAATAGCTACTCCGCCAGGACCATAGCCTTCATACGTAACCTCTTCAAGAGACTCTGCATCAGATTCACCGGCCCCACGTTTAATAACCCTCTGAATACTGTCGTTCGGCATGTTTGCGGCCCGTGCTTTATCAATAGCAAGCCTGAGTCTGAAGTTTTCCTCGGGATCAGGTCCTCCCTCACGCGCCGCTACCAGAAGTTCTCTGGAGATCTTTGTAAATGCCTTTCCTCGTTCAGCATCAACTCTGGATTTCTTACGCTTAATATTTGCCCACTTAGAGTGACCAGCCACTTTTTCTCCCTCCCTGTCAAGGTAATTTTAGCACAGTCCATTGAGATCCGCTACTGACTACCACAGGCATAAGGACAGCTGATTATAAAGCTGTTACCGGTTTGTATCACAATGAAATCATATTATTCAGGATAGTCTGCATCGGAAAGCAAGGATGAATCTTCTTCAGTCGTTGTTTGGATTATGGGTTGTAAAGGATTTGGCTGAGAGGACATCCTTCCGGCTTCCGCGATCTTGGTGTTCAAGTAGAAATACGTGGCAAAGACCATCGCAATACCGAAGGTAGGAGGGACTAAGCCCGCAATGATGAGAAAATCATATAAACCGTGGAGGCTTACAGCTATTGCAAGTCCTTTCCCCACAAGCGGTGTAGTGTTTCCTTTATGGAATTTGGCGAGGCCCAGATGGTACCCGACTATCCCCGAAAAAGAGGCATGAGCCAGGTCTGTAATGAAGGCGCGAAATAATCCGACAGCTATCCCGAACCTGACAGAATAGAACAGATTTTCTACTGCGGCAAATCCAAGCCCTGTGGCTACTGCGTAAATTATGCCGTCGATGACTTCGTTGAATTCCGGATGGTCATAGACTGCCAGTTTGACCGCGATGAACTTTGCCATTTCCTCTACAAGACCGACAACTAATACTGTTACGATGAAGAGCCTCCCTATGTCGGGGGCTTGACCGGCGATAAAAGGACGAAACGGGGCTTCTAAAAAGGCTGCTGGGAATACTGAAATCGCGCCGAAGATAAACGCCTTCATGACCAGGGAGATAGGTTCAGGTTGATCCTTGTCCTTCCTGTAGAAAAACCAAACCCACAACATACCCGGGAAGAATGATACTATTAGCAAAGGGATTAGGTCTGGGGTTGCGTTTTGCAAAATTGTCACCTTTCATTGCCGGCGAGCTCTCGACATATTACAATCGCTTTGGCGGTTCCGAGACGAGGAGGGATAATTCGGCAGAGAGTGTCACTCATGCTTTAAGTGTTCCCTAATTCACTTGGAGTATAATTCTTATATGCCATTATAGGCTGGGATTATAGGTTATCTCAACCGTAGGTGAGAGGCCTTGGATGTGATATAATGTTCTGGAAACCACGGAGGTGACTTTGGGTGAACAGTGTAGGTTCTATCGGGAAGTTGCTCATGTTGGTAGGTGTTGTTTTACTTGTGTTAGGAGCTGTTCTTACTTTTATTGGTAGGATTCCCGGTGTGGGAAGGTTGCCCGGGGATATCGTAATCAAACGGGGCAATTTCACATTTTTCTTCCCTGTCACCACGTGCATTATTCTAAGCATAATTCTGTCACTCCTCTTTGCGCTGTTTTCACGTAGGTAAATAATGAATATATAGTGGTTGCGCTAAACTAAACTATCAGAGGTTTTGGCATATCTCAGGTGCGGCACGGGAACCCTAATTGCGATGAGGAGTGATTCCTGGAGGCGACTAAATGGCGCTTTATACTACAGAAGGAATTATCCTCAAGACCCAAAATATTGGTGAAGCTGACAGGATTTGCACGATATATTCACCTAGCAAGGGCAAAGCTCGGGCTGTGGCCAGAGGCGCAAGGCGTCCCCGGAGTAGATTTGTCAGTAGCACTCAGATGTTCGTGCATGGAGATTTTCAGATTTTTACCGGGAAGTCTCTTGACAGCATAGGTCAGGTCGAGTTGAAGGAAGCATTCCCAAGACTGCACGACGACCTCATTAGGTTGGCATATGCCAGTTATATAGCTGAACTTGCTGATGAGATGACAGAGGAAGGCGATGGCGACAAAAGAGTCTTTGACATGCTCTTAGCATATATGAGGGTTTTGTCTGAGACCCTTGATCCACAGCTGGTTACTTGTGCGTTTGAAATCAAATTCGCGACTATTCTTGGTTACAGACCACGTCTGGAATCTTGCTCAGAGTGCGGAAGAGAAAATCTCGGCCGGGAAGT
This sequence comes from Bacillota bacterium, assembly GCA_029551185.1. Lineage (GTDB taxonomy): Bacteria > Bacillota > SHA-98 > UBA4971 > UBA4971 > UBA4971. The sequence goes on from JAKPFY010000091.1 coordinate 20,346, forward strand.
CTTTTTCAGTCCGGAAGCCGGCGGCCTTATCTGTAGTGAGTGTTCGTCCGGAAACTCCGGTATATGGCGTGTGTCACAAGGCGCGGTTCGGTTACTTCGGGCTTTACTGATGACGGAGTTTCGGAAGGTTGAACGAATTAAAGCAAGTCCCGGCGTAAGGCGTGAGATTGAAAGACTTATTAGGGCTCATTTAGGTTTCAGGCTAAATCGGAGATTAAGATCCATCGATTTCCTGGAGGCTGTTACGAAGGCACCTTAACATGGGAGGAATCTTCATGGACCAAGAACTTGATCTTGATAAAGTCGACATCCTGCGAGAACGGGCCGGACTTTCATACCGTGACGCAGTGGAATATCTGGAACGGGCAAAAGGCGATGTTGTGAAAGCCCTGGTTTTTGTTGAAGAAGACAAGTACGAGCAGAAAGAAGTCAGAGCTGAGAAGAGTCAGGAAGCTTTTGAGAAAGTCAAGGAAGTAGTAAGAAAAGGCAATGAAATGAAGATTAAGATAGATAGGCACGGCGATTCCTTGATTGAGATCCCTGTGATCATCGGGCTCATCGGAACAGCTATTGCACCGTACTTGGCGCTTGCAGGAACCGCTGTCGCTCTTGCCACCAACTGTTCTATTTCAGTTAAACATCCGGAGGAACTTCCTGAATTCGAGTCAAGAAGTGAAGAGGGCATTCCATAGTAGGCTCGGGGGAAGGGTAGGATTGACACGGGAGGTAGCGTTTGGTATAGTGTGGGAGATTGAGCATAGAAGCAGACTTAATGTGGAGAATCATGGAAGTGTCAGTTAAGCGCGCTGGTCGGGGTGAAGCTCAGGGAGAGAGGCCTCTCGTCCTTTGATACTCTGTCGAGGGCGGGGGGTTCATTTGTGGAGGGGTATTATGTGCGTGTATCCGAATTGCTCAGCCGAATTCCAAGAATCCTGAAGGCGAGCCGGAGGTACATAGCTCTTGCCACAGGTCTGTTTCTAATGGGAATTGCAGCCGGCGCTTCTGTATTTTACTATAATCCCCTGGATGCGTCCCAATTGTTTCTTCTGCTTGACAGGAAATTCGGTCCTATGACACGTTCTATGGCTGAGATAAGCATACCTGAAATGGCAGGTATGGTGTTTTGGAATAATCTCAAAGCTACGGGGCTCTTGATTGCAGGTGGAATAGTTTTCGGGATTCTACCTATGATAATGGTTTTCATAAACGGACTTCTTGTCGGTATGGTGTCAGGCGATGTGGTTCGTCAGGGATTCGGCCTTTTCCCGTTTATTATTGTGGGGATCCTTCCTCATGGCCTGTTCGAAATCCCGGCTTATATTCTCGGGGGGACCCTGGGAATAAGGCTTGGATTCAATATTCTCGGATACGAACGCGGACGTCAACACGGGCAAGGCTTGAAGGTAATAGTTATTGATACCCTTGTAGTTCTGGTCATAGTGCTGATACCTCTTTTGGCGATAGGCTCATTAGTGGAAGTATCAGTAACCCGGCAGCTGGTGGAATGGGTTATGGGGGATGCGCTTAGATGGCACTGACCAATAGAGCAAGGCAGGGGTAGGAGGCGGAAGTTTGACTTTTCAGGAAACCATACATAAGCTGAATGCTTACTGGGCAGAACAAGGCTGTGTGCTGCAGCAACCATATGATGTAGAGGTCGGAGCAGGTACAATGGCGCCTCAAACCTTCCTGCGCGCGTTAGGGCCTGAGCCTTGGAGGGTGGCTTATGTTCAACCTTCGCGTAGGCCTGCCGACGGACGTTACGGAGAAAACCCTAATCGCTTGTTTATGCACCATCAGTATCAGGTCATTTTAAAACCATCCCCTGATGATGTTGTCGAATTATACCTTTGCAGTCTTAGTGAGGCCTTGGGCATTGATCCTGTAGAACATGACATTCGCCTCGTAGAAGATAACTGGGAGTCTCCTACATTAGGCGCTTGGGGGACGGGATGGGAAGTCTGGCTTGACGGCATGGAAATAACTCAATTCACATACTTTCAGCAAGTCGGTGGAATAGATGCCAGACCTGTGTCAGCGGAACTCACATACGGACTGGAACGTTTATGCATGTATTTGCAAGACGTTGACAATGTATATGATTTAGCCTGGTCTGCCAAGATTTCGTACGGTGAAATACAAAGACAGTTCGAGATAGAGCATTCCACTTATGGCTTTGAGGTCGCAGACTGTGAGACACTGACGCTGCTATTTGATACATATGAGGCAGAAGCGAAAAAGGCTTTGGAGAGAGACCTCGTTTTGCCGGCATACGATTATGTGCTCAAGTGTTCACATGTGTTTAATTTACTTGATTCTCGCGGGGCGTTAGGGGTAAGTGAACGAACGTCACTGATAGGACGGGTGCGAGCCTTGGCAAGGGGATGCGCGGAACAATACATCGAAAGCAGGGAGATGCAAGGTTTTCCGCTTGCGGGGGTCCGAGAGGACGGGCCGTGTGAAGGAGGGACCCTCTGTGAGTAGGATTCAGGGTGCGTCTTCGGATAAGAGAGATGCTGTTTTAGAAATAGGTACAGAAGAATTACCTGCCAGGTTATTTCCGGATCTTATAAGTATAATGACACAAAGTGCAGATAGTCTTCTCAAAGAAGAGCGGGTTGAGTATTCTTCGGTAAAGGCTTATGCCACTCCCAGGAGACTTGTATTGTACATAGAGGAAGTGGCTCCTTTGGGTCGCCCCCTTGTACGTGAAGTGCGAGGCCCCACTTACAGTGTCGCTTTTGACGAGGCCGGTAAACCGACGCAAGCTGCGATAGGGTTTGCTCGTGCCCAGGGAGTGGACGTATCTGACCTTATCGTTAGAGAAGAGGCCAAAGGCAAATTTATGTATGCAGTCTCAAAGGTGCCGGGTCGTGGGGCAAAGGGTGCTTTGAAAGATGTTTTCTCGCGTTTTGTCGCGGGACTGACTTTCGAGCGTGCCATGAGATGGGGAGAAGGCAGTTTCAGATTTGCGAGACCTATTCGATGGTTCCTTGCACTTTTGGGAGAAGACGTCATTGATATAGAGATATGCGGTATAAAAGGGAACAGATTTACATCCGGCCATAGATTTCTGACTTCAGGCATGATTGAAGTCCGCCGGGCTGAGGACTACTTTGATGTTCTGGAAGATGCTTACTGTATTGTTGATCAGGATAGGCGAAAGGTGATAATAGAAGAGGGTATCAAGAAGCTGGCACAGGAAGCAGGAGGGCAAATTGCGGAAGATGAGAGACTTCTCACAGAGCTTGCCTATTTGGCTGAACACCCTGCGCCTTTGGCCGGACGGTTTGCTCCTGATCTCTTGAGACTCCCCAAAGAGGTAATTACGACTTCTATGAAAGGCCATCAGAGGTACTTCCCTGTCGAGGACAGTCAAGGGGCTTTGCTTCCGGTTTTTACTGCGGTACGTGACGGTCTTACTACACGTATTGCCGCTGTTCGTAAAGGGTATGAGAGGGTTCTTTCAGCCAGGCTTGAGGATGCCAAGTTCTTCTATGAAGAAGACACGAAATCACAACTTGAGACCCATGTCTCCGGACTTAGAGGAATTGTCTTCCATGAAGGGCTCGGGACTGTCCTTGAGAAGACTTGCCGCATTATGGATTTGGCTGAGGCTATTGCAGATAGATTAGGATATCCGGAGGATACAAAGGCCAAAGTAAAAAGAGCGGCAAAACTATGCAAGGCTGACCTTGTTACAAATATGGTAAGAGAATTCCCTGAGCTTCAAGGTGTGATGGGACGGGAGTACGCTCGCATGTCCGGTGAGGATGAAGACGCTTCCCGAGCTATATTTGAGCATTATCTGCCACGGTTCTCAGGGGATATATTGCCTGAAAGTCCTTGCGGGGTTATCCTTGCCCTTGCAGATAGGATTGACACTGTCGCAGGCTTTTTCGGGATTGGGATTATTCCTTCCGGGTCCGAGGATCCCTATGCCTTGAGGCGTAGCATCTCCGGAATAGTATCTATCCTTCTGGAACGTGAAGTTCATCTGCCTGTATCTTGGCTTGCTGCGAAAGCTGTTTCGTTGCTGGAAACTAAAGGGATGCTTGAACGTTCTTTTGAAGAGACAGTAGATGATATTCTTGACGGGTTGGGCCAACGCTTAAGATCGTCTTTGATTGACAAAGGAATAAGGTATGATTTGGTAGATGCAGCAATAGCCATAGGATTTGACGATGTGCCTGATACCTATAAGAGGGCAGAAGCCTTGCAAGAAGCGAGCGCAACCAAAGAATTCGCCTTAGCATGTACCGGTTATACAAGAGCGTCCCGCCTTGCCGGGAACATTCATCATGGGAGTGTCGATGAGTCTCTTCTCAATGAACCTGCAGAGAGAACGCTTTTCGACGCTCTCCGTAACACTGAAGAGTGTATTCGTTTAATGCTCAGGGAAAGAGACTACTCCGGTATTTTGAAGGCCTTGTCCAAGTTGGCTGAACCTATAGACGTATTCTTCACCGAGGTCCTTGTAATGGCAGAGGATGAGGGTTTGCGCCGGAACAGGCTCGCTCTTCTGGCTTATACTGCTTCTCTTACACGGGAAGTGGCTGACCTTGGCAAGGTGGTTGAAAAGGCAGTATAGCAAGGTGATATTCCCCAAATGAGTTCACAAAATGGCTCATTTGGGATACACTCTGCGATTATGCTGGATACTGAGTCTACTGAAAAGTAAAGGAGGTCAGAGCAAGAGATGGCAAAGAAGTACGTATACTTTTTTGGTACAGGTAAAGCCGAAGGCAGTAAAGACATGAGGAACTTGCTAGGGGGTAAAGGAGCGAACCTGGCTGAGATGACAAATATCGGTATCCCTGTTCCTCCCGGCTTTACCATCACAACGGAAGTTTGCAAAGTCTATTACGAAGGTGACCGAAACTACCCTCCTGAGCTTGACGTTGAAATTGACGAGAACTTGAAGAAGCTCGAGGATGCAATGGGACTTAAGTTCGGTGATCCTGAAAAGCCTCTTCTAGTGTCTGTAAGGTCAGGCGCAAGAGTATCAATGCCGGGCATGATGGATACAGTGCTTAATCTCGGATTGAATGACAAGACTGTTCAGGGACTGATTAAGATGACCGGCAATGAGCGGTTTGCATACGATGCGTACCGTCGGTTTATTCAGATGTTCGGTGATGTGGTGCTGGAAGTTCCTCATGAGGAGTTCGAGGCTATTCTCGATGCGAAGAAAGAGGAACTGGGTGTGACTCTTGATACGGAGCTTGATGCAGAGGCTTTGAAGGACATAGTCTGTAAGTATAAGGCTCTCGTTGAAGAGAAAACCGGGCAAAGCTTTCCGGAAGATCCCAGACAGCAATTGGACATGGCTCGGGATGCAGTATTCGGGTCATGGATGAATGCAAGAGCTATTACCTACCGTAAGATACATAATATACCGGATGACTGGGGAACTGCAGTCAACGTCCAGGCAATGGTATACGGTAATATGGGAGATGACTCCGGTTCCGGTGTAGCGTTCACAAGGGATCCTAGTACAGGTGAGAGAAAATACTTCGGCGAGTACCTGCCAAACGCCCAAGGTGAAGACGTAGTTGCCGGTATCAGAACCCCTCTTCCCCTTGACAACTTAAAAACAGAAATGCCTGAGATTTACAAGGAGCTTACGGATATCTTCGAGAAACTTGATGCCCACTACCGTGATATGCAGGATGTAGAGTTTACTATTCAGAGAAACAAGCTTTACATGCTGCAGACCCGTGCAGGCAAACGCACTGCGGCAGCAGCTGTAAAAATCGCGGTGGATATGGTGAATGAAGGGCTTATCACAAAAGAAGAAGCCATAATGCGCGTTGACGCCGGTCAGCTTGATACCTTGCTGCATAAGACTGTTGATCCGAAAACAAAGGAAGAGTCAATTGCAAGCGGAGTCGCCGCTTCCCCGGGGGCTGCCATAGGGAAGGTAGTCTTCACCGCGGATGACGCTGTAGAGATGGCGAAAACAGGGGAAGCCGTAATCCTTGTGAGAAGAGAGACTTCTCCTGACGACATACACGGCATGGCTGCAGCGAAAGGCTTTCTTACGAGCCGCGGTGGGAAGACAAGCCATGCTGCAGTGGTAGCTCGTGGCATGGGTAAGCCGGCAGTCACCGGGTGTGAGGCTGCCATGGTGGATGAGGTCCGCGAGGAGTTGCATATCGGCGATGTTGTTATCCGGAAAGGGGATATCATTACTGTTGACGGTTCCCATGGCAAGGTCTTCCTCGGCGAAATAGAACTGCAGGATCCTTCCATCGGCGGTGATTTCGCTACCATTATGAGTTGGGCTGACGAGATCAGGACTTTAGGCGTCAGGGCTAATGCTGATACTCCCCATGACGCTAAGACAGCTCTGGAATTCGGCGCGAAAGGCATAGGGCTTTGCAGGACAGAGCATATGTTCTTCGGGGAAGACAGGATCCGTGTCGTTCAAGATATGATACTTGCCGAAACCGTAGATGCGCGACGCGCTGCCCTCGATAAGTTATTGCCTTTCCAGAAGGATGACTTCAGGGGAATCTTGAAAGCAATGGAAGGTTATCCTGTGATTATCAGGCTTCTGGATCCGCCGCTTCATGAGTTCTTACCCAGTTACGAAGAACTCCTTGTTGAGGTTGCGACCATGAAAGCCAAAGGCGCTAAGGCGCAAGAACTCAAGGAGAAAGAGGAGCTCCTTGCTCGTATCGACAGGCTACGGGAGCTTAACCCTATGCTTGGCCATAGAGGATGTCGTATCGGCATAAGCTATCCTGAGATAACCGAGATGCAGGCACGCGCAATCTTTGAGGCTGCATGTGAGCTGACAAAAGAAGGGCGCAAGGTTATCCCTGAGGTTATGATTCCCCTTGCAGGACACGTCAATGAGATAGAGATCGCGCGGGAAATCATTGAGAGAGTGGCAAAAGAGGTAATTGACAAACATGGCGTAAAACTCGACTATATGGTCGGCACCATGATTGAACTCCCAAGAGCCGCTCTTACTGCCGATGAGATTGCGCAAAAGACAGATTTCTTCTCTTTCGGCACTAATGACCTGACTCAGACGACGTTCGGTTTCTCCCGAGATGACGCTGAGGCGAAATTCCTTCCACACTATCTGGATGCGAAGATTCTACCCAGTAATCCCTTTGAGACTATTGACATCAAGGGAGTTGGCGAACTTGTCAGAATCGGCGTAGAGAAAGGCAAGTCTAAAAATCCAAACCTCGAGATAGGGATATGCGGGGAACACGGAGGGGATCCTGAGTCTGTGGTGTTCTGCCATAATGTAGGAATGGATTACGTAAGCTGTTCTCCTTATCGTGTACCTATTGCGCGGCTGGCAGCAGCCCAGGCCGAACTGAAGAAGCCAAGAAAGAGCGGCGCAAAAAAGGTTGCGACCGAGTATTCGACAGTGTAAATCGCTTTGGTTAGACCGGTGTAACAAGGGCTCGGGTATTTTCTGTAGCACCGTAGGTAAGCTCAACAGGCATACGCTTTAAGCACGGAATGTCCCCATGACTCTTCCGGGATCGTGGGGACATTTTATTGCAGCGTTTCATAAAGAAAAAGAAAGATTATACAGAACACTTGCACGAATTTTCTGGCATATATTGATGCAAGTGAGTAAGAATACATTTATATAAGCTTAAGGGAAATAGGAATAACCAAGTCTATGAACTTAAATAGAGCGTATCAGGGAGGATTTTCAATAAATTCGTCGAATTCGATAAATCAGCCCCTGTGCGATTAGGTGCCGGGGGATATCTTGTCTTATTGTAGAAGACAGGTTCAAAATCAGCTGTGTTTCGCTAATCAGTAATGGACGCGAAATAGAGGAAAAACGTTTAATATGGCGAAATCCAACAGGAAGTAGGAGTAGCCGGTTTTCGAGGTGTGCAGGAAGAAGGGATATAAAAGTCATGCGCGGCCAAGGCGAATGGCGCATTTACAGTGAAGAGGCGCTAAATGAGATCCGCGCACGAACTGATATCGTAGAAGTAGTATCAGGTTACGTCTTATTGAAGCAAGCTGGGAACACCTATAAAGGATTATGTCCGTTTCACACGGAGAAGACACCATCTTTCACGGTATCAGCAGAAAGGCAACTTTTTTATTGCTTTGGATGCGGTGCAGGCGGAGACGTTTTCAGCTTCGTCATGAAAATCGAAAACGTGAACTTTGGGGATGCAGTAAGAATGCTCGCTGAACGGGTCGGGGTTGTGCTGTCTCAAGACGATGAGTCTCCTGAAAAGAGGGCGGCCAGGGAGAAGCGACGTAGGCTTTATGACTGCATGGAGGCAGCTTGTCGTCATTTTGAGACTGTCTTTGCAAAAAGTCCGGATGCAAAAGATGTCAGAGACTATGTTGGGCGACGAGGCGTTTCTGATGATACCGCAAGGTGTTTCAGACTGGGATATGCCCCAAGAGAATGGGATAGCCTTTTGAAGGCTCTTACAGGCAATGGGTTTTCGCGTGAGGAGCTTGTTTCTGCAGGTCTTATTGTGCCTTCTAAGAGCGGGAAAGGATATTATGACCGGTTCCGAGGAAGGCTTATATTCCCCATTACTGATATCTCCGGCAGGGTTATTGGCTTTGGCGGTAGGGTTCTTGACGATTCGGAGCCGAAGTACCTGAATTCCCCTGAGACAGCTCTATTTAGAAAGGGAAAGACAGTCTATGGGCTTGCCCTTGCAAAGAATTCCATCAGGAACGAATCCAAGGCTGTAATCGTTGAAGGATATATGGACGCTATTATGTGTCATCAATTCGGTTTTACGAATGTAACAGCCACTCTTGGAACCGCGCTTACTAAACAACAGGCTGAGGCTGTGTCAAGATATGCTCCCCAGGTAATCATCGCCTATGACGCTGATGCAGCAGGGGAGGCAGCTACTCTTCGCGGTATGGAGATTCTGGCAGACGCAGGCGCAGGTGTGAAAGTAGCGGTTTTGCCTGCGGGAGAAGATCCCGATTCTATCCTGAGGAAGAAAGGTAAGGAAGCCTTCGCCGAAGTGCTGGAAGACGCAAAACCGTTGACAGCTTACAAATTATATCTTATCGCGTCCAAGACGGATACTTCCAAGCTTGACGAGAGGGTAAAAGCTGCAAAAGAAGCAGCGCGGGTGCTTGCGAAGGTTGAGAGCGCCGTGGAGCGAACGGAGTATGCTGAGAAGGCTGCTGAGATGCTAGGAGTGTCCTGTGAGGCGATGCTTAGGGATATCGACGGATTAGTCAAAGTGTCCGGCCCCCGCAGAGTAAAAAGGCGGGATCCTGAGGTGCAGGATAGATTCGAAGTAAGTAGGTATACTAGCTTTAAGGATGATATTGCCAGATCCGGTGAGGTTGTTCAAATCCTGAAAGCTGAGAGAATGCTCTTAAGACTTATGTGGGAGAGCAAGGAAGTCTCTGAGATTGCATCGAAGAGACTCAAGTGGGCTGATCTTTCTGATGAAAGGCACAGGAAGCTTGCCCAGGCGATCCTGTCCAGTCAAGAGGCCTACCCTGAGGGTATTAAAAAAGGCAGTCTGACTCCTCGACAAGTTATCGGGCTTATAGATAACGGAGAGATTCTTGAATATGCTGCAGGAATACTTATCGGAGAAGATGAAAAACTGCCGGATAACTTGAAGAAGGCGGCTGAGGACTGCATTAATGTTATTCTTGAACACAACCTTGTGTACAGAATACGTGAGATAGAGAAAGAGCTTGCGAGTTTAAGTTGCCGAGGAGAGATGCAAAAATCGAGAGAGTTGCTAGCAGAATTAGGATACCTCAAGAAAAGAATTTCAGAAGAATTCCAACCGTTTCGTGGAACCTTATGAAGGCGATATGTATTAGTTTAAGCGAATTTGGGTTGCAAGGACGAGAGACCGGTCTCTCGTACATGCCAGAAAGGGGGGATAGGGATGAGTGGGCCGAAGCATTTGGAAATACCTAAGGTGCTTGAGCTTATTGAGAACGGCAAGAAGACAGGAACTTTGACGCATAAAGAAATTATGGACACATTGCAGGATGTAGAGTTGACGCCTGACCAGATTGACGATGTCTACGATGCTATTGAGCGAATGGGTATTGACCTTGTTCAAGAGCCCAGTGGGAATAACAAAGCGGAAGTCGATCTCGTTAAGGCTGTGAAGGTCAAGGATGTAGATGACACTGCAAATGGAGAGGCTGTTTCTGATGAAGCTGAGGCGGAATTGTCCCTCCTTGAAGGTGTGAGTGTGGACGACCCTGTTAGGATGTACCTAAAAGAGATTGGCCGGGTCCCTCTTCTTACGGCTGAGGAAGAAGTCGATTTGGCTAAACGCATTGAAGCAGGTGACGAAGAGGCAAGACGTAAGCTTGCTGAAGCCAACCTGCGTCTTGTGGTTAGCATAGCCAAGCGTTATGTAGGGCGGGGAATGCTTTTCCTCGATCTTATCCAAGAAGGGAATCTCGGTCTATTGAAAGCTGTCGAGAAATTCGATTACCGTAAAGGGTATAAGTTCAGTACTTATGCGACTTGGTGGATTAGACAGGCTATCACCCGAGCCATTGCTGATCAGGCAAGGACAATTCGTATCCCTGTACACATGGTAGAGACAATAAATAAACTTATGAGGATTTCCAGGCAACTCCTCCAGGAGTACGGCAGGGAACCTTCAATAGAGGAAATCGCCGAAGCCATGGGGATGACTGATGACAAGGTGAGGGAGATTCTAAAAATAGCCCAGGAACCGGTGTCCTTGGAGACCCCGATTGGCGAGGAAGAAGACAGTCATTTAGGGGATTTCATTGAGGACGAAGATGTTCTGGCGCCTGTGGACGCTGTGTCATTCTATCTGTTGAAGGAACAGCTTGAAGATGTGTTAGGTACTCTTACTCCCCGTGAGGAGAGAGTGCTCAGACTAAGATTCGGCTTAGATGACGGCCGTCCCAGAACCCTTGAAGAAGTCGGACAGGAGTTCGGTGTTACGAGAGAGCGTATTCGTCAGATAGAGGCAAAAGCTTTACGGAAACTACGGCATCCGAGCAGAAGCAAGAAGCTCAAAGATTATCTGGAATGAAGCTGAAAATCTGCAAGGACTGCCTTGACCCGGCTGAGAATATATTATATAATGCGTGATACGAAGAGAGATTCGTTCCCTGGTAGCTCAATGGCAGAGCAACCGGCTGTTAACCGGTGGGTTGTAGGTTCGAATCCTACCCAGGGAGCCATAATTTTGGGCCCATAGCTCAGCGGTAGAGCGACCGGCTCATAACCGGTTGGTCCCTGGTTCGAATCCGGGTGGGCCCACCAAAAGCCAAAGAGTGTAAGCAGGCTTCACGGTCTGCTTATTTTTTTGTCATTAAGAGGTTTATTGTAAAATAATGGATGTTGCAAAAAGGAAGGTATTTGAGTTTTAGGAGGAACTGAACATTCTATGTAGAAATACATACAGTATCATAGTTGTAGAGCCGAGTACCAGGGTCGAAGGCCCGAGGGACCTAAGACAGGAGGAGAAAGGGGCCTGTAAGGATGGTTACGAGGTGCGAAATATGTGGGAGAGTCATCCCCAAAGCCAGACTGGACATTTTACCCACAACAAAACGGTGTGTAGAATGTGCCAAAAAAAACGGCACTGATATTCAAGGGAAAAGAACAGAAGTGGGGATGGATATCGAGACATATAAAGACCTTTTGGGCGCAACCAGAAGCTAAGACTCAAAATGTGCGAATCAGGGCACGCTTGAGTTCTATTATAGCCGAAAGGGAACAGGATATAAATGACAGAAATACAATCCTTGCTTAAGCTCCAAGAACTGGACATGGAGCGTCTGGCTCTTGAAACTGCGCTGGAGGAGTTGCCTGTCCAAAGAGAGATCGATAAGTTGCAGGAAAGTCTTTCTGTGTTGCAGGAAAGACTGAGCAGCGCCGGATTTGAGCTGAATCGTGTGCGTAAGGAACAGAAACACGAAGAATGGACGATCAAGGATACAACCATGACTATTGACTCTATTTCCCGGAAGCTGTATGGCGGTGAAGTGACGAATCCCAGGGAAATTGAGAGTATGCGATGCAGGCTTAATACGCTTGAAGCAACTAAGAGAAAGTTGGAAGATGAAGTAATCGGGCTTATGGAAAAGGTGGAGGCCCTTGAGTCAGAGACCGCCGGGGTCAATCTGGAGATTCAACAGAAGGAAACAGAGGTCTGTAAACTTATAGGTAAGCGCGATTTGGAGATAGCGGAGATTTCCGCCAAACTTAAGAGTATTGCGGAAGCCAGAGAAAAGCTGCAGGTTCAAATATCTGACTCCCTTCTTAAGAAATATGAACAGATCCTAAAGGATAGGGGAGCGCCTGTAGTAGTCCCCATCAGGGGCAATATTTGCGGAGGATGTCATGTTGCGCTTCCGAGTTCCATTATTATACTTGCCAAGCCCAACAATAAGGTTGTCAGGTGTGAAAACTGCGGTAGAATTTTATGTTGGCAGGAGTAGGTTTTCCCTTTGATAATCATGGAGAGGCAGTTTTGAGTGATAACTATATGAGCGAACCTCTCATAGAAGTGACTATATATACGGATGGGGCGTCCCGAGGTAATCCGGGTTCTGCAGGAATTGGCGCTGTTATTTTAGATGCGGATGGTTCTTGTCTTATGGAGCTTTGCGAATGGATTGGGATTGCCACGAATAACGAAGCTGAGTACATTGCTCTCATAAAAGCGCTTGAGGCAGCGAAGGCGCTTGGAGCGAGAAGGGTTAGGGTTTACGCTGACAGTGAACTCGTAGTAAGACAGTTGAAAGGGGAATACGCTGTCAAATCACCCAGGTTGAGGCCGCTTTTTATGGAAGCGCGTCGTCTGAAGGATGAGTTCGATAAGTTTAGCATATGTCATATCAAGCGCGAGAAGAATGCTCGCGCTGATGTCCTTGCTAATATTGGCATTGATTCCGGATCAGATAAGCCGGGCAAACCGGATTCAGACACAAATTTGACATCGGAAGAGAACAGGTGATAAAATAATTTTTAAGAATTCAAACAAGCAGATCGGGTAGTCGCGGGCGTATCAACTGCGTATTATTGCAAGGAACTGCGCTCGAGGAAAGTCCGAACTCCATAGGGCAGGGTGCTGGATAACTTCCAGTGGGGGTGACCCTAAGGAAAGTGCCACAGAAATCAAACCGCTTCTCTGCCTAATCCAAGCGGCATGACACTGGATTAGGCGGGGAGTAAGGGTGAAACGGTGCGGTAAGAGCGCACCGGCAGCCAGGCGACTGGTTGGCCAGGTAAACCCCACCCGGAGCAAGACCGAATAGGAGGGACATGAGGTGGCCCGCCTCCCCCTCGGGTACGGTCGCTAGAGGCCTTTGGGTAACCAGGGTCCCAGATAGATGACTACCCTCGACAGGATTCGGCTTACAGATCTGGTTGTTTGTTATTTACACGGTGGGCGCTTCGTAGCACGGAGCGCCCACCTGCTATGTGCGCTACAGAATGAGTCCTTTGCCCGGACCTTTTCGTATTCTTGCAGAAAGCTGCGCTATTAACTCTATTCTCTCTTCAGCAAGTTTTAGGGCTGCGTTGTTAGTGGGAATCTTATCTTGCTTTGAAATCTCAAATACTCTTAGGAGAATATCATAGATTCCTTGCGCCTTCTTCATAGCTCGCTCGCGATTATATCCATAAAGCCCGTCAGCGACATTAATGACGCCGCCGGCGTTGATTATGAAATCCGGAGCGTAAAGAATGCCTCGGTCCTCTAATGCCGCACCATGTTTGTCCTCTTTTAATTGATTGTTAGCTGAACCCGCTACCACCTTACACTTGAGTTGCGGTATCGTGTCATCATTGATTATGGCGCCAAGGGCGCATGGGGCAAAGATGTCACATGGAACTTTGTAAATCTCTTCCGGTTCTACAGCCTTAGCGCCGAATTCTTGCTCCGCTCTTTCTACTTTATCCGGGAAGATGTCACTTATAATCAGATTTGCTCCCTCTTGGTTGAGGTGTTTCGCCAGGTGATATCCGACATTGCCTGCTCCTTGGATTGCTATGGTGAGGCCTTTTAGCGAGTCATCTCCAAAGGCCGCTTTGGCGCATGCTTTTAGGCCGTGCCAGACTCCGTAGGCAGTAACAGGTCCGGGATCGCCGCTGCTTTCAGAGGAACCCCCAACCCATCTGGTTTCAGATCCGATAAGATCCACATCTTCGAGGGTTATGCCTACATCTTCGCCTGTGATGAATCTGCCTCCCAAAGTATCCACAAATCTTCCGAATGCCCTGAAAAGTCCTTCAGACTTGTCCTTTCGCGGATCGCCGATTATTACGGCTTTCCCGCCCCCAAGATTTAAGCCTGCTGCTGCACATTTGTAAGTCATACCGCGGGCGAGGCGCAATCCGTCGGTTATCGCTTCTTCTTCCGTTTTGTATGGCCACATGCGTGTGCCGCCGATTGCAGGCCCTAGTGTCGTATCGTGAATTACGATTATAGCGCGAAGCCCGGATGACTTATGGCTACAGAATACCACTTGCTCGTAATCATGTTCTCTCATCTCTCTGATTATTTCCATTGATATATGTCCTCCTCTTCTATTCTTCTTGACTCCTCGCTGTCGGTTCGTCCTTCTTCGCATAATTTTCACTTTCAGTTCGCTAAATCCTTCTATGCCATTATCTGTCTTGACAGGAAAATCGGGAGAAACATATAATAATATTACGAACAAGCGTTCCATTTAATATCAAAAGGTGAGTTGGAATGCCCGAAAGAATAGGCCATATTTGGTTGCCTAATTTTTATTCCTCAGTTGAAATAAAAATAAATGAATTTTCCCCCCATGATGCAGTCTTCGCTGTTATAAAAGGACAGAAGGTCTTGGATATATCCCCCACTGCAAGGGGAAAAGGGATAAAACCAGGAATGACCCTGCGTCAAGCTCGCCTTGTGTGCCCTGATATCAGCGTAATAGAATACACTCCACAGCGATATACAGGTTTTGCCGAGAAGATCTGGGAGGCATACGCGACATACAGTTCTGCAGTAGAACCTCTGAATGAAAGAGAGGCTTTTATTGATCTCTCCCACTGTCCCAGCATGTTCGGTGCCTTAGATGAGATTTCCAAGTATGTAGAAAGCATCATAGGAGTTTCGCCTTTATATGGGATCGCCCGTTGCAAGTTGGTATCCAGGATTATCTCAGGGATTCTTCCCGGGTCAAGGACAAAGAGCTTCCGGCACCTTACGGAGCGCATGGTTTCTTGTGAGGGGAGACACATAGGCGCAAATATTGTTACAGACAGGGAAAAGGAGTTTTTGGCGCCTCTGCCTGTAAACATGCTGTGGCCTTTGGATCCGGACATCCTCTCTTACCTTTTAAGGCTTGGGATAGGTTGTATAGGTGAAATTCAACGCATGAATCAATCAGTCCTTGTTGATATGTTCGGCCAGGTAGGGTACGTCATTCATCAATACAGCCTGGGTATGGATTATACTAAAGTATTGCCTGTCTTTCCGCAAAATGGCGTAACATTTTCGAAAACTTTCGATTCTCCGGTTTCCAATGAAAAGATCCTCTTGGCAGTGGCAAATGAAGGCCTGTCTTCTTTGGAGAAAAAGCTTGACGCAGCCTATATGACGGTAAAGGGGCTTAAAATTGCCTTAGAATGTGACAGCGGAAGCATAATAAGCCGCAAAAAAAATCTTACGAAACAAGTAAGCATGTATGGGGGGCTGCAGCGGATATGTGAATGTCTTTTAAACGAAACCTTTGAAGGCGGGGATTTAAATGAGCCTGTACGAACGGTCTCAATTACAGCATACGGTCTTATTCCTGTAAAGACAAGTTTACAGGTGGATATGTTCGCTCCGTACGAGGTTCAGGCTTCAGCTGAGGTCATGGACGAAATTCTTTGCAAGGTGCGGGAGAGGTTCGGTCCGGGTGCTATTTTCCCTGGGAGAGAGTTGCAATTGGCGAGAAGAGATAAGCTCCTCTTAGTTTCGGAGGGTTATATTCATGAAGAGGGTAAAAGAGTCGCTTCATGTTATAGCGGATAGCAATCAAAATCCTAAGAGATTTTACCGGGGAGGGGATTGGTTTCAGGTGGTATCTGTTATAGATGAGTGGCATGAGATGAATAATTGGTGGGACTGTGGCGGAGAGACGCATTTCTATGTGATCTTGGCAGATAACTCCGGGGTATATGAACTCTGTCGCAATGAAGACGGGACCTGGTATTTGACAGGGGTTTTTGATTAGAGGGATAACAGTGAAAAACTTTGCCCACCTCCATGTGCACTCGTGTTTTTCTTTTCAAGACGGCGCATCTGGAGTTAAAAAGCTTGTAAGAAGTGCCGGAGAGCTTGGCATGAACTCTATGGCTATTACAGATCATAATAACCTTTCCGCGGCTTTGAGACTTACAAAAGCCGCGGAAGAGTGCGGGATAAAGCCTATTCACGGAGCAGAGGTGACACTTGAGGACGGAAGTCACCTTATTCTTTTGGCGGAAAACCCCAAAGGATATTCAAATATTTCCGTGATTCTTACAGAAGCCTACATGTCCGGGGATTGGCAAAATACAGCTCGGGCGCTTGAAGGAAGGGATGCAGCAAGGACAATGAATGCATTGAAAAGGCGCAGGATCCTGCCGAAAGTGCGTTTTGCGTCCCTTGAAGAACATAATGAAGGGATCATAGCTTTATCAGGATGCATGCGCGGAGCGATTCCTATTTTAATCCGCAGCGGAAGATTTGGGTGCGCGCTTCAACTTGCCCGAAAATATGCCGGGATTTTCGGCCAAGATAGATTCTACATTGAGCTTGAGAATCTTTGTGTGCCGGGTAACGCCGGGCTCTTGTCGCGCCTTGTTGAGTTGGCGGATGAGGTGGGAGTCGGAGTTTGCGCGACAAATAATGTCCACTACGTAAAGAAAGAAGACTTTATGATCCATGATGTCCTAACATGTATAAGGACGCTTACAAAACTTGATGACGTACACCCTGAACGGAGATTGAACGCGGAAAATTACTTGAAATCGCCTAAAGAGATGGAGGCTTTATTCCGCCTCTGGCCTGAGGCTATCAGGACCGCTGGGGAGATTGCTGCCAGGTGTGAGCCCGGACTTTTGCCGGGCCGAAAACTTTTTCCTAAGTTTCCCTTGCCATCCGGCACAACTTCAGCCGAGCATCTAAGGAGCCTGGTATATAAAGGCGCCGAGGCCCGTTATGGAAGTATTACGCCCGAGATAAAGTCCAGGCTTGAACATGAACTCAATATCATCTGTACACTGGGATATGAAGATTACTTTTTGGTTGCCTGGGATATCGTGATGTTTGCAAAGAGTGAGGGGATAAGGTTTGCAGGGCGAGGCTCAGCTGCAGATTCAGCAGTAGCGCACTGTCTTTTCATAACCAATGTGGATCCTATTGGGCGAGGACTGATTTTTGAGAGGTTTTTAAGTCTTGAACGGGCGCAAAAGCCTGATATTGATATAGATTTTGACGCTCGGAGAAGGGATGAAGTAAAGCGCTATGTCCGGCATAAATACGGTACTCGGCATGTAGCGACTGTATGTACATTTAATACTTTCAAGGCTCGGTCCGCTGTGCGCGATGTAGGAAAAGTCATGGGTATCTCCGGAAGTGACTTAGACAGACTCGCAAAGCGTCTGCCTCATGTCTATGCTGATGAAATTAAAACAGCTATAAAGAAATATCCTGAGCTTTACAACGGAGATATTTCATTTGATGATTATTCGCGGCTTTTTGAGGTCTGCCATGCCTTGGCAGGCTTACCACGCCACATAGGCACCCATTTAGGCGGAATTGTAGTGAGCCGACTTCCTCTTGCGGAAGTGTCTCCTTTGCAGGTATCAGCGAGGGGCGATGTGATTATCCAGTTCGACAAGGATGATGTAGAGGAAATCGGCCTTATTAAACTGGATCTGTTGTCTTTACGGATGCTTTCCGTTATAGAGGATTCCACAGTTTCGAGCGGGATAGACCCTGATGAAATACCATTGGATGATGATGCCACGTACAAAATGATTAACGAAGGCGGGACAATCGGTGTTTTTCAGTTGGAAAGCCCTGCGCAAAGAGCCCTTCAGGGTCGTTTAGGCGCAAGTGATATAGAGGATATAGTTGCAAGTATCGCTCTTATACGTCCTGGCCCTATTCAAGGAAACATGGTGGAACCTTTTATTGCAAGGAGAAAAGGATTGGAAGAAGTTTCTTATGTTCATCCTTCTCTTGAAAAGATTCTTAAGAAAACCTATGGGGTAGTGCTTTATCAGGAGCAGGTAATAGAGATTGCAAGCGTAATCGCAGGCTTTACCCCGGGGGAAGCCGATCGGCTGAGAAAAGTTATGACCCGACATCGCTCCAGGGAGGAAATGAATGAGATAGGCAAGGAGTTTGTGAAGAAAGCTGTCAAGAACGGAGTTGCCCAAGATATAGCAGAGACTATTCTATCTTATATAGTAGGTTACGCAGGCTATGGTTTTTGTCAGGCCCATGCTGATGCATTTGCTGATACTTCTTATAAGACGGCTTATCTTTTAAGGCATTTTCCTGCCCAATTTTACACAGCTATACTTAATAATCAACCTATGGGATTTTATCCTGCTAATACAATATGTCTTGAAGCAAGAAGGCGTGGAGTCAGAATTCTTCCGGTGGACATAAATATGAGCGTATATGAATTTACTGTGGAAGACGGCGCTATACGTATAGGACTGAAGCAGGTCCGTGGTATGGAGGAAGAGCTTGCCCGGGAGATAATCAGGTCGCGTGGGGGTTCGGGATATGATTCTCTTTTTGATTTTGTCCGACGTGTCTCTGTACCGCAAGATATTCTTGAAAACTTAATACTCTGTGGGGCATTTGATAGTATCCATAGTAACCGTAAGGCAATGTTGTGGGCGGTTCCGGGAGTATTGCAGGGCTCGATGATTCTGCCACTGATAGAAGACTTTTCAGAACGAGAAAAATTTAAGCGAGCATATTACATACTCGGACTCCATCCCACTACGCATCCTGTGGAATTACAGCGTGTCCAATTGAATAAGGATAATATAGTTACTACATCCTGTGCCAGACAGATGCCGATTGGGACATTTGTCAAGGTAGCAGGGCTTGTAATAAGACCACACCGGCCGTCGACGAGAAGTGGCAAGACTGTTGTGTTCTTTTCTCTTGAAGATGAAACAGGGCTCATTGATGTTACCGTATTTGAGAGTATATATAAACAATGTAAAGGTGTAATATTCACTCAGCCTATGGTGACAGTTGAAGGGCGTGTGGATCTCAGGGGCAACATCCCGAGTATAATAGCAGGCTCTATACATGGGAATGTCCCGGATTCTTAAGAATAATGAACCTCTCCTGAATCCGGTGCGGCGTCAAGGATCCTGGAGTTCCAAGATAGGGTCTGGTAATATAAAACATATTTAGATATAATTGACCCGAGTTTTACTGGGACATGCTATGTTGAGCTTAAGAAAAAGAAGGAATTTAAAAGATTATGTGGAAATGTATACTGTGCCTTGCATAGCTAATCTGTTTATATCTAAATTATGAACTATCTTGGCAAGCAAGGTAGGCTCATTTGCCTAAGTATATGTAAGTACTCGTCAAGGGGGTGGTGCTTAGCACCGGCGGAGTTGTAAGAGCGCTGAATAGTTTTACACTTTATGAGTTGCGAGACAACATGACTAAAGGGAGGTAGAATCGTGAAGTTAAGAAGATTCCTTTTGCCTGTTGCCATTTGCCTGATTCTGGCTATGACATGCGGGATCGTCACTGCCCAGCAGAAGGTTAAGTGGGAGCCGTACGGGCCACAGGTTGACCAAATTATTATGCCGATCATTAAAGACAGCGAAGCGCAGCTTATCGCGTTTATGCGTGGTGACGTCGATGTATATCCCGGTTTGACAAGGCCTGAAGACCTCAATAAGGTAAAGGCTAATCCAAATGCGGAGATCACGATGAACTATGGTTTCCATATGTTCTATCTATGCTACAATATGAGGCGTGAGCCTCTTAATTCAGATGTTCTCCGACAGGCTATCGCACATGTTATAGACCGTGACAATATCATTCAGACCCTCTTCGAGGGCTATATGTTGCCGCTGGCTGCATTCTTGCCTCCGTCCAGTGGATACTATAAGGAAGATGTGCCGCGCTTCGAGTATAACCCGGAAGAGGCAAAGAAGCTTTTGGATAAAGCAGGTTACACAGTGGATCCTGCCACCGGAATCAGAATTGATCCGAAGACAGGAAAGCCACTTCGGAAGATGACTATCTATACGCCTACATACGAAGTTGCTCCGACTTCAGCTGAGCTCGGCAAGATCATATCTGAAGCATGCCAGGCAATAAACCTGCCCATCGAGCCGGAGCCAATGGACTTCCCGGTTATGCTGGATAAGCTTGACAGGGCAGAGTTCGATATGTACATGCTGGCGTGGGGCCTAAGCCGTCTGCCTACTTCACTGTACAGCTTCTTCCACTCATCTCAGGATATTGAAGCCGGGTACAACAGGCCTGGTATCCGCGATCCTGAACTGGACAAACTGCTGGAGGAACTCTATTATGCACCCAATGAAGAAGCTGCTAAGAAGGCGGCTGACGAGGCGCAGGTCATTCTTGCCATGAAGCAGCCATATACAGTGCTATACTCCAGACCTTACATGGACGCATTCCGCAAGGATAGGTTCACAGGTTATGTGCCGATGCACGGTTATGGCGCAGCGAACTATCAAAACAAATGGACGACTCTTAACATTCGACCGACCAAGGGTAAAGGCGGCACGGTCCGTTGGCTGCTTCCGGAAGAGCCGAAAGTCCTTAACCCATGTACTGCAAGCAGCGCCTATGAGTGGGAAGTTCTCGGAAGACTCTACGACGGGTTGATAGAAGTCGATCCTGAGACCATGGAAGACATTCCGTGGATGGCCAAGAGCTGGGAAGTCAGCACTTGGGAGCCTGAACCCGGAAAGAAGGGCACTGTTGTCACATGGAATCTGGAGAAAGGCATCAAGTGGCAAGACACTACTCCTTTCACATCCAGAGATATCAAGTTCACCATCGAGTACCTGCGTGATAACAAGGTTCCGAGATATATTGACAGCGTCGAACATATCGTTAAGGTTGAAACCCCTGACGACTATACTGCCAAGGTCTACTTTGCGAATGAGAGCTACTGGCATCTCTACAGAGCCGGTGAATGCTTCCTGCCTGAGTGGATCTGGAAGGACGTAAAAGACTACAAGACCTTTGAGCCATGGCTGGAGCCTCACCCATCAGTGAAAGGCCTTACCAAGGTTATCGGGCACGGCCCGTTTATCCTGGATCAGTACAAAGTGGGCGAGTATGTCCGACTGAAGAAGAACCCAATTTACTGGAGGCTGAAGAAGTAAGAAAACAGGCATCCGGGAAGGGTTCGATTAATAGAAAGTAATCCCTGGAATACATCCGCCGCCCCGGGCATCCGGGGCGGCGGAATTAGGTAGGGGCCGGTCACTGCTAAGACGACCGGCCAGGTTAGGTTAGTGAGGTGAGGCTGTTTGGGCTTTTCAAGGTATCTATTGAAAAGACTGGTCTACGCATTTATCGTGGTATTTGTTATCATGACATTCAACTTCGCGATATTTCGGCTTATGCCCGGAGACGCTACGAAGATGATAATAGACCCTACGTTTACTCCGGAAGCCATCGCTGAACTCAGAAGGCAGTTCGGCCTGGACGATCCCCCGCTTGTACAATACTTTAAGTATATTGGCAATCTATTTAAGTTCGATATGGGACTTTCTTTCTCTACGAGGAGGCCTGTGGTGAACGAACTGAAGGAACGGCTTCCCAATACCATAGTGCTTTTCTTGACGAGCTTTATTTTTACGACTATTATCGGTATTTCTGTAGGGATCTATACTGCGTCGAAAAGAGGGACTTTCGGCGACAACTTCGTAACAGGAGCCGGCCTCTTTGCTTATGCAGTGCCGGCGTTTTGGATACAATTGCTGTTGCTGATGTTATTCGGCTACTACATACCGATTTTGCCGATACACGGTACTATGAGTGCGCCTCCACCTGATGGATTCTTTCTGCAATTTCTGGATAGGATTCATCATTTGATATTGCCTGCAGGGAGCAATGTGCTCGTAGCTTTCGGATCATGGGCGCTTTATACACGTAATACAATGCTTGAAGCCCTTGGCCAGGATTACATCGTTACCGCCAGGGCAAAGGGTCTTGAGGAAAATGTTGTTTTGCGCCATCATGCTTTAAGAAGTGTCCTGCCCCCTATTGTTACACTGATATTCGGGGCTCTCCCCGGAATGGTATCAGGCGCTGTTATTACAGAGACCATCTTTTCTTGGCACGGTGTGGGCAAGTATCTGATGGACGCAGTTATGATGCAGGATTACCCTGCTGCGCAAGGAGCGTTTTACCTTATCGCTTTGGCAGTTGTGATTTGTAATCTTGCAGCCGACATTGTGTACGGAATCGTAGATCCCAGAATCCGAGTGGGGGAGGGTGGAGCGAAGTGAGCCAGAATAAAACGAAAACTGACATGAGTGCGCCGACCTTTTGGGAGCAATACAGGCGTAAGCCTTTGGGCATGATTGGTCTGGCCATAGTGCTGGTCTATGTTTTTGTCGCAATCTTTGCTCCTTTTCTGACCCGCTATAGCCCTAAGCAAATACTTTTGGCTGACAGGATAGCTGCTCCTATATGGTTTAGATCCGTTGTGCCTCAGTATAAAGATGCGCCTCCGACTATCAGGGCAGAGCTTGGCCCTAGTAAGTGGGTTGTGAGTGAGGCGACAGGGGGAAGACTTACTTCAGATGAGATTGACGGCAATGCTGTCACTGTTATTGAATTTGAACCTGTCCCAATAACGATGACAGATGAGAGTATCTCCGAAGGTGAAGATGACGAATTTCAATACGGAGACTATGAAGGAGAGCCGAGTAAGAGTGTTGTTGAGCTTTCATATCCAATAGCATACGATTTTAATCCTCCGAGAACTTTCGGATCAACCTTTAATTATTGGATAGATGGATCTCCCGACTCCAAGACTGAACTGGAGTGTGTGATAGAAACGCCCGAGGGGAAAGAGTATAGTCTATGGGGAAAGTCATACTCCGGCGCTGTCAGTAATCAGCCTGCCAGGGTTGACTCGAGAGATTTAACCCTCAAGCAGAGGCTGGGCCTTACAATTTTTGACGACCCTGCCCCAAAAATCTTCTCATCAAAGGGAGACTATAGGCTTATACTGCGAGCAAACTCCACCTCAGGAGACGAGCCGACGCGCGTGTACATCAGTAATGCGGAGTTCTATATCCCCGGAATGGTACACGGCCTGCTGGGCGCAGATCATATGGGCTCAGACCTATGGACTCAGCTTGTGTACGGCACAAGGGTATCGCTTTCTATTGGACTTTCCGCAGCCGCTATTTCAGTTGCTGTAGGCACTGCTGTCGGAATAATATGCGGCTATCTGGGCGGAATTGTTGATGAGTTTATGATGAGGGTTGTTGACGTCCTTTTGGCCATTCCTACTCTTCCAATTCTTATTATCCTCGGGGCGATACTGGGAAAGAGTGTTTGGAATATTGTTCTTTTGATTGCGGCTTTTGCTTGGATGGGTACAGCGAGATTAGTTCGCTCACAGACTCTGTCACTCCGGGAGCGCGTATTTGTGGAAGCTGCCAAGGCATCAGGCGCCTCCGACGCTTACGTAATGGTTGTTCATATACTTCCTAACGTACTGCCTCTTGTATTTGCCGGCATGGTACTGCGTATCCCGTCAGCAATATTAACAGAGGCCTCCCTTAGTTTCCTGGGGCTTGGTGATCCAAGGGTTGCCACTTGGGGACGTATGTTACATAACGCGAGGGGATTTGGCGCATTTACCACACTTGCATGGTGGTGGCTTGTGCCGCCGGGGCTGGCTATTACACTCTTGAGCCTTGCCTTTGTGTTCATTGGCAATACAGTCAATGAAATCCTCAATCCAAGGTATAGGGAGAGATCATAATCATGGCTCTACTGGAAGTAAGAGACCTCAAGATGTATTATAAAACCCTTCGCGGTTATGTGAAGGCAGTTGACTCTGTGAGCTTTGATATTGAAAAAGGGAAAGCCTTGGGCATAGCAGGCGAGTCCGGATGCGGGAAAACAAGCATGGCTGTTACGATTCTTAGGCTCCTTCCCAGTAATGGCAAGATCCACGGAGGATCAGTTAAGCTGGACGGCGTTGACATCGTGAAGTTGGATGACGAAGAGTTCAGAAAGTCTATTCGATGGAAGAAGATATCTATGGTATTCCAAGGTGCGATGAACGCCCTTAACCCCGTGCATCGAGTGGGAGACCAAATAGTGGAAGCAATATTGGCTCATGAAGACGTGTCACATGCTGAGGCAGTCAAGCGGGCTGAAGATCTCCTTGATATGGTAGGTATCAACCCAAAGAGATTCAGAGAGTATCCCCATGAATTCAGCGGGGGTATGAAACAAAGGGTTGTCATAGCTATGGCCCTTGCTTGCAATCCTGATCTTATCATTGCTGATGAGCCAACCACTGCGCTTGATGTTATGGTCCAATCACAGGTTTTGAAAGCTATGGAAGATTTAAGGAAGAGGCTGGATCTTTCTATGATGCTTATCACCCATGACTTATCGGTAATTGCCCAGACATGTGATGATATTGCTATCATGTACGCCGGAAAGATTGTGGAATACGGCAATGTCATAGATATATATGACCATCCGATGCATCCGTATGGTATGGGGCTTGTAAACTCTTTCCCAAATATCAAAGCTGAGAGAACTCGGGTACGGTCCTTGCCGGGATTCCCACCTAACTTGTTGGCGCCCCCCGAAGGCTGTAGATTCCATCCCAGATGCCCACTGGCAGACGACATCTGTATGGAAGAAGAACCGAAGCTTATTGAGATTGGTTCAAACAGCCATAAGGTTGCCTGCCACAAGGTAGATATGCTTGAGAGGGGGGTCGACATATGGGCGCAGTAAACGCAATTGACCAGGAGAGAAGCGTCTCATGCGGTGATGTCATTCTTGATGTGGAAAATCTTGTAAAGCACTTTCCAATACGCCGCGGATTAGGACAGCCTTTACAAAGGGGACCGGAGCCGGCCGTAAAGGCTGTTGACGGAGTCAGCTTCAATATTAAGAAAGGTGAGCTTTTCGGGGTGGTCGGCGAGTCGGGTTGTGGCAAGACCACTATGGGCAGGACAATACTTCGGTTGCTTGAGCCTACATCCGGACGAGTGACATTTGAAGACATTGATATAACTTCTCTCCACTCTGAGGAGTTAAAGCGACTCAGGAGAAGAATGCAAATCATTTTTCAAGATCCTTATGAATCAATGAATCCGCGTCTGGATGTTTCGAGAATTATCGCCGAACCTTTGAGAATACAAGGAATAGTAGGAAATGCCGAAGGCGCTCGTCCTTACATCGAGAAAGCGCTTGAAGATGTTGAGATGACGCCTCCCGAGGAATACCTCTATAGATATCCGCATG
>JAKPFY010000096.1 GCA_029551185.1 Bacillota bacterium
GGGCGACAGGTTCAGTGGTCGAGAATCAGCCGCCATGAGGCTTATCAGTGACTGATTTCCAGACACGATTTCGCTTCAGGTGCCGGAATATCGAACATCTGATCGCCGGAAATAGGTTCGTTGGAAGATTGCTGACAGAAAGTCAGGCACATTTTCTAAAAAAGTGGCAGAAAATCTTCCACCTGAGCCTCAAGAAGGCACCAAAACCCTTCGTCTGCCCAAAAGTGTGGTCGAAAACCAGGCACCTTTGCTGTTGGAGGCGGCTGAAAACCTGCCACTTACCAGCTTCTTGCTGCGAAAATCAAAAAAGATGGCTGAAATCAAGGCATGGTTTCAAAAAATGTGGCAGAAACTCGACCATCTCTTCGTAGCGGCGACAACCATACACGTGGTGTACGTGTCTTATCTCATCCTCGCAGGCGGGACCCTATGTGAAGACCATTTGCCGCTACCTTTTAGAAATAAATGGTGCCGGAGGGGGGACTTGAACCCCCAAGGAGGGTCAACTCCGCGCGATTTTGAGTCGCGTGCGTCTGCCGATTCCGCCACTCCGGCACAAAGCAAAAGAAGATAATTGAGTTGCGTGTTAATTATACAACACGCTGCAAGTGTCGGCAAGGGGGTTGCAGATGGCGTCTGAACTCAGGTGTCGGCCACGCTGTCTAAATCTCCATGTCAGTTTTCCTGTCGTAGGAGAGGGCGGTTTCTTCTTGTCACTCATCAGCTTCTCAGAGGATAATAGACGGCCATAATCTTAGGGGACATTTAGTCGTTTTTACGCGCATACCTCAAAATTAACTCTTAGACCTCGCTGCCTCATATACTTTTCTATTCTCATCAGAAGGAATTACTATAAAAATAAAAATAGCTAATAAAGAAATCCCAGCCAACATAAGTACAACGTTCCTATAACCAATCCGATCCCCCAAAAATCCAGCTATGATTTGAAACAGGATTATGGACAAAGCCATGAAAACATTGAATACAGCATTCACCTTGGCTCGCATATTGCTTGGCAAATAAGATTGGACGCTGGTTTCACGCAGTGTGGCTGATGTCATACCGAAAAAACCGCATAGAAACCGGTTGACAATCATAAACGGATACGGAATAAATAATAGAATAATATCCATAATCTCATAAAAGATATATACAAACTTAGTAATCCCATACCGTTTCTTTGGTGGTACATCTACCTTATATTGAACCGCTCCACCAATAATCCTACCAACTGTTTCTGCGCTTCTTAGGAATGCAAGCATGGTAACTGTTAGAAAACTTACAGTCTGGAAATAGGCTTGCACCATTAAGCCTAATCCATTCGCGGCTCCGTTTGTTATGCTCATATAGGTGTAGATGTTTCTGATGCCTTTCTCTTCCTTTAAGAAGCTAAATCCCCCCAGAATATCAGCCTTATACTTCTCAAAACTAAATTCACCATCCGCTTGATGATGATGTATATTGGTTATGAAAACCTCGAAAGTCGCTGCCAGAATTGTAAGTAGGCCTATGATTATGAACAATATACTTATTGAAAAAGTCTTATATAAATACGCTGCAATAGGTGACATAATCACCACAACAGTAGGATATATTGACGAAGAAACTGCATACCCTTGTTGTTCAAAACCAACAGGTATTAAATCCGGAAACCAAGCTTGATATGTCAATCTATAGATAGTACCAATAATCCCTGTTATCAAGCTAAAAAACAGATAAAGGGAATATCTGAATCCTGTAATACTGACTACATAAGCAATAAGCAAAAACAGAACTCCCATAAGATAATCCAAGCCTACTATGATTCTCTTCTTTGGATATCTGTCTATAAATGGAGCAATTAGTATGGGTAATATTACGCTGGGAATCATTCCTGCAATAAACAAAAATGCAGACAATAGAGTAGAGCCGGTTTCATCGAAAACCATAAGGCTCATGGGAAGGCTAATGGTTTGTCCGGCTATGGCAGATATAATCGTACCTAAAGTGATTAGAGTAAAATCCTTAGACCATACAGTTTCCTTTTTTACTTTCGCAACCCCCTGGAGCGAATATTTATGGAATTAATTATAGCATCTAAGTATATCATCTACCCTATTTGACGCTTATCTCTAAAGTGTCTACTTGAAATGTGGAAATGTGGACCTTCTAAATATTCCATTGAAATCAAACCTTGAATCTTGAGACGAGACTGTGGCTATAGCAGCAGAGGTATCCCGAAGGAGCGGAACAAATCTTCTCAGATACGCTATGCATTTCAAGAATTCATAGCTTTCTTGTAGTACGCGCTCCAAGCAACAGCCCGGACACCTCGCGTATCAGTGATCGGAGTCCGATCATTCCCGCGATTCCCAGTCCTGCATATGCAAGATGGTCTCTTGTTCTTAAGGCCTGCTGTGCCTTTTTCCTTATTTCCTCGTCTTCCGACTTCGCATAACGAATAAGACGTGCATGATCATTAGCTTCCCATATGTGAATGAGGTCGCCAATAACCCGATGAAGTAAAGGATCCATTGCGGCACCTCCTAACTTTTATCTTCCGAGTCAGAAACGTGGATCGGAATGATTAGGTTGCGCCTTTCCTACGCTGAAAGAATGCCGGCATCCTATTCTCTGCCGGTACTGATATTCGACACGAATTGGTAAGTCCCTGCAAGGAGCCTGACAGTTAGGGGCTCGGCCTCCCCCTTGGGAATACGCGCTTCTTTCGCTTATTGTGACAAAGCAGGTGACAGATATTCTAACATCTCAAGCGCGCCTGGGAAGAATACGCTCTATTTTCCACCACGGATCGGGGTTTAGGCGGTCGAAAACCGGACAGCGTAGCTGAGACCCTAGGCTGGCGTCATCAATATTATGATACGCCATATTTGGTGCGATGAGAATCCCGAGATTTGCCCGCTTGACAGAATGTTGCAGTGGTCGCCTATTTCGGCTACCATATCTGAAGAAGCTAAGTACCAGTGATAAGTAGGCTGAGGAGGTAGGAGGAATGTCTGAAACACTTAGCTCTGCTTCACGGAGAATACAGGATCTCCTAAAACTGCGGGGTTTTGACTACAAAGTCATTGAGCTGCCTTACACTACGAGAACAGCAGTTGAAGCAGCTAATGCCGTTGGGTGTACAGTAGGACAGATCGCTAAATCGTTGGTTTTCAGGGGGAAACGCACAGGTAAACCTGTCCTCATAATTGCCAGTGGCTCTAACAGAGTCAACGAAAAGAGGATCGCAGAGTACATAGGTGAACCTATTGAAAAGGCAGATGCTGAATTCGTCCGTAATACTACAGGTTTTGCAATCGGCGGAGTCCCTCCTCTGGGGCATCTGCAAGATATTTGCACATTTATTGATGAGGACTTACTCCAATATGAAAAGATATGGGCGGCAGGGGGCACGCCCAACTCTGTCTTTCAGCTGGATGCTAAGGATCTTCCAGATATGACCGGCGGGCAAGTGGTGGCAATTTAGCGCATACTATGTAGGTCAGGCGCACTTGTGTCGTATTAGTGTCGCTTCTCGGTTGTATCTGTGTCGCATCTCTACTGCGCCTAAGCCGGGCAACTGCCGGCGTATACTAGTTGTGACATGCAATATCGGGGTGCTCCGTAAGTGGCAGTGCCGGGCACACCTTCTTAATAATCGTCGTCTTTCATCTACTGAAGCGGAAGATGTCCTGTCTGGCGAACCATGGGCTTATGCCGGGCCACGGGCTGCGTTGCATGAGATACGGTCATCATCACCTGGTTTGCCATTATTGGCGTGTGGAGTGTCGACGATCTGATGCCAAGGAGAAAGGCTGGTATGAATCGTAAATGGTAATCACAGGCGGTGAGTTTGGATTCATTGATCGCGTGAGGCAGTGGATTGGCACAGGCGGTAAAGGCGTTGCTCTGGGAATAGGAGATGATGCTGCAGTCCTTTCCCCTCCCCCCGGTAAGCTTCTGGCAGCCTGCGACATGCTGGTTGAAGGAGTGCACTTCATAAAGGAATACACAAGCCCTTGGCAACTGGGTTGGAAGGCGCTTGCGGTAAATATCAGTGACATTGCAGCTATGGGCGGAGTCCCTCTGTTTGCTCTTGTATCTATGGGTATTGCCGACTGGGTGGATGATACCTACGTAGAAGGTGTCTATAAGGGAATGCTGGATATTGCCGACCGATTCGGTGTGGAGCTGGTAGGCGGAGATACCGTAAGTTCTCCTAAAGCAATGGTGATAAACATCGCAATCCTCGGCTCAACTGACTCGCCTATCACTAGATCCGGCGCCAGACCGGGTCACCTTATCGCTGTCACCGGCTGTCTTGGGAGATCTGCAGCAGGGCTGGCGTGTCTACAGAAAATGGGTCATGAACAAGGGATCACGTGGAAGCACACTAGGGATGCCAAGTTAGGAGTAACACCGCTGACGCAATCGGGATCGGGAGCACAACCTAAAGAGCAGGGAGGGACCCAACCGGGAGCGGGACCGAGAGTGCAACAAGGGCTGCAGGCGGGAGTACAACCTGAAATACAGTTAAAGGACGTGTCAAGGATTGAGGACACACAGGACGGGCTTTCTCAAGTCGTAGCAGAGAGAGGAACTGCATCGCCGGACCGGGAATCTGAAGCTGCTTGGTTCGATGAACTGATAAAGGCACACCTGGAACCTATGCCGAGGGTCCGCGAAGGTTGTGCCCTTGCCTCAACAGGCGTGGTAAGCGCTATGATGGATATCAGCGACGGACTTGCAAGTGAAGTCCACCATATTGCAAGAGAAAGCAAAGTCGGGGTTACGCTCAGGGAAGACGCTGTTCCGATAGGGTACTCCACGCTGCTTGCTTCCAGATGTTTAGAATTTGACCCTCTTGAATGGGCATTATCCGGAGGCGAAGATTTCGAGCTGGTATTTGCTTTCCCGCCTGAATCCACTGATCGGGTGAGGGATGCGCTTTCTAATGCCGGTGGATCTATGTATATAGTTGGGCATATTACACCTGAGACGGAAGGTGTTGTCTTGGTAGGCAGTGATGGCACCAAGCAGAGCCTTTCCTTTAAGGGGTACGATCATTTTGACTGAACCTTTGCTCGTTAATTCTTACGGAATAAATCAGAAAGGGCAGAATGAGCTTAATCATTGTCGAAACTTGTTTGGATATAGCAGGAATCAGACTGTCTGCCGAAGAAGATAAATAGCTTGGTAGAAGCTCTTTTTCGGATGCCAGTTTTGGTGAATGGAGGGTTGGGTATGGCAACAATAGGACTCGCCGAGTTTCTGAGCAGTATAATCTCAGAACCCGGCGCATCCGGCCATGAGGACAAGGTCGCTGCCGTCGTGCAGAAAGGAATGTCCGGGTTGTTTGATGAAGCCCGAACTGATGCTCTTGGCAATCTCATTATGCTTAAGCGAGGAATTGGGCGTGCGCCTCATCCCCGTGTTATGCTTGCAGCACACATGGACGAAATTGGACTTATGGTTACGAAAATTGAGGATCAGGGTTGCCTCAGGGTAACTCAAATCGGGGGTATCGACAGACGGATTTTGCCCGGACTTGAAGTAGTGGTCCACGGACGCAGGAGGTTGCCCGGTGTTGTAGGGGCAAAGCCCCCACACGTTCAAGATCCCGGAGAGCGGGAAAAGTCGGTAAAATGGGAAGACTTATATGTCGATGTCGGCCTCACAGGTGATGAGGCCCGTGAACTGGTCCGGGTGGGCGACATAATAACTTTTGCCCAGACTCCCATCGAGTTGCAAGGCAGGTTCATGGCAGGGAAAACCATGGATGACCGGGCAGGGGTAGGCGTCCTGTTTGAATGTCTCCGAATCCTTCGTGACATGCGTCACCATGCTGATGTGTATTGTGTCGCCACTGTCCAGGAGGAGGTAGGAGTAAGGGGCGCAATTACCGGTGCGTACGGCATAGTCCCGGACGTAGGTATCGCTATTGATGTTGGATTCGGTGACCAGTCTTCGGTCCCGGAGTATGAAACTATCTCCATGGACAAAGGCCCTGGAATCGCCATCTCGCCTGCAGTTCATCCTGCAGTATTTGAGAGACTGAAAACTATCGCACGTGAACTGGAGATTGCTCATCAAACAGATCCAAGTCCTCATCCAGGCGGGACAGACGCTTTTGCGATACAGGTTACCCGAGGCGGGATCCCCACAGGCCTGGTATCCATACCTTTGCGTTACATGCATACAGCGGTTGAGACTGTATGCTTAACTGACGTTGAGCGGGCCGGCAGGCTGCTTGCGGAATTCATAGTTCGGCTCGATAAGAAGTATGTGGAGGGATTGAAATGCTTCTAAAAACCCTCACAGAAGCCTTCGGTGTTTCAGGACAGGAACAAGAAGTCGCAGCTATCTTAAGGGAGCAGGTCAGCCCCTATTGTGACAAAGTGGAAACAGATGCGTTAGGGAACCTGATCGCCATAAAGAACGGCAACGAGAAAGGTCCCAAAGTCATGCTGTCCGCTCATATGGATGAGATCGGACTAATGGTTATGTATATCGAAAACTCAGGGACTCTCAGGTTTAAGCCTATCGGCGGTGTTGACCCGAGAGTTTTGGTGTCCAAATCAGTCTATGTAGGGAAGGATCGCGTCCCGGGAGTAATCGGCGCAAAGCCTATCCACCTCCAGAAAAGGGAGGAAGCTGACAAGCCTTTTGATATCGACGGCCTGTTCATAGATATCGGCGCTAAAGACAAAGATGAGGCTGAAAAACTTGTAAAGCCAGGTGACGGCATTATATTCGCCACGAAGTACCAGGATATCGGTACCAGCCGCGCGAAGGCCAAAGCCTTTGATGACAGGGTAGGGTGCGCTGTCCTTGCCAGGCTCTTAATGATGGATAAACAGTGGAATTTCACGCTCCAAGGCGTTTTTACCGCGCAGGAAGAGGTAGGTGGGCGCGGAGCGCAGGTCGCGTCATACAGCTTGGAGCCGGATATCGCTATCGCATTCGAAGGCACCACCGCATCTGATGTCCCAGGGTCGAAAGAGCATCTGTATTCGACCTCTCTGGGGAAAGGCCCTGCCCTAACCCATGCGGACGCATCTTTTGTGGCTGACCCGAGGATTGTTAAGAGGCTCATGGAAGTTGCCGATAAGAACGGTATTCCTTACCA
The DNA here is from genome assembly GCA_029551185.1 of Bacillota bacterium. GTDB lineage: Bacteria > Bacillota > SHA-98 > UBA4971 > UBA4971 > UBA4971. The sequence goes on from JAKPFY010000096.1 coordinate 7,112, forward strand.
GATGAGGGAGCTTACCACAGGTGGTACAGATGCAGGCCGAATCCATCTTGTGAGAGAAGGTATTCCGGCAGTGGTCGTATCCGTCCCGACCAGATACATCCATTCCCCTGCGTCAATTATAGACAAGTGTGACTTTGAGAATGCCATAAAGCTTATGGCAGCTTTTCTCGACAGTATTGAAGAGAGGGGGCTACCCTTTTGAAAGACTTGTTAAAGAAGTTGGTTGAGGCTTTTGGCCCCGCCGGAAATGAGAGCAGGATAAGAGATGTCATCCGGAAGGAAGTTGAGGGCCTTGTAGATGAAGTAACAGTAGATGCAATGGGTAATCTCATAGCTATCCGAAGAGGCCAAGGCCCCAGAGTGATGATTGCCGCCCACATGGATGAGATCGGCGTAATTGTAACCCACATTGATGATGAGGGCTTTGTGAGATTCTCAAACATGGGTGGAATTTCGCCGTTTATGCTGATAGGGCAGAGGGTGATTTTCGACAATGGCACAATTGGCGCCTTCGGCATGGAAAAGCTGGATGACATGAAGGATCTGAAGCTTAACAAGATGTTTATAGACATCGGCGCAAAAGACGGGGCTTCAGCCAAGGAAAAGGTGTCAATCGGTGACATTGGCGCATTTCATAGGGAAGCTCATTTTCAGGGAGACAGAGTCATCGCAAAATCCCTGGATAATCGGGCAGGTTGCGCAGTCTTGGTACAGGCGCTGAAGGAGCTTGCCGGCAGAGAGATTCCCAATCAGGTCTATGCAGTCTTCACAGTCCAGGAGGAACTGGGCCTGCGCGGTGCTAAGACTGCTGCTTACGGAATTAATCCTGACGTCGGATTTGCCGTGGATGTGACAGGGACAGGGGACACGCCTGAGGCGCCCACTATGGCGGTGAAATTGGGTGAAGGGCCGACGATTAAGGTAAAGGACCGAGTTGTGCTCACCCATCCCCGTGTCAGACGGTTTATGACGGAGACTGCCGAGAAAAACGGGATTCCTTATCAGCTCGAGATCCTGGAGGGCGGCGGGACGGATACAGGGCCTATCCACCTTACCAGGGAAGGGGTTCCGTCAGGCGCGATTTCGGTTCCTACGAGGTATATCCATACGCCGTCAGAAATGGCGGATATGAACGATATGAAGAATGCGGTAAAGCTCTTCGTTGCTATACTCGAAGCAAAGCTGGATGAAGCGATTCTCTAGTCATAGTCCGTATAGTTTCCGGCAGGGACCAAGATATTGATAAGAATCTGGAAAGTGCCGGCGATTACCATTTGGTTGCGTTATCCGGAGCGTGGTTATTCCACGCTCCTTTTGATATATGCCCAGCTTGTCTCTGGTATATCCTTTCTGCCCACAGAATATATTAGTGCAAGCCGGACACAGTGGCGCAAGCATAATCCCCCAACTGCAAGTTAATTGCGGCCTGTGTCAGCAAGACAGGGTTATCGGAGCAGGAGGGAAGCTCGGTGCCAAGAAGGATCTGCATTCGCCGGACCGCGCTGACGTGCGCGTTTTTTCTTTGTGTGGAGTTGTTCCTCGTTTCCCCTATGCCTTCGGCTGTTTCATTCGCCGGTTCAATCTATGATGCCTCGATAGATTCCTCCGGATTCTCCAAACCTTATAGAGAATCCGGGCTTTATTGGATTCAGATTAATGTCCCTGCATTCAAACTCACTTTGTTCTCAGGCGAATCCCCTGTAAAAGAGTATCCGATAGCAGTGGGGAAACCTGCTTCTCCCAGCCGTATCGGCACCTGTAAAGTAGTCAATAAGGCCAAGTATCCAACCTGGTATCCCCCGGACGGCAGGTCTCCGGTGCCGCCCGGCCCGGATAACCCCATCTCATGTAGGTGGTTGGGTCTAAGTTGGGCAGGTTATGGCATCCACGGAACGAACAACCCGGCATCCATTGGGAAAGCAGTCACTTCAGGCTGCATTAGAATGCGTGATAAGGATGTCATGGAGCTTTTTGATATTGTTCCTATAGGCACTAAGGTGGAGTTTACCTACGAGACCATAGAGGTGAGCTCCTATGGAGACGGGCCTATGGCAATGCGGCTTACTGTACATCAGGACTTATATCAGCGGGGGACAAACACGGCAGAACAGGTCATAGAGGCTCTAAGAACCTCATTAGTTCAGGTAATGCTTAACGCAAAGTCTGATACGATGAGTGATGCTATCTCTCCCGCGATGCCTGATATAGACCGGCATGCGTTAGCTGCTTTGATAGACGCGGCTCGCGGGAAACCGGAACCCGTCCCTTGGCAGGTAAGAGTGGAGATAAGTGTTGTGGCTGAGCCTGTGCATGTGCATCTTGCAGGAGACAGTCAAAGAACAGCAGACAGTGCTGACATGACGACTTATTCTTCAAGCTGTAAGAGTCGCAAGGAGGGAGACGCGTTTGCAGCAGCCTCTGACACAAGTGCCGGAGTGAGCCATGCATATGCTACGACAGGTAACGCATACGCCGAACCAAGCCTCGTATATGCCATAAGAGGCGACATATGCAGCGAAGCGGATTTGGCATATGCCATAACAAGTGATACTTGTGGCGAGATGGGCGCAGCATCGACCGGTAAAGATTGCGAAAAGGCTGTAGATACGCGTATTCTATCCGGCGCTTCAAGCAGCGCCTGCGACGAGGCAGGCGGCGGTATGAACGCAATTCCAGGTAATGACACGGCTGATACTGATCCTGCCGGAGCTCGGGATTCGGTCCGCGTTGAGATGGATCTTGCGCGCATTGAAGGCGACCGGGTTCTGGTGGCGTTAAGGCCTGTGGCTGAGGCTTTCGGCTATAAGGTGGGTTGGGATGCCAGATTGCAATCTGCGACTGTCGATCAAAAGGATGCAAAAGGGGTTTTAAGAGGTGGAAGATTTCATGTGTCCCTTGATGAACTCCAGCGTCTCTTGGAAGACGTTGCAATCACCTGGGATCCGCAGACATTGACCTTAAGAATAACACAAATTCCAATATCTACAAGGGTGCCTGTTGATTGGTGGAATGCGTTATGGGATCAGGATACTTAAAGAAGCCTAGGCAGAGAGACGCGGTAAAACATTGCCTGGATTGAAAAAGGAGAATCGTCTATGGAGAATGGCGGAGAAAACGGGCCTCGTCAAAATACACCAGGCATAAGGTAGCAAATCCGCCATATGTCCCCCAAACGTCCACAACTTACATAAAGGTATAGGCCGCATTATGTGGAATAGCCGTAATTGATGGGATAAAGACCCATCAAGCTGGGCAGGAGCACGGCAAAGGGGGGACTTGGCATATATGATTATATACCGCATAGCGCATAAGACAGGGCAAGCTCAAAGAATTGTGGGATCCGCATTTATCAAGGCTATAGTTGTTGCGCTGTTGGTCGTTGGCATAACCGCATCGTCTGCATTATCTCTTCAAGTTGACGCAGCGACCAAGCCAACTGATGTCGAAGGCTGTTGGGCTGAGGAAGCCATCTCGGCCTTAGTGGATGAAGGGATAATCGCAGGTTATCCTGACGGCACATTCAAACCGGAGAATCCGGTAACAAGGGCAGAGTTTTCGAAAATGGTAGCCAGGGCTTTCAGGGTCCGGGCTGCAGGTGAACCTACATTCAGTGATATCAAGGATAATTGGGCTAAAGCGTACATTGCCGCTCTTACAGAAGCAGGGATAGTCTCAGGTTTTCCCGATGGTACATTTCGTCCTTGGAAAGACATAACCAGAGCGGAAATGACCGAGATACTAATCCGAGGGATAAAGCTTGGCGATAAGATGGACAGCCTCAAACAGCCCGAAGCGAGCTTCATAGATGTAAGCCAGGATCACTGGGCATTTCGCAGTATTGAAATTGCCAATGCCCTTGGGGTGCTCCCGGTGCACTTCGGTGTAGTCTTTGAACCGGAGCTTCCTGCGACACGAGCTGAGACTGCATACATGATAAAATCCCTTATCGATCTCCGTATTTATGAAGGGAAGCTTGAGAAAACCGATAATCAGCAAGGTATCCTCACAATTACCACCCCGGGCGGAGTCGAACAACAGATAACTATGGCTCTTGATACAGCTATCTACAGAAACAATGTAGAAGCCGAACTTGACAGGTTATTGCGTGGTGACGAGGTTTATATCGTATCTGATGTCTATGGTGAGGCGAGATTCGTAAAAGCACGCGGCCTTGTCACTAAGGATGACGTCACAACGAAGATCAGCATCCTTTCCAAGGGGACTTTGTCTCCTCCGGACGTTGAAGCGTTAGCAAGATCCGACTGGAACTCTGTCAGGGAAGGCCTTGAACCGAAGCTCATCCGGAACCTGGTGGAAAGGGGACTTACGGAAGAAGAAGCGACCACAATCCTGAAGCAGAATTGGGCTGAGCTCAGTGAGCTTGCGAAGAAACGCGTGGTAGGCGCTTTATCTGACGAGTTAGGGGTATCGCAAGACCTTATAATGGCGCTCCTTGATTCTGATTGGGAACAAGCAAAGGCTTACGGTCAGATCGAAGTTGCGCAATATGTTCTTATGAAGCTGCTTAATCTTTAGCGATAAGATACCATATGCCTCCATATGCTTCCTATTGAGCTCCGGAAGGCAAAGATTCGAAAGCCGGCACCCGATGAGGGTGCCTTATTCATGTACTGACCCTTTTCTTCTTTGCGCTGTCCTTATTGCTTACTGAATTCAGCAGGCTCCCTTCTAAACACGCCTGCCTCATCCTAGGAGTTAACCGGCAAGGACTTACAATGCAAGAAAAATCGGGAGATCCTGTGTAGTCAGGTTTGGTGAATTGGGATTTCCTTGTCCGGATTAGTGTGTCCTACTGAAATCCACAGGCACTGCACACTAAATTGCAGGAATCAGAGGGCGAATGGGGAAGACTCTGATGATATATGATGATATAGGCGGTGTATGTACATACTAACGCTGACATGCGGAGGAAGGATTATGAGGAGGCAAAAACTTGTAATTATCGATGGCAACAGCCTTGCGAACCGCGCCTTTTACGCGATTCAAGCAAAGCTTACCACCAAAGAAGGTGAGCCTACTAATGCCGTGTATGGCTTTGCAAATATGCTCATCCGTTTGATGGATGAGGAAAAGCCGGATATGTTGGTTGTGGCGTTCGACAAATCAGGGCCTACCTTCAGGCACTTGGAGTATGACGGATACAAAGCTACCAGGAAGGGAATGCCTGATGAACTTAGCTCACAAATGCCGCTCATTAAAGAGCTTCTCGCCGCGTTTCGCATCCCTGTGCTGGAGATTGACGGGTATGAGGCAGACGATATCATTGGGACAGTCGCGAAGAAATCAGAAGAAGCAGGGCATGAATGTCTTATTGTGACAGGCGACAGAGATGCCTTGCAGCTTGTGTCAGGTCTCACCAAAGCCATGCTTACAAAGAGGGGCATAAGCGAAATGGAAATCTATGACGAAGAAGCGGTAAAGGAGCGCTTCGGAGTCAGTCCTCAACATATACCTGACGTCAAAGGCCTGGCAGGAGATTCATCTGACAATATCCCGGGTGTGCCGGGAATCGGAGAGAAAACCGCAGTCAAGCTTATACAGACCCTGGGCGGGATCGAGGATATCCTTGACAATGTAGATGCTGTGCGCCCGGAGCGAATACGAGGCCTGCTTAAAGAACATGAAGATCAGGCAAAACTTTCTAAGAGGCTCGCTGTAATTGATCGAGAAACGCCGATAGAGTTCAGTTTTGAGAAATGTCATGTGGAGGAGCCTGATTGGCCTGCTCTTGTGGGCCTCCTAAGACGTCTTGAGTTCCGGAGTCTGATGAAGCGTTTTGAGGACAAACTCGGGATGAGAGGTGTAGCCTCTTTTGGAATGCCAAACCTTTTCAGCCTTGATACTCAAGGCGAGGTTTCACAAGGAGAGAAAGACGAGGCCGGAAAGGGAAGAGACAAATGTGTGACATTAGGGGACTTGGAAGGAGTTAAGGCTCTTTTAGAGGAGCTGACGCATGCAGGTGAATTTACGTTCGAGACAATTCCTGACAGTGAAAACCCGATGCGTGCAGGGCTTGTCGGTATCGCGATTTGGCATCCTCCCGGGCAAGGATTCTACCTGCCTTTTGCCCATACAGGCCGGGGCGAGCCTCGTATTCCTGAGGAGCAAGCTATTAGCATTCTGAAGCCTGTGTTTGAGGATGTGAATATACATAAGATATGTCATGACGCCAAAACGAAGATTATTCATCTGAAGCGTCGCGGTGTTACACTGTCAGGCTCGATATTTGACACGATGATCGGGGCTTACCTGGCAAGTCCGGATCGGAACACCGATATGGAGCATATTATCAGGGATTACTTGGGCGCCGAGGTGTCTGTCGTCTCCGACCTGGTCTCGCGTTCAGGCAGAGGAGGCCTTCCAAGGACGATTGGCGAAGTGCGGGCAGACAGCGTCAGGGACGTGGTATGCCAAGGCTTAGCGAGGCTTCCCGAGCTTCGGGATGTCCTAAGTCAGAGACTCTCTGAGCTTGGTATGGACAGGCTGTTTCTGGATGTGGAGATGCCCCTTGTCAAAATACTTGCAGACATGGAAATGGCAGGGGTCAAAGTGGATCCTCACGGTCTTGGTGAGCTCTCTTCTGACCTGGGCGAAAGGCTGGCTGAATTGGAGAAGGAAATCTTCCGACTGGCAGGAGAGGAGTTCAACATTAACTCACCGAAGCAGCTCAGTTTCATCCTCTTTGAAAAACTGGGCTTACCTCCTATCAAAAAGACTAAGACCGGTTATTCCACTGACGCCGAAGTTTTGGAGACTTTGTCTTTCAGTCATGATATCGCCGGGAAAGTCCTGGATTATCGCGAGCTTGCCAAATTAAAGAGCACTTACGCTGACGCCCTTGGTGCTTTGATAAATCCGGAAACAGGGCGTATCCATACTACGTTCAATCAAGCTGTGACTTCCACCGGCCGCTTGTCCAGCAGCGATCCAAACCTTCAAAATATTCCTGTCCGCACAGAAGACGGTCGTAAGATTAGGGCGGTTTTTGTCCCGGGGGACGAAGAAAGTGTCATATTAAGCGCTGACTATTCTCAGATTGAGCTTCGTGTGCTTGCTCACTTTTCCAAAGACGAGACCCTTATGGAGTCGTTCAGAAAAGATGAGGATGTCCATGCCCGCACCGCAGCCAAAGTATTCGGGGTGGATCTTCAGGATGTGACTCCTGAAATGAGGGCAAAAGCCAAAGCTGTTAACTTCGGCATAATCTATGGTATAAGTGATTTTGGGTTGGCAAGAGGCATAAAGATCACCCGAGCAGAGGCTTCCGGATTCATCGAAAGCTACTTCAGTCATTACAAGAGGGTAAAGGGGTTTTTAGATGAGGTTGTGGCAAAGGCAAGAGAGGACGGGTATGTAACGACGATCCTAAATAGAAGGCGTTACCTACCCGACCTCCGTAGCAAAAACATTCCACGGAGGAAATTCGCAGAAAGGACGGCCATGAATACTCCGATTCAAGGGACTGCTGCCGACATAATCAAGCTTGCGATGGTAGGTGTCGCAGGAGAGCTTGAGAGGAGAGGGCTGAGGACACAGATGATACTTCAGGTTCATGATGAACTTGTTTTTGATGTGCCTAAAGATGAACTCAAGGAAGTCGCGGATTTGGTTCGCGAAACCATGGAAAACGCTGTTGTTCTTGATGTGCCGCTTAAGGCAGATGTCAAAGCAGGACCTAACTGGCTTGATCTAAGGAAACTTACTTGACGATTCCTGAAGTTTCTTGTCGATCATAGAAGGAAAATCCGGAGGCACGTAGAATAATAGTCGCCGGATGGGTTTTGAGGTGTCTATTGGCATTTATGCCGACCTATGGTATCATCTTGCAATAGTATACCCAAAGTCTGTGTTCTGTCTAATTTTAGCCACGTAGCAGGAAGGGAGGTGCAACCCAAAGGTTAGCTACGAGGCTAATCGTATAAATACGGACATACATCGCAGCTAAGTCGCAGCAGATTATGAAGGAACAATTAAAGCCTTGACTCTGTGGGAGCGTAAGGGTTGTGAGGAAACAAGGCAACTCACAATGATGATACGCCCCTTGGGGTCGCAAAGAACAATTACCGATAACCTTAAGGGGGAAAAGAAATGAGAAAGAACTTAGTTACAGTTCTTACCCTCATGCTTGTTGCAGTGTTGGCTGTTCCGGCGTTAGGCGCGGAGCTTAAAGTCAGCGGCAAGTATGTAGGTGAGATCGAATACAACAAGACACTCGTAAACTCTGTCAATGCCGTTGGAAAGACTTCCGGTATCGATATTCTGGGAATGTCCACCCTGTATTTGACCTTAGATTTTGCTGAAGGCGAAACAGTAGAAGGGCATCTTTCGCTTTGCCTGTACAAGGGCGACAACTTTACGGTTGATGCAGATCCTGACGATTCCTTCTGGGCTGTCTACAGAGGGTATCCGTTTGTAATCAGCCTGAGCAATCAGACAAAGGGAGACTATGCATTCAGCAGCCTCGGCGATCCGCTGGGCCTGGGAGATCGCATAGTTGCTCTTGAAGATGAGTATGGCGTTCTGAAAATTAAAGGTCAGCCGTATGATGTTGATACTAACGCATATGTTGTCTATACCGCTGAGAATATCAACGAAGCTGATGAGGTCTCCAACAAGGATTTCCGCTATGTTCTGGGTAGGGCGACATATGACGTGGCAGACGGATATGCTCTCGGTTTGACTGCCGGTGTAAAACATTTAGCTGCTCACGACTATGCGTACTATAGCGACGAAGAAGATGCACTCGTTCAGGATAATCCATCCTACGATCTAGTGCGTAACCTTGGCCTCGACATAACCGGTCCGCTGCCTGTTTCAGAAGAAGCTACGTTCACAGCAGCGCTTGCGCTGGGTAATACCAGGACTCGAACAACCGAAGAGTGGGAAGGAGTCAAGAAAGCGCTGGAGATCAATCTGAACGACATGGCGTTTGAAGGAATAACGTTCAATGCTGATATGCACCTTGTAGATGAGGGTTTCGTCGCAGTAGCACCTGACACAAGATCAGCTTCTGAGAGCGACGTTTCAGCCTATAACGGTAATCTCTGCCTGTACGGTGAAGCGCTTACCGCTCTCGACATAGCTAATATGAACTTCGCTCTAAAGGTTTACGACGAGTACCTGATAAATGCAGATACAAGCAAAGATGAGAACTCCTATAACGAAATTGGCGCGAATGTTGAGTTCCGGCCGCTTGAGCCGCTGGCAGTCGATATGGGCGGGTACTACAATACTTGCCTGGACACGGGCGACAACGCTGATGATTTTGACGCCCAGGTCTATGGTAAGGGTACATACGTGTTCAGTGATATGCTGGAGCTCTGGGGCCGTGGCACCTGGGGTAAGGGCAAAGCACTTGCTCTTGAAGGCTCAGGGTTCAGAATCGACGGCGGATTCGACGCAACGCCTCTTGAGGGAGTCACTGTATCAGGTGAAGCTGCTTACCAGTTCAAGGACTATGACTTCAAGGAAGACGAGCCGCTTAAGGATGCAAATTGCTTAGATGCCAGTCTGTACGCTGTTGCTGAGCAGACGTTCCTGCCTGGCGGGGTCGAAAAGGTGGACTTTGTCGCTGCAGGTCTTGCAAAAGGCGATGACATAACAGGAGCTTCAACAACGAAGTTCGTAGGTTACGGGCATGCTGACATCACTATCAACAATCAGTTCAGCGATAAGATCGCCCTAGTGGTAGGCACCGGCGAGCACTATGATGCTGCACTTCACAACAAACTTACCTACAACATATCAGAGAACAGCGCTCTCGGAGTAGGCTGCACTTACAGAAACGATAAGGTAGCCGTTGATGCCGACTACACAGTGAAGATCGGCGAGAGCACACTTGAGGTAGGTTACGGTAAGAGCGGACTTGCCTCTGATCCATGTGATGATGATGATGATGACGGCAAGCCATGGGCATGGCTCTGCAACGCTTCTACAGAAGAGACGGAGCCGTATCTCTTCACACTGAAGATTACAGTTCCGTTCTAAGCAGAAACCGGCTGGGTAAAGACCAGCCTGAATCTGTGAACCGAAAAGCCCCCGGGATTGCTCCCTGGGGCTTTTCGTGTCTTTCCCCTTAAGCCTCTGCGCTTGTTTCTGAGGATTTCAAACACGATACGATTCAGCTTGGCCCCTTATTCCATATACATAATTTGACAATTAAGGCATTATTATGTAAAATACCGGTATGCATCCGTATATCAGTAAGTGCTTTTGCATTGTGTCTTATCGTATGAAGACATAGTGTAAAACCCGATAAGGGGGAAGGGTAATGCGCAAAAATTTTGCAGTAAGTGCCACTCTTATACTGGTGGTAGTGGTTGCTGCACCTGTATATGGATCTATGCTTGAAGTAAGCGGAAAGTATGTCGGGAGTCTCATGTATGACGGCGAAGCAGCTGATCAGGCTGACTCCGTTACTTCCATAAATCCCGGTGGAACAACGAAGTGTGCAGATCTCTTAGGAATGTCTACGCTTTATCTCACTTTTGATTTTGTCGGGAAGAGCATACTAAAAGAACGCTTGCAGATGGAAGACTTGCCTGCAGACAGCCTACTGACGAAAGGTTCACCGGAAGACCGCCCGCCTGCGGAAACCGCAATGGAGAAGTTCTCATCAGAGAATGGCCCAAAAGAGGGAGGCTCATTTAACGCCCATGTGCCGCTGATCTTGTTCAAAGATGTGGAAAGGGGCGAATTCGCTGTTGCCTTGGATCCTAATGATGAGTATCTCTTTGCCTATAAAGGCGATCTGTTTAGCCTTAGCCTCACTGACGCAACTCGAAGTGATTATGCGTTCGTTAGCCTAAAAGACCCTCTTGGGCTGGTCAGGGAGATTGACACTGAAGACATGGTAGTCCTAAAAGTTACAGGTGAACCGTGGGGAACGGACATATTGGGTTATTTAGTCAGAGCGGTTTTCACTGACAAGAAAGGCGAGACACGGGAATCCCGGTACGGGGCTATGCGAGCCACCTATGAACTGCCGGCCGGCGTAGGCTTAGGTCTTACATATGGCATCCACCGAAAACCGGCAAATTCCGGTGATGACAATAACACCGGGTGTGGTGGGGATATTGGTGCGGATGGGGACATTGATAGAGACGTGAACATCGATATAGATGAGAATATCAGTATAGATATGGAAATCCCGATTCCCTTATCTAAGAAGGCTACCTTGCAGGGAGCGCTTGCAGTGAATACAGGTACAAAGGCAGGTAACCCTTACGAACCAAAACATGCGTTTTCATTTAAGGTCAGGAAACTTCAATTAAGGAACATCACACTTGTTGGGGATCTAATCGCAGTCGAACACGGTTTTGCTGTAGTAGCGCATAAGAAAGACTCAAGCGACGCCTTTGACTATGAAGGTAAGAGATATCTACGCGGAGAGGGCAGGACCATGCTTCATCTCTTTGGGCGGAACGTGAAGATTGCCCTTGCTAATGAGCGCGCTACCAACTATGACGGCAGCTTCGATTTGGAGAAAGGGTCATCTAAGAACAAGGTGTCCGGTGAAGTTGAGTTCAAGCTGTCTTCTGATGTTATATTGACTCTCGATGGATATCTCGACAAGACCCTGGCGGACACAGGTGATTATTTAGGAGATCACACGATGCGGGCCAGGGCAAAGATGTCATATGAGTCGCCGGAAGGCAACGAAATATGGGGCAGGCTTTGGCAGGTGGCGAAGGAGCATAGGGAAGCTCAAGGGACAGCCTATAAGCTTGAATGCGGCGTTAAGATCAAGTCTACAGAATACGGAAAATTGGAAGGCAAGGGCGGGTATGAGCAAGGCACGCTTACGTTTCCAAGTTACACAAGTGTTGGGGAATACACCCGAAAACTTTCCGGGGAAGTATACGGTGAACTGGAACACGCGTTCATGTCTGATGATGTGGATCAAGTGGACATGTTCTTAGCCGGACTGGCCAAGTATTTACATAGAGAGAGAAAGAGTCCTGAGGTCACGCTTGTGGCATACGGCGAGATAAACATTGTCATCGATAAGCGGCTCACCAATACAACAGCTTTGCTGCTTGCCAGGGAGCCAAAGAAGACTTCCCATTATGCGCCGACTTTATACAACAAGTTAGACTGCAAGTTGCGAGACAATGCCTCCTTCGCTTTAGGATACACTTTCAAAGGGAAGAGAGGCACCCTTGAGGCTCTGTATACTGTTATGATAGGCGACGCTACGTTTGAGGTGGGGTACGGCAAAACCGGGCTCCGGGACGAATGCACTGATACAGGTCATACAGGAAAGCCATGGGCATGGTTATGTTCAGCTGAGGCAGATCCCCGGCCCAAGCTCTTTACATTGACGATTGCAATTCCGTTTCAGACCTTTGTCCATCATGCAAAGTAACGCTTTTGCGAATCCTTCGGCAAAGTATATATCCTGACATAATACTTGCGGAAAACGTGGTGTCATACCGTACAGGCACTAATTGTCCTTTGCCGCCATATCGTGATTGGGATAGGAAGGTGCAGGTAAAGGAGCGGAAGATTAGTGCTTGCTGTTGTGTTGTTTGCTATTGCTGTCAGTGTCGATGGGTTTTTTGTCGGTATTGCACAAGGAATGCGCGGGATCAAGGTGCCTGTTGCCACCTTGATTGTGATTAGTGTCGTGTCTGCACTGGTTATCTTCTTGTCCCTTGGCAGCGGGGATTATGTCGCCAACCGGTTAAGCCCGCAAGCAGCGAAGGTTGTAGGCAGCGGTATCCTGATTATTCTGGGAATACTCATGCTAAAGCCGTTATCCCTATCCCAACGCCGAAACCAGGTGGGTTGCGATATGAACGGAAATGACACCTCTACTGAAACAGTCATATCCAAGATTGCAAGAGTGCTCATAATGATCCCTGGGTTTCTGGCAGAGCCGGTTACTGCGGACCTGGACTCATCCGGGACGCTTACCATTGACGAAGGATTTCTCCTTGGGCTGGCTCTTGCCATTGACGCGCTTGGCGTAGGATTCGGGGCAGGTATGGCAGGCATGTCGAGCGCGCTTACTCCGGTTGTGGCCGGTGTGATGCAAGGTATTTTCGTCAGCCTTGGCCTAATCTTAGGCAAAAGAATGCATGAGACAGTCCCAAACCACATACTGGAAAAAGCACCTGGGAGTATACTAATACTTCTTGGGGCAATGCGATTGAAATAGCTGTTAGAGGAAGGATTTAAGGAAAGGATCGAGAAGTTGTAGACCCATGGCTCATCATTCAATACAGTTGGTGCTGCGAACGAATACTTACGAACGGTAGTGAGATGCGAAGTGATTATTGGCATAACCGGCCCAATCGGAAGCGGTAAGAGTCTTATTGCCTCTGAACTTACTCTATTAGGGGCTTATCTTATTGATATGGATGTCGTCGCGCGTGAGCTGGTTGAGCCGGGGATGCCTGCGCTTGGTGAAATAAGAGATGAGTTCGGCCCGGACTACATCCTGGGTCAAGGCACTTTGAATCGTAGGGCCTTGGGACGGCTTGTTTTCTCTCGCCCTGAGGCCCTCCGGCGTTTGAATGGGATTATGTTTCCTAAGCTTATGGAGGCTGCAAAAGAGAGACTGAATGAGGCATCCGGGCAGCATGACCTGGTTGTGGTAGATGCTGCTGTCCTTTATCAAGCAGGCTTGGATAGACTTGTTGACAAGGTCATAGCGGTGACTGCCGAAGAAGAGGTACGCACAGCAAGGATAATGAAAAGGGATAAGCTTTCATATGAGGAAGCTTTGGAGCGCATATCAGGACAGGGTGATCTTGATGAAGTCGCCAGGCGCAGTGCAGACCTTATCATTGACAACTCAGGCACACCTTACGCCTTGAGAACAAAACTCATGGATGGCCTACGCTTCCTGGGTATTGATGTATCAAGCCGCGACAGCGGACCGTATCTTCCCGGATGATGAATAGGATAAGCTCATAATGTATAAGGGTATTAGAGTAAAAGAAGCAGCCCCGAGGCAGAGGGCGGTGGTTTGGTGTTTGTGGTGAATCTTAGGCGTGTGGGAAGACAGATGCTTCTAATCTTCGGTATCATGCTTGTGATATATCTCATATTTCATTCCAGGTGGTATTTGAAGAGAGTGTATCCAATCCACTATAAAGATATAATTACCCAATACTCACTGGAGAATGAGGTGGATCCCTTTCTTATCACTGCGGTGATTCGTGTGGAGAGCAGGTTTCATCCGGAGGCTGTGTCCCCTAAAGGGGCCAGAGGATTGATGCAAGTCATGCCTGACACCGGCAAGTGGATTGCAGGAGAACTCGGGATAGGCGAATTCGACTCTGAAATGCTATACGATCCCATGACTAACGTGAGAGTCGGCACGTGGTACTTGGCATTTCTACTAAGGGAGTACAGAGGGGATCCTGTTTTGACTCTTGCCGCTTATAACGCCGGGCGCAGTAATGTCAATAAGTGGCTTGACGATCAGCGCTGGAGCGGGGGAGAAGAGGACATTAACAGTATTCCATTTGCTGAAACCAGGGAATACGTGAAGAAAGTACTTCGCCTTTATAGGAAATACCATGAAGTATACAGAGGGCGATGGGAGGAATGATCCTGATCTCCTAGCACACGACATCTTGCCTAACAGGCATAATGGCATATAGTGCAAGTCCTTGTCCGATTGTGGTATAATCATCCTTGATCTGGAGCGAAATTCCACGAAATTGGCGGTTGGTCTTCTATATATCACTTAATATGTCGCAAGTTTCAATTCTGAAAGGGGCGTTTTCCATGACAGGGGACGAGCGCGCATCTTGTCCGTCGTCTGAGGAGATCCGGACTCTTGCTGACGCTAAGGCAATTACAGCAGATCCGAATACAAGGTTCTATTCAGCTGAACACGACGAGATTCGCCGCGGTCTTACTACAGACATATATTTCGTCAGGACACGAGAAATCTTGGATAGACTGGGACTTGGGAAAACTTCTGTGGTCGCTGAGATCTTCCCGCGGAAACCCGGGGTCTTAGCCGGGGTGGGTGAGGTCTTGCATCTTCTTGAGGACAAGCAGGTTAAGATATGGGCAGTCCCTGAAGGTGAAGAGTTTACTCCGAAAGAAGTAGTAATGCGTATTGAAGGTCCGTATGATGAGTTTGGAATGTTTGAGACTACGATCCTCGGTTTTCTTGCAAGTTCCAGCGGATGGGCGACTGCTGCGAGGGCTGCGAAGGAGGCAGCAGGAGACAAGACCGTCATCTGTTTCGGCGCAAGGCATGTCCATCCTGCTGTAGCCCCGGTCATGGAGCGTGCCGCTGTTATCGGCGGAGTTGACGGGGCGAGTTGTATTCTTGCCGCGAAGTTGCTTGGCAGGGAGCCTTCGGGAACTGTCCCTCATGCTGCATTTCTCATAGTCGGGGACAGCGTGAAGGTTGCAGAGGCTTATGATGAATTCATGCCTGAGGACGCTCCTAGGATCATACTGGTGGACACGTTCA
>JAKPFY010000312.1 GCA_029551185.1 Bacillota bacterium
CTGACATATGCTTTAGAATGCTCTTTGACCCTTGTTTCGTACGGGCCACGACAAGCAGACGCCCACCCGGCTCAAGAAATTCCCGCGCCTCAGTGATGAGGGGGAAGACTACTGATTTTCCTGCCCGTATCGGAGGATTGCATAAGATGAGATCAAACTTGGTACCACGAACAGGTTCAAACCCATTGCCCAACATGACCTTCGCGTTTGGCACCCGATTCAGGCGGATATTTTCTCCGGCAAGTTCGTATGCTCTCCTATTCACATCTACCATGAAAACCTCTGACTCCGGAGAGATCCGCGCAGCCACAATGCCTATTGGACCGTACCCGCACCCAAGGTCCAAGATTCTCCTTGCCCTGTCAAGGTCCATTGTCTCTATAAGAAGTCTTGTTCCACGATCAAGCTTGCCTCTTGCGAATACCCCTTTGTCTGTCAGGAATCTGAACGAAAACCCCCTGATATCAACGGCAATTTCCTTTATAGACCGCTCTGAACTCGGCTCTTCTGTGAAGTAGTGCTCCGCCAATAGCGGTAGTCCCCCCCTATTCCTCGTTTCTGCAAACCGGCGATTACCGGCATCTTTGCCTTGAATTTATTCCGACGAACGCGAGCCTTGACCGCATCGATAAACCCCCGGTCAAATCCTATCTTCAGCAATTCCTGTTTGCTTCGTCTCCCATCCACCATGAGATAGAGAAGCTTATCCAGATCATCATAGGTAAAGCCCAAGTCTGCCTCGTCAGTCTGTCCTACCCAAAAATCCGCGCTTGGGGGTTTTACCACGATATTCTCGGGAACCCCCAGATACCTCGCGTATGAACGAACCTGGGTTTTGTAGAGGTCTCCTAAAGGATCAAAGGCGAACGCCAAATCCCCGTGGAGGGTTCCGTAGCCCAGAAGGAGTTCTGTCTTATTGCTTGTTCCTATCACAAGACCTCCGATTGCCGCAGACAAGTCATAGAGCAACATCATTCTCTGTCTGGCCATTATATTCCCTAACCGTACGTTATCAGGCTCTTTTCCGGTCGCAGCCAAAAGGGTCCTTTGGCACTCATTTACCATAGGGGTGATATCCATTGTCACACATTGAAGCCCAAGAATGTCCCGGACATTCTTGGCGTCCTGAAGACTCTTGGAACAGGTAGTATGATATGGAAGAACAGCAGCAAGAACATTATCAGAACCCAGAGCCTCAGTTAAAAGAAATGCCAAGACAACAGAATCAAGACCCCCGGAAAGCCCGAACACAGCTTTGTTGCGTCCTGCCTTGAGCATTTGGGTTTTCACAAACTCGATCAGGGTTTCATGGACACTCTGGGCGTCGATTTCAAGACCGGGGACAGCAATAGACGGATACAGCATGAATATACCTCTTTCGATCTCTCTTATTTTCCGGTGAACTCAGCTTTACGCTTCTTGAGAAACGCAGACGTTCCTTCTTTCATGTCTTCTGATGCGCAAAGCTCGCCAAAGCATTTTTCCTCCAGCTTTAAGCCTTCCTCAAGGGAGAGTTCAATCCCTTCGTTTATGGCCTGCTTTGCCATCTTTACTGCAAGCGGTGCTTTGCCCAGAATAGTCTTTGCAAACTCTATGCAAGTATTACTAAGATCTTCATAAGGCACGACTTGGTTTACAAGACCTATCCTTAAGGCTTCCCCGGCATCTATGATGCGGCCTGTCAGTATCAGTTCCCGGGCGAAACCTGCACCTACAAGCCTGGGCAACCTCTGGGTCCCACCCCACCCCGGGATTATACCTAAGTTTACTTCCGGCTGTCCGAATTTAGCGTTATCAGCAGCAATCCTGATATCGCAGGCGAGAGCAAGTTCCATCCCGCCTCCCAGACAGAGTCCGGAAATCCCTGCAATTACAGGCCATGGGAAGTCTGAAATCTCATTATAGACTTCATGCCCCTTCCTGGAAAGGCTTCTGCCTGTTTCTCGTGTAAGCCCGCTAATCTCGACAATATCAGCTCCGGCCACAAAGGCTTTCCCGCCCTTCCCCGTAATTACTACAACCATAGGCTCAGCACATTGCTCCAACTTCCGGAAGGCTTGAGACAGTTCGCTTAAGATATCAAGGTTCAAAACATTCACAGGAGGCCTGTCTATTGTGATGGAAACCATACCGTTATCATAACTTACTTTCACACGCTCCGACTCCACCTGTAGCACCTCCCTAGTTATTCCCTTATCCTCTCGTATCGGAAATTATTCCTGCTTACTCAGTATACGCCGCATCACACGCAGCATAGGTGAGCCCACCGTCCTGGCGGGTGCACACGTTCAGAGAGTGTAAACATCACATGATTGGCCAAGTATACTCGACATTCTTCCCAGCCACTTGCACAATGGATCGGACTTGCTTACCCAACTCCCGGCGAACCCCTCGCCTCGGCATATGTAAATGGCTTTTAATATGCTCTCGCTACTTCGCTGATAGCTTTGAGTTTAACCAGTCCTATCTCAGTGTCCACAGCGAACATGAGCCCGAAAACTCCGTCCGGCACAGTAAAAGCATACTTCCCTTTGAGCTTCTGGCCGGGATTAACCTGTCTCATCCACAGGGATTCATCGCGGTTCACATAGTAGACACTTGTGCTGCTGGGCATGTAGACCTGTCCTTGCCTGTCCACTAAACGCAAGTCTTTACAAAGAATTGCAAAACGTGAGTTATTCTCTATGCCGATACTTACAATAAAGAGGTTCGGCCCCCAAAACACCGCATCTTCCACACTAATCTTCACAGTCAGAGGAAGCGTTGCCAAATCCCGGTATACTCGTGCTTGATCCATGAAGTCTGTGGCACCGGGTATGATCCACGGATAACGCATAACAATGACAGACGCGCCTAACCCTGCCAGAATCAAGCCGACAAAAAGCCGAGTCATGATTTGCCTGCGCCGTCTTACTCGGCGAGGCACATATGTTTTCAAGTGAAGACCCCCAAACATCCAGAAGTCTGTCTTGGA
>JAKPFY010000106.1 GCA_029551185.1 Bacillota bacterium
CTAAAGAAAAGATCATCGGCCTACACAACAAAGCGACTTTGTACAGAACACGATGTGGTGAGTCCAGATATTTTTCGGACTCTCTTGTGGATTATCTGGCGGATTCATTGACACCAAGCCGCAACAGCATCATGCATGGCGAATCCCTAGACTACGGCACTTCCGAGACATCAGCCAAAGCTGCACTTGCGCTTTTCTCGGTTGTCTGTATGGCTTGCAATATTATCCAAGATCAAGCCGACGCTGACATGGCAAGCTAGGCTGTTGCCGCTAAACACCCTGTTCAGCATATGTCCGACTAGGTGCCGCGCATGATTCAGTTCGCGACAAGCAATTACTTCATGCGTCTCTTCTCCACCAAACCGAAAACCGCTTTCAGTGTATGGCTAGTTTCGTATTTGAGGGATTACGCCTTCGGTGCTCAGACACCAAGACTGAGCACGGGATCCTCCTTCCCCCTACCCATGGACTAGAAACCGGACCAGCAATTCAGTCGAGCGAGCTCCTCTTTCATCTTCTCAACAAGCCCCTCAGCATTCGGCGACGGCTGCAACACCTCTTCTAAATCGCTGACTGTAGCACGCAGTTCTGAACAGATGAGACGCGCATCCGTGACAGCCGGCAGAAGATGCGTCATCAACATTGCAACATCCTGAGGATTCTGTCTTGCCAGCCCGCTCTTATTGAGTCTGTAGAAGAAAGGGCTCTTTGAAAAATCTGGGGCTGGCCCCTTGCACGCCAACGCCACGGCAGAAGAAAACACAGGCTCCAATTGTAGCAAGCAACCTACCATTACCTTGGCCTCTCCCTCACTCATCTCGGGCATTGGGCTCTCCACTCGTGCCTCCCAGTATCGTTCAAGCCAGCTATGCCAGACAGCTACTAGCGTATCTTGCTCCAGGTGCCCAAGTTGTTGACCTAGGGCATTAGCAAAATGAATCCGTGCTGTCAAATCAGCCCGAGCTATGAACCTCGCCAACCAACCACTGTCAATTGGATTTCTTGATCCGTAGACAGCAATCTCGGCCATGAATCGGCAGAATCGTATGACTAGTTCTTCATCAGACCCTGGTCTTGAAAGAGCATCATGTAGTTGTTCAAATCTTGGCATTAAGTCATCTAGCAGTTCTTCCGTCCATCTACCCCATATCAGGTATCCGTGCCACGCTTGCTGAGCACTCAACCCAGAACTGCCAGGCAGTTGCTCGTAAGTCCTGCCACTTGGAAGCAGCTCGAATGGCGAATGCTGGGATTCACTGGACCAGTCGAATAACGGAATGATTTTCTCTCGAGTCCATTCCGGATCCATGGCAAACAGCAGATGGAGCCGAGAAGCAAGTACGATGCGCGCCATTTGGGCAGACACATGTGTCTGCTCTAGCACACATTCAAAACAGTCCCGATAGTACGAGGGAAGTGAGAACGGCTCAGTATCTGAACTGCGGTAGTGTGCCCGCCAACGGGTCCACAGCAGACTGAACCAGAATTGTGCAAGCTTTCCACCTGAACTATTGATCGCCTCAGTAAGCCAATCTATCTCCCCGCAGATGGCCCTACAACAGGCCACCTGGCCTAAGGTCTTCCAGTACTCGTGCGCAAAATCCTCAGCCTCTTTGAGGGGCAATGTCAGCCCTGCATCAGTTTCTATCAGGCGCCTAGCTAAGTCTCCGAGCATATCGCCTATTGGCCTGTTTAACGTCCTCATGTCGACAGAAAGCTTAATGAAATCAAATACAGCCGACCACTGCTCCTCGTCCAAAGTAGCGTTGCCCCACCCACGGACTATGCTGCTCCAAACATCAGTTGGAACATCCGGATGCTCTTCTAGTAGTCTGATTCGCTCCAGCGTCCAATCATGTGACTTAGCAACCGCCTTGCTAACATCTGCCAGCAACGCCTCTCGATCCTCCTCAAATGAATCCCCCTGGTAGGTAAGGACTAGATCGGCGAACTCGTTGGGGTTCATGCCAATCAAGTGTTCTATGGAAACCGGGCTTTGCAATTTCTGCCACCCAACGTGAAGCGAGTGATCTAGGTCAGAGTATTGGCGTGGTCTGAACTCCGGATGGATAGCACTCTGTTCTGTCAAGGCTGCCTGCGTGATGCTACAAGCCGGAGAACACTGCGAAAGCCAATTGATGAGATTGTACAGCTCATATTCCGCCGTTCTTTGCCGTTTCTGGTCATCATCTGCTTCCCGTTTCCTGTGTTTGCATTCCTTCTCGGCTGCGCTCAAAATGCGGCGCTTTGCAGCCTCACTCGCCAACGGGTAAGCAGACTGAAGTAGCACGAACGCCTCATGCTTCATTCCGTAAGCAAAAAGGAGATTATTCTCAAGCAACCAACTGAGTTTCCGATCAGGCTCAATGCTGGAATCAAGCCGAACTCCATGTATTGCAAGTCTACGAAGCAGGGGAGATTCAGATTTGGCCCACAATGCTATGGAGTTCTTGGCAACAGCTGGGGCCTCATCAACAAGACACTCAATTCCGTCTCTAGCTGCATCTATAAGAACATCAAAGCCCCTCCTGTACTCGTCTTGCTGATGCGGCTCGATTGCACTTCTCCTGAAGCTAATCGGATCCCATCTCTCATGCGCTTCACCGCTAGCCGCAAGTATCTGGTGAGCAGTCTCGATATTCGCGCCCGCGATACGGACAATGTCTGCAGCAAGATCCGACAGGTTAGGCTTGAAGAATTTGGCCCAGCTCTTAGTCATCGCCCACTCCGCTGCCTCTGCGAGGCATGAGACTCTGGCCTCTACCCTTCTAGAGTCAGTTCCAGAAGTATCAGCAGGTAGAAAAGTTTTCTCTAAGGTAGCATAGGGTCTTGTCATAAAATCAAAGACCAAAAGCGCAGTATGCTTGTCCCGGGGATAACGACACTTCTCCATGAGGATGTATGCCAAGAGGCTGCTATCGCAAGTGTCATGTCTGAATGCTCTCAGCAGGACGGCTATCCACGCTGCCAAGTCATCATTTCTTGGAAATTTAGCAGCAGCTGAGAGCCTGCGCGCTATCGCATTCCACAGAACTGGATGAAGCATGCAATCATGTTGCTGAACCATTGCTAAGCCGTACTGTGATTGACTAACGACAAAGTTATCAGCGAACCATTCAGCCCACTTCGAACTTGTTGAGTCAAATGTGTCTGAATGCTTAGAGCTTGATTCGTTACGCGACAAAAACAAGGGATCTAGGAAGCCCTTGTGATTTGCCCAGGTTAACCATTCTGGGGTAGTAGCATGTTGTGCGAAAAAGCCAAGTGTCGGTGGCTCCTTCGTGTAGAAGTCTACGTAATCTAACTTCTCAAGCGTCAGATCTGTAGGCTTCTTTGCTAGCAATCGCCGCATTTTGGCCTGATGATCCAAAAAACCCATATGGACACGTTCTGCCCATACGCTAATACAGCTACAAAGGCCAGAATGCTCAATATCGTCAGCCGAGCGAGAATACTCAATGGCCCGAACATCCAAGTGAGTCCACTTCGAATCATGAGCTTTGTCAGTGAGTGCGTATCGTCGCGTCTCAGTCTCTGCGGGAAGACCTCTAGCAAGGTATTGCATGATAACGTCTTCATGGCTATATCCCACAAACAGAACATGGTACGTTTGAAACAGACGTTTGAGGAAGCGGGTAGCCCACCCCTCCACAAGATACGCCGAGGAAAAATCTCTATCTGTTAAGACTAGATGTTCGGAATCTCCAAGTCTCCCGTGAAGGTAGACTATTCCCCTACAGTTATGACCGAGAGGAAGGGCAGGTGCATCGTAAACAGGCACTGTCATCTCACCGTAAACCTCGTCTGCAGCTGCAGTGAAATGTGTGTCAAAGTTGGTAGTTACAATACGCACCGATTCCGGCTCGCGGAACAACCCCAGAAGATCTTTGTGCAGTTGGTTGGGTCTGGATTCCGGTGCCCCCAATATTCGCTGAACCCTGTCACGAACATTGAAGTCCTTACTCTCCATCTTTCCAAGAAACCAATCGATCGGTTCGTTCTCTGCCGGTTCAGCTACACCCGCCTCCCTGGCGATTTGGCAAGCCAAGTTGCGAAATCCGGGCAGATTCGATGGGGGATTCATTGATACCCCTGCCCCAGCAAACACAACGAGCTTATCATCTATCAACGCAGACACAAGTTCTTCTGGCAGATCAGTGCCAGATATCCACATTGCCTCACTCCCCTTCGCCACAATCTTTCGATTGCAGCATTCTATAGTGCATGTTAGCTGCCCTTACACAGTAGTGACACAAGCCTTGCGCCGCATGGCCAAGAAACATGCCTATACCGAACTGCTAGCAGCTGTCCTGTTGGCATTCGGAAATCCCGCATTACTTCAACCTGCATAGCAAAACGTATCCAAGAATGCTCTCGTGTTCGAGCATGTCCTTGTTGACTGAGTTACAGTGACTAATGGGCTTCACATGAGCAAATTATCGCGGTGTCCCTTCATGATTAATCGAGAAGGGTTAAGAAGCACGTTACAAGCCACAGGGAGATGCGTTCTTCGCGGCACACCATGTCGTAGAAGAAGGGCTTCATCTTGATAGAGGATCGTGAGTTGCTATGGATTCCGCAGAACCATGTATCCCCACCCTATCAACTCCACAGCGGCAGTCGTGGATGCTCTTTTTTCGGGCAGAACGTGCCCAGAACCATCCATGTATTGTGCCTTAGGACGGTACCCACGAAGAAATGCACGTCCATGTCAGGCCCACAGCGCCTCTCGAGGAAAGCTTCGCGCACCTTCTCGCGAGCAACCTCTTCATCTTCATACTTGTCTCGCATGCGCCTGTAGAGTACTCCAACCTCCCAGTCGATAATCGTCATTGTGTGACCTTTGCACTCATCTTCCTCACACAAGAACCTATACTTAAAGGAGTACGGGATTTTCTCAAGCGGCTTCTTCGTCTCGCCGAATAGATTAATCCGGTTCATGTGCTGTAGATGCTTCGGGCTCCACTCACGCGATGTCTCCTCTACCTTGATATCTCTTATCTCCCTTGGCTTCACTATCCCCAAAGACACCTCGCTTTGCTGACGCCTCATCAGGTCGCACATGGATGAGGTTCCATTGCGCAACACCCATCTCTTCCGTTCAAACCAGTTGTCCTCAGTCCCGATCTTCTCTCCCAGAACGATATCCCCAACCGGCCTGTAACTCTCAGGCCGGGGATCCTTATGCCTCCTCCTTAGCTTCACTTCTATCCACTGATACTTGCTGTACCACGATCCATATGGTCTGTATCTATAGTCTATCGGGTACAGCCTTATCAAAGAGCCATCCTCCAGCACGCCTGCGGTACAGACAATTTCATCATACCTAAGCGATGGCTGAGGATACGTCATCACCGTCACTAACACACGTTTTGTCTCTCCCATCGCGACCCCTCCACAACGTAGTTGAAGATATCAAAACCCGCCGCAGTGGAGATTGTCTGTGCCAGCACATGACGATGGCAATAGATCGGATCAGCTTCAAAGCATAGAAGCGCTGTTGGGCGTTGTGAACATGTAGTCGTAATCCTTGAGATTGTGTCAGGTATCGTAGGAAGAATCGCAGAGGAATAGTGGCGCCATAGGTCTCCCTCGCTATCTGCTTCGCGTCTTACAACAGAGGATATCCCTGCCTCCGGCAGATGACAATACTCAATTGCCATGTTAGCGCATTTCTGCTCCAGTTCAGGCCGGGAAAACCCGTGCTTTCGCGAATGCGGAACGGCACGCACATCGAGGACAACCTCTATCCCTCTTCGCAAAAGCGCATCGAGAAATGCATCGATCGAAAGACCTTCATAGCCAATTGTGTATACTGCTTCCGCCTCCGCACAAGCCTTCGAAACACAGTTAATCGCCGTGCTTCTGGACGCATACCACGGATAGCAACAATGGACTATGTTAAGGAGTTCTTCTTCCGAAAGCCTTCCGTATTCTTCGGCTAGTAAGGAGACGAGAGTGCGTTGCGTGGAGGGAAGCTCTTCTGCAATACCCCCAGCCCGAGAGGACTGGGCACATAAGAACCCGTCACACACAGTTAGCACGCCTTCATCAACTAACCGCATGATCTCATGTTCCATAAGAAAGGAGAACGGGCCATGGTCGTACGGGACAAAATCGTAGAATCTGCCGTGTTCATCGATGCGATTCTGGTGTTTCAACAAGAAAGCCCAGTCCGCCAATTGCGCCGATGAGGCTTTAAGCAGGGGAGCCTCTTGTATTAGAGCAACCAATACCTTCTGACGCCAGAAAAGCATGAACTCCCCTCCCTTGGTTCAGAGATCGCCCCCAGTAGTCATTCCTATTACGTGACCACTTATGAAAGCGCACATGCCCAAAAGACATTTCCATATGTGGCAGAACTCTCCTGCATTGTTCGCTCATGTTAGCCGCAGCTCCAGAATCCGAAATGTAGGCACCCGTCAAAAGTCTGGCACAGTCATCCTCCAGCTGCCGTCCATCTCGGATCAAGACGCAAATCTGCTTGATTCACAATATCTGCCGAATTCCTCACCTGTCTGCCTGAAGAAGCTTGGCTTCTTTCAGATCAATCCTAGCCTTATGCCCGTGTTTCTCCAGCAGGGCAAGGAGGTTGCCCCCGTTAAGAAGAGTCAGTGGTTTGCCCTTTGTGAACTCATATGCGTCAGGACCATAGTCTGATGTGGTTACCAGTATGCCCTTGTTGGCCCCTTCATTTATCACTGCGCCGTAGAGGTCACGGACTGCGGATACGGACACAGTGTTGGTGTAGCGCTTGGCTTGGATGACAATCTTGCCGCCGCGAATAGGATCCGGATCGAACGCTATGGCGTCCACCCCACCATCACGCGAAGCCTGAGTCACCTTGACCTCTCCGCCCGATGCCGTGAACTCCTTTTCAAATAGCTCCCTGATTAGGTGCTCGAAATCCTCCCAGTCCATTGCAGCAAGGTTGTAACCTTCATCTAGTTGGTCCGCCACTTCATAGCTGGATATGAACCTGCGGTCGTTCTTGTCCATGGCAATCATCGGGGCAACTGGCGTCAGACTGTGCAG
Organism: Bacillota bacterium; assembly: GCA_029551185.1. Lineage (GTDB taxonomy): Bacteria > Bacillota > SHA-98 > UBA4971 > UBA4971 > UBA4971. Next base: position 7,036 of record JAKPFY010000106.1, read on the forward strand.
TTTGGAGCTGCCCACACCTTTGAGCGACTTGAAGCACGCCTTGGGATCCACGCGAGCAAGGTCAATCTCAAGGAATGATTCCTTGTCAACTTGCAATGACAGGACGCACCCATTGACTTCGTTGCCTGTAGCAGGATCTATAGATCTCACCCAGCCATTGAAAACCACCTGCTGCACAGCATCGGCTGTGTCAGCCTCAAAGAGCTCGTGAACCGTGCGAAGACAAATCTGATATAACAGCAAATCATATCTGCGATTAGCGTCAGTATTCGACACCATTACCTCAACAAACTCGTCTCTGGACTTGACGTACTTTACTTCCTTGACCCGCGGGATTACATCCGGCGCTGGCAAAGCATAATCAACTATGACCATGCCATTAGCCGGATTATAGTCAAGCTCGTATTCCTGGGGAAAGAAGTCGGGATACTCTGAATTGGCCAACACCATATCGCAGTAATCCACAACAGCCCCAGGATCCTTCTGTTCATACAACTTCCGTCTCTCATCGATAACTGCATTATTTGCAGCCTGCTTTGCTTCATACGCCTGACGCTCTGATTCCCACTTTTCCAGCGAACGCTCGTATCCCCCAAGGGCAGCCTCATGATTAGCCTCTATTCTGTCAACCTCGGCCTTCCAATCATCATGAGCCAATTTGAAACGCTGCTCGACAGCTGCAACCTTCTTCGCCCTAGCCTTGCTGCTTATCTTGTCAAAGAATCCGAGGAGAGGCGCAAACTCAGGCCATGACTCAAGGGGCTCGGTCGGTAAGGATTCTTTCTTAGGAGCAATCGGCTTTGGATTGGAAAATGCTCTCTTGTCCTTGAGGCTATCCCAGTTGACGCGATCATCCACACTAACCGTGTGCAGCAATGTGTTATCAATGCGTGCGAGGATCTCCTGGGCCTCTTTCGTTTGTTCCTCGCATGTCTTCTGAGTTCTTACAGCTTTCTGCTTCTTCTCCCACATCTCATTCCATTGGGCCAGTTGGGCCTCGGCCTTCTGTTGAACAACGTAAGGGTCGTTGCCAGAGATCATCCTGTACTTATGCAATCCATCGTGCCGGACCTCAACGTTGTACAGCGCCATACAACACATCCTCCCATTCCTGTGTAGTACGCAAATAACAGCAATGCCAAACGATCTCCAGGCGCCTATACAAGTCAGTAGAGTGATGTTGTACATAACCATTGGCCTGCAACATATAGTGACCGTTGCAGAAGCTAGCGCCATATTCCTGGCATTAATATGTTTGTTCGTCTCTGTCCGTGGAATTCCTTCAAATTCTGTCCAGTTGATGAGGGCTGCTGGAAGCGTCTTTCGGCAAGTAGAATAAGGGGACGGGAGACACAACAGACGGCGGTCAAATAAAGTGTCTGGGGCGAAAACGGTTCGCACCACGCATATAGTGCCAGGTCGGATGAATACACCCAAGGAAGGAAACCTGCACAGCATCAAGAATGGCTCCCCCAACACAATTCAAACGCTCACTCGTCGAAAGCAGCGCTGTCTGAGTAGAGAAACTGCAGATCCTAGTTCCTATTGAAGATGGCCCCGGTGGCATACTGCATGAGCAGGACGCAACTGGCCGCGCATATCCAGTTCTCCGGAAACTGAACCCCGATTCTGATCTGGGAAGAATAATGGACACCCCCAGTGATGCCCTAACTACAGGCCCAGCAACCCGCGCCCTTATGTTGGAAAAGAAGAGCCGCCTTCTAGCCTCAGGCAATTCTGGTGACCATGCATACCTCCTCATCCCCAACAGACAAGGTGGATTCGCCAGAGTCGGATTCTGGCTCGATGACGGTGAACAAAGAATCTTCATTCCGTGGGGGGATACGTGGAAATGGCCACAGACGCTGCCGAGTCTGCAGCAGGCGACAACAGCCTCGATTTTGTCGCCACCTTCTGCCACGAGATGGGCCACGTGGTCGCCAGGGACGTTATTCCCGGCTTCGCAGACGCCCTACGATATCCACACAACGGGTTCCCGTTCCAGGGTTCGGCCATGAGATCGCAGGCCAGGCCTAATCACACGCAGTCACTGCCTCCAGCAGGAATCCCTTATCGCTTTTGCTCAGGCTTCTGTAGTCTCGACCGACCTTCATGATGTATCTCCGGCTTCCCATTTCAAAACTGTCCGGAACATTACTGCCTGTGGTCAATTCGTAAATGGCTGCGTCAAACAGGAGTTCATCCTCGATAAAGAATCTCATCTCTAGATACTTATCCCCCAAAACCCTGTTGATCGTTTTCCTATCCCCCGACAGGATGACTTGGGGTTCAAAGGCTTCCTTGTATCGCTCCAGCTCATCCCCGGCCACGACCACATCCACATCACCTCTGCTAATGGCTATCCTGTCAACCCTGTGGTAGTTGTCGAGAATCTGTACTATCTTCCGACTTCTGTTGGTCTCTATGAGTCCAAATACAGTCATGACTATAGCTATGGCACAAAGGACTATGCCCAGGCGTTTCCTCTTCTCCTCCACGATCTCTTTCATCTGCCTCTCTAGTGTGAGTCTTACCGAAGGCTCAATATCTTGTCTAGCAGTCCAAACAGCCCGGTCATGCCCGAGCCCGGCCTCGCCGGC
>JAKPFY010000109.1 GCA_029551185.1 Bacillota bacterium
GGCCCGGTTTGCAGACAGTGTCGTCGCGAAGGGCTCAAACTATATCTCAAAGGTGACAGATGCTATACTGAAAAGTGTGCGGTGGACAAGAGATCCTATCCTCCCGGAGAGCACGGGACAGGCCGTAAGAAAGCTTCAGAATACGCCTTGCAGCTGCGTGAAAAGCAGAAGCTACGTCGCGCGTATGGCGTGCTTGAAAGGCAGTTTGAAAGGTACTTTGATATGGCTACGAGAGCTCGTGGCATGATTACCGGGGAAGCGCTTCTTCAGATCCTTGAGTCCAGACTCGATAATATTGTATATAGGATCGGTTTCGCGTCATCAAGGCCGGAAGCGCGTCAAATGGTGATGCATGGACATATTGCGGTTAACGGGCGCAAGGTGGATATTCCGTCTTATTTGGTAAAGCCGGGGGATGTCGTAGCAGTGCGTGAAAAAAGCCGTGAGCTTGTTCCGTTCAGGAAAGCTCAAGAGACAGCGGAAGACCGCACGATTCCGGAATGGCTGTCTCTTCATGCGGACGGTCTTACCGCGACAGTCGTGAATCTGCCGTCAAGGGATCAGATTGATATTCCTGTTCAGGAGCATATGGTGGTTGAGCTCTACTCAAGGTAATCTGTATAGATTTGGTCTCAACTATGTGTATCAGATACCAACTGCAGGGACCAGGAGGGAGACCTATATGATTGAAATTGAGAAGCCCAGAGTCGAGTGTGAAGAGCTCACGGACACCTACGGAAAGTTCGTGGTGGAACCTCTCGAGCGGGGGTACGGGGTGACTTTAGGGAATTCCTTGCGTAGGGTATTGCTGTCGTCTCTGCCAGGAGCTGCTGTTGCTTCTGTCAAGATAGAAGGAGTCCTCCATGAGTTTTCGGTAATACCCGGAGTCGTTGAGGACACCATCGACATAATCCTGAACCTCAAGGAACTCCTGGTTAAGTTGCATTCTGACGAACCCAAGACCCTCCGAATTGAGATGGAAGGCGAGGGCGAGGTAACGGCTGCTGACATTATTGCCGATGCTGATGTGGAGATTCTGAATCCGGATCTTCATATTGCCACGCTCGATAAAGACGGTAGGCTGTATATGGAGATCGTTGTGGAGACAGGCAGAGGTTACTTGCCTGCTGACAGACGTACGTTAGAACCTGTTATCGGTGTTATACCAGTAGACTCTATTTTCACACCGGTGAAAAGAGTGAATTATGTCGTGGAGAACACCCGTGTCGGACAGGTGACTGACTACGACAGACTGATCCTTGAAACCTGGACTGATGGAAGCATATCTCCCAAGGAAGCCGTAAGCCTGTCAGCCAGGATACTTACCAGCCATCTTCAGCTGTTTACAGGCCTCACAGAGGCGGCTCAAGATGTGGAGATAATGGTGGACAAGTCGGAGGACACCAAAGACAAGGTGCTTGATATGCCCATTGAGGAGCTGGATTTGTCAGTCCGTTCCTACAATTGCTTAAAGCGAGCAGGCATCAACACCGTAGAAGAACTCATCAAGAAAACGGAAGAAGACATGATGAAAGTGAGAAACCTTGGCAAGAAATCGCTGGAGGAAGTCAAGTCTAAACTGAATGATCTTGGGCTTGCCCTCCGTCCGTCAGAAGATCAGGAGTAAAGGTGTCAAGGGATTTTGGGGGGATTAGGCAGTGAATCGCGGAAAACTGGGACGAACCGGCGCGCATAGGAAAGCCATGTTCCGAAATTCTGTGACCTCGCTCTTCGAGCATGAGAAGATTCGCACCACTATGGGCAAGGCAAAGCAGGTCAAGCCTGAAGCGGAACGGCTTATAACCTTGGCGAAGAGAGGGGATTTGCACGCACGCAGACTCGTAGAGGCCTATGTCGTTGATCCTAAGGTTGCAAAGAAACTGTTTGATGATATAGCTCCCAGGTACAAGGATCGCGACGGTGGTTATGTGCGCATCGTCAGGCTTGGGGAACGTCGTGGCGATGGTGCGCCTGAGGTGATAATGGAGTTAGTATGAGAGCGCGCATTTAGCGTTCTTGACTATAGCCTCTTTCAAGAGCCTGGCAGGAGTGCGCTGACGCGCACTTTTTGCGGGTTATAGGAGGTTTAGAGGTTGAATCAAGTCGGCGATAGAATTATCGAGACAGAGAATCTGGTCTACGCATACAGCCAAGATCAAGAAGGAGAAACGCGGGCTCTCGACGGGATTAATCTTACAATCACACGTGGGGAGTTTGTTGTAATCATCGGGCGTAACGGGTCAGGCAAGTCAACGTTGGCCAAACACTTTAATGCCCTGTTTCTTCCTACCGTGGGTACAGTCCGTATAAACGGAATGGATACACAAGATCCCCGGCATCTTTGGAAAATCCGTCAGACTGTCGGCATGGTCTTTCAGAATCCGGATAACCAGATAGTCTCTACAACAGTTGAAGAAGACGTCGCATTCGGCCCTGAAAACCTAGGGATTCCACCTGATGAGATCCGTAGGAGAGTTGACTTGGCTCTGGAATGGGTGGGTATGTCAGAGTACATGCGTCACGCCCCTCATCTTTTGTCCGGCGGACAGAAACAGCGTGTAGCTATAGCCGGCGTTCTTGCTATGCGTCCTGAGTGTATTGTCCTGGACGAACCCACCGCTATGCTCGATCCTTCAGGTAGGAGAGAGGTTCTTGATACAGTGCGGAGGCTTAACAAGGAAGACGGTATTACAGTTGTTTTGATTACTCATTTTATGAATGAGGCTGTTCTTGGTGACAGAGTAGTGGTAATGGATGCAGGGAAGATTGTCATGGATGATGTTCCCAGAAAGGTTTTCAGTCAGGTAGAGCTTATAAGACGGCTCCATCTCGATGTCCCCGACGTTACACGACTGGCGTACGAGTTGGATAGTAGCGGGGTTTCCGTTCCTCGGGATGTGCTGACAGTAGAGGAATTCGCCAATGCGCTGTGTGGATTTTAGATTTTATTCAAAGAGCGCTGTAGCTTCATGCGGGGAGTGAATAAGATACTGTGTCTATCCGGGTAGAGAACCTGTCCCACACGTATAATCCCGGCACTCCGTTTGAGCAGTGCGCTATTGACAATGTAACTCTCGAGATAAAGGATGGGGAGTTTGTCGCAATAGTCGGAGAGACCGGTTCAGGCAAGTCTACTCTGATTCAACACTTCAACGGCTTGCTCAAACCCACTGAGGGCCGGGTGTTGGTTGACGGTGTGGACATTTGGGGGAAAGGCGTGCACCTTAAGGCAATACGACAAAAGGTGGGCCTCGTATTTCAATATCCTGAGCATCAGCTTTTTGAAGAGACTGTCTTCAAAGACATAGCCTTTGGTCCACGGAACATGGGCCTTGACGATGATGAAGTTGAAAAACGAGTAAAACAGGCTATGAAGATGGTAGGGTTAGATTTTAAGACCGTATGTGACAGATCCCCGTTTGAGCTGTCCGGCGGGGAGAAGAGACGCGTGGCGATGGCAGGGGTAATTGCTATGGAACCTTCTGTAATCGTCCTGGATGAACCTGCATCCGGTCTGGATCCTTTCGGCCGTGATCAGGTGCTGACTGAGATCCAACAGTTGCATCGAGAATTCGGTTTCACTGTCATCCTTGTCTCTCATAGTATGGAGGATGTGGCTAAGCTTGCCCGGAGAGTGATCGTGTTTCACCGAGGGAAGCTTATTGCAGACGGGCCTACCAGGGATGTTTTTAACATGGAGGATGTCTTAAGCCGAGCAGGCCTTGAGGTGCCGCAAATAACCAGGCTAATGCAAGAGCTTGGCGAGCGAAACATGAAGGTGAGGACGGATATCCTCAGTGTGGAGGAGGCAAAACACGAGATTCTCCGAGTCCTAAGGAGTGAAGGCCGTGTTTCGTAACATTACGCTTGGTCAGTACATGCCCGGGACCTCGTTTGTGCATAGACTTGACCCAAGGATAAAAATTCTTGTGACGCTTACAGTCATTACTATTTTATTCATGGTTGATACGCTTGTCGGGTACAGCCTTGTTTTCCTGTTTATATTAGGCGTCATACTTCTGGCAGGCCTTCCTACGAGATTCGTCCTATACAATATAAGGCCTTTGTTGTTCATACTTGTCTTGACTTTTGGGCTTCATCTTTTCATGAATGAAGGGCGCACTCTCTTTTCCATAGGTCCGTTAGTCGCCACGTACGAAGGGGCATTTAAAGGTTTTACAATGGCTTTTCGTCTTGTCCTTCTTGTTCTGGGCACTTCGATTCTTACGTTGACCACGTCTCCGATGGAATTGACGGATGGTTTGGAGAATCTTCTTTCACCTATGAGGCGCGTAGGGATTCCCGCTCATGAGCTTGCCATGATGATGACGATAGCCCTTAGGTTTATCCCGACTCTGCTCGAGGAGACAGATAAGATTATGAAGGCGCAGATGGCGCGAGGAGCGGATTTCGAGACAGGCAACGCCATTCAGAGAGCTAAAAGCCTTATACCACTTCTGGTGCCGCTGTTTGTCAATGCATTTCGACGCGCTGATGAACTTGCGATGGCCATGGAAGCCAGGTGCTATCGAGGAGGCGAAGGGCGCACCAGGATGAAGCAGATGAAGCTTACGACAGGCGACGTGTTGACCGGGGTGGTAGTTTCTGCCGGGATGGTAGCTATAGCCATATATCTATGAGCACAGAACGTCTCTGGGATACGAAATATATGCCCGATGGTATGCAGCACAGCGGACAGGAAGAGAAAAAAGGAAATTCCCGAACACGCAAGGATTGTGACGGATGATTTGGACAAGATAGGCGGTCTGATAATGGGAGCTGACAACGTGCACGCTACGAGGCATGACAGCGATCAAAGACCTAAAGGCGTTCTGATAAGTAAGACCGGGTATGTGAATGCATGGCGAAACATAAAACTGGTTGTGGAATATGACGGAACCGGGTACTGCGGTTTCCAGCGCCAAAAGAATCTTCCCACTATCCAGGCGGAATTGGAGATTGCTATCGAAACTATTACGAAAACCTATTCTCATGTGACAGCATCAGGACGCACTGATGCCGGCGTTCATGCATTGGGGCAGGTAGTCAATTTTAGGACTCATGCGAGAATACCTGTGGACAAGTTTGTGCCTGCTCTAAACAGCGTGCTACCTAAAGACATCCGTGTTCGGAGCGCTGAGGAGGTTCCTTGGAGGTTTCATGCCAGGTATGACGCCTGCTGGAAGACCTATGCATATTCAATTGATACCAGGCCTGTACCGTCAGTGTTTATACGCAACTTCGCCTACCATTTGAGTGTGCCCCTGAACTTAGAAGAAATGAAGACAGCTGCCGAGTCCTTAGTCGGCGTACATGACTTCAGTTCATTCGCATCCTCAGGCGGAAGCGTGAAGACATTCACGCGCAATGTCAGGCGACTGGAGATTACGACACGTGATGATCCTATTCTCAGAATCCTGATTGAGGCTGACGGGTTTCTGTACAACATGGCAAGGACGATAGTAGGGACCCTGCTTGAAGTCGGACAGGGCAAGATCCGCGCCACAGACGTTTCGCGCATAAGGGACGCCCGGGACAGAAGACTTGCAGGGCCGCGAGCGCCTGCATGCGGTCTTTGTCTGATTAAGGTTGACTATGATGAAAGTCATTTTCGGTACAACGACGATCATCTGTCAACGGACAGTGAAAATGTCACCCCTAAATACGTTCATTGGGACTGAGAAAATGTCACCCCCTGTATCGAGGTGGGTGTGTCAGGTGGTGGCCTTGAGACACATTGATGCCTTTTGGGGCAAGATAATAGTGAGAT
>JAKPFY010000110.1 GCA_029551185.1 Bacillota bacterium
CTGTAGCCATATTGTCAACGGAAAACTTTGATGCAAGAGAGATAGATCTTTTGTCCGTAACACTTGGCCCTGCTTATCAGAATCCGTCCAGATGGGCTCCTGCTGTGCAGGGTGCTTTGCAAGACGTAAACAGAGACGGAAAAGCGGATATGGTTGTAAAGTTCAAAGTTGAAGATGTTGCCGGATATGCAACCGTTTGCTATCTGGACCTCTGATTGTCAGGTAAGACGCTGGACGGAAATGTATTCGTAGCAAAGGATCTTATTAATATCGTAGAATAAAGTTTTGAATAAGGCGTATCCCAACAGCAAGTGAGGCTCTCGGTCCCTTTAGGGACTGGGAGCCCCTGGTTCTCGAGAAGGTGATGTGTGTAGGGGAGTACAAGACCGGTGCTTACAGGGTAGGTTAGCCAATCAAGATAATCGAAGAGGAGGTCATGAGAATGACAAAGAAGATGGCTGCTATTTGCCTGATTCTGATGGCTACGACTTTGGCGTGGCTTCTCCTTGTAAATGTATCGCTGGCAGCAGATACCCAAGAAACCAGGCCGCGAGCAAGAGACATTGGTATTCACATTGGGATATTCGCCCCTGGCAAATGGAACGCTATTACAGATGTCGAAGGCGTTAAAGTGGGACATGTTACTCTGATAGAAGGCGAGGGTAAGCTTGTCCCAGGTTCAGGTCCTGTCAGGACCGGGGTTACAGCGATTCTCCCACATGACGGAAGTCTTTTTAAGGAGAAGGTTCCTGCCGCAGCCTATGTGTTGAACGCCTTTGGTAAATCCACCGGTCTACAGCAGGTAAACGAGCTCGGCAATCTGGAAACGCCCATAATCCTTACAAATACTCTCAATGTCCCGCTTGTAGCAGATGCATTGATTGAATGGTCGATACAGAACAATCCGGAGATAGGGATTACGACCGGGACGGTAAACCCGGTTGTCGGAGAAGTAAACGACGGTAGCCTAAATGACATCCAAGGCCGACATATTCGAAAGGAACATGTGTTTGAAGCAATAGCCAATGCTAAGTCCGGTCCTGTGGAAGAAGGTTGTGTTGGTGCAGGCACCGGAAGCTCTTGCTTGGGGTGGAAGGGTGGCATCGGAACGGCATCCAGAGTGCTGCCGCCTCAATATGGTGGCTACACCGTCGGGGTACTGGTTCAGACCAACTACAGCGGTGTACTGACGGTGAACGGTGCCCCGGTCGGGCGAGAGTTGGGGCGTTATGCATTCAGCTCTGCTTTTCCCTATTCAATCCCTGAACCCCAGAATCCCGATGGGTCTGTAATGGTTGTCGTAGCTACTGATGCTCCCCTCGATCAAAGGCAGTTAGAGCGGTTAGCCAAGAGGGTCGGCTTAGGCCTTGCTCGGACGGGCTTTTACAGTAGCAATGGTTCAGGCGACTTCTTTATAGCTTTTTCCACTGCAACGAGGATTCCACACAGCAGTCCTCTTACTATTCAAACAGAAGTGGTATCTAACGATTCGATGTCTGCTTTGTTTTTAGCTGTTGTTGAGGCAACAGAAGAAGCTGTCATCAACTCGATGCTCAAAGCTACCACAGTTATTGGCCGCGATGGTAGGACGGTTGAGGCAATAGACATCGATGAGTTGCTGGAAGTCTTAAAGAAGTATAATGCGCTGGATTGGAACAAGACGCTTCCCCCATGGGGCGAGAATAAGTAAGGTTTTCCGTGCTCAGGCATAACCAAAGAAACAGTGGGTCATGGCTTGAACCCACGATACGCCGATTAAGAGATTAGGAGTCATGAAATCTATAATTCGGGTCAATGGCCCATCTCCAAGTGAAATTTTATAGCAAGATAGAACTTGGATGAAGGAGCATAAGAATAGGTATACCGTGCCATCAGCATGAAGAAGGCAGGAGGGTGAAAGATGGGAACCCCCGCAGAACTTGCCGGCATTGTAGGCGGTATGGGGCCGCTAGCCACTGTTGAGCTAATGTATTTGGTCATAGAAGAGACTCCGGCTGCCTGTGATCAAGAGCACATACCGCTCTTAGTCTATAACAATCCACAAATCCCGGACAGGACAAAGGCTATTCTGGGCGAGGGGCCGTCTCCTGTT
>JAKPFY010000111.1 GCA_029551185.1 Bacillota bacterium
ATCTCACTATTATCTTGCCCCAAAAGGCATCAATGTGTCTCAAGGCCACCACCTGACACACCCACCTCGATACAGGGGGTGACATTTTCTCAGTCCCAATGAACGTATTTAGGGGTGACATTTTCACTGTCCGTTGACAGAGAATCCGCTGCTTTGTCCCTACTTTGTCCGGCCGGTTTTGTTCTTTCTTTACAGCGAATCCCATTTACCGCACCTAGAACCCCACCTGGCAATGGTCTCATGATCCATAGTAATGTTTACAATCTCACAAAGATTCGAACAGCCCTTACATTCGAAGGTCCGGGTGGCATAGTCTCTGTCAACCGCTTCAAATCCACGAAACTTCGATTGACCGTCTTTTCTTCTTCTTTCCTCCGCAGCCACCAACGCAGCGCCTAACGCCCCCATCACATCATAATGTTCCGGCACAACGACTTGTGTGCCTAGTTCCTTCTCAAAAGCAGCTTTCATGCCTGCATTGGCAGCAACGCCGCCTTGGAATACTATAGGGGGTTTAATAACCTTCCCTTTTCCGACATTATTCAGGTAATTTCGGACAAGGGCATCGCATAAGCCGGAGATTATGTCTTCAATTCTGTGTCCCATTTGCTGCTTGTGTATCATATCTGACTCAGCGAACACTGCGCACCTACCTGCAATTCTCACAGGCGCCACAGCCCCGAGCGCAAGTTTGCCGAACTCATCTATAGCTATACCGAGCCTGGCAGCTTGTTGCTCCAGGAAGGACCCTGTGCCTGCCGCACATACAGTATTCATAGCGAAGTCAATAACCACCCCCTGTCTGAGAATAATAATTTTCGAATCTTGGCCCCCGATTTCAATTACTGTTTGGACGCCAGGCACCTTATAATTGGCAGCTACTGCATGAGCGGTAATCTCGTTCTTAATGCAATCAGCGCCGAGAATAACTCCTGCCAGCTTCCTGCCGCTGCCCGATGTTCCTACTCCGAGGATTTCCATATCCCGCGCACAAGGAACAAGATGTCTCATCCCTTCTTTCACAGCGCCTATCGGGTCTCCCTGAGTCCTCAGATAGATTTTCTCTTTCAGCACTCCTGCCTCATCTATCAACACTAAATTGGTGCTGACAGAACCGACATCCACTCCGAGATATCCGGAGCTTGCCACCGGGAATCACCTCCTTGCGCGGCGCGACATCTGAACTAAGTCAATAAAAGCTTCAAGACGCGTCAAGACGCCTGTGCCTGACGAATGCTCATCAAAAACAAGAGTCATTACAGGAATTCCAAGATCCCTTGAAACCGTAGGAAGTAAATCCTGAGCTATGATTTCCGGCATACATGTGAACGGAGCAACTTGAATTACCCCGTCCAACCCCTGTCTGGCATAATCTACGGTAGATGCTATGGTCTCCACTCCATGACCACCGACGAAATGACATAAATAAGGTTTAGCAAGTTCATATGGAAGCTTGGATTTTCGAAAAATGCGAAACGCATCCTTTACTACATGTTCCACTATCCAATCACTGAGGTAGATTGACCTATATACCAAGACTCCCATCTCGCCCAGGCACTTTTCAATTTCGCAGTTGACAAAGGGTTCGAGGACCATAAACACTTCTCCGACAATACCGATTCGGGGTTTCTTTGAGTCTGTCTTTCTACACACAGACTTCATTGCTTCTTTTCCGTTCTCAAGGGCAAAGGCTACGGCCTTAGGACTGTCTGCTTCATCTATGCACTTTAAAGCCGCCTCGAGGGCGGACGAAACACAACCCCTTGACTCTTCAAACGGGCGAAGTTCGAGGGCAAGCTTCTCCAAAGCGTCTATGGCAGTAAGCTTGCTCCATCCAATATGCCCGGCGCGAATATACTGTGTGACAGGTTGCGCTCCCGTAATCTCACGGAGTTGCCGAATAACATGGTCAAGTCTTCCTTGCGGAGGTTCCACCACAATCATCTTGAAGTCATATCCAAGTCCTTCCAGGATTTGCCGTTGGACTTCGCCGTATAATCCAAGGCGGCACGGTCCTATACCACCTACCATTACAATGGTGTCCGCGCCTTTCTCCAAGGCTTCCAGGTAGTTTCCGATATTCACTTTCAGCGGAAGACATGCGAACTCAGGAGAATGCAGCGAGCCCAGAGACATTGTGCGTTTAGTAGGAGGCGGAGGTAACACCACGTCAATTCCCAGCGCTTCTAAAAGGGCTTTTCCTGCTATGTGCGAATTACCCAGACGTGCAAAGGTTAATTTCATCGAAGCATCGACCTCTCAGCAATATCTACGAAAGCTTCGAGCCTCGTCTGGATACCGGCTTCTCCTGTGTGTTCATCGACTATTATCGTCATGAACGGAACTTTGCGCTGACTTCTTATGGACTCTTGTTGCAGGAGCTCACCGATGAAAGAGTCAGGACCACAAGCGAATGCACTCATTTGTAGGCATCCGTCTACAACTCCGGGCGTCAGAAAATAGTAGCCCGCTCCAAGCAGCCTTCTGCCCATGGTCCAGAACACCCGCTTCGGAGATTTCGCTGCCTCTCTTTCAATAATTGCAGGCGACAGCATATCCATAGTCACTACGTTTGCGCCCATCGACTTAAGCCTATCTAAAACGTTCATTCCAAGAAAAGAATCATAAATGATGTAAGGATGGCCCAAGAGACCGATGACAAGAGGTCGAGTTTCTGCGCCTTTTCTCCATGTCAGAGCATTATGGGGGATTGCGGAGTTTTCGAAATCCTGCCCATCGTATATATTAAGCTTTATCATAGCGTCAATAGGCGTAAGTCCTGCCTCGAGGAGCCGGATAAACGCTTCATATGTATGTTGCGCTTTTCGCCTTGCGGTAGATATCCTCAGCGAATTTTGCGTAAAAAGCCTACCTGTGGCATAAACCTCTCTCTTGAACGCTTTTCGGTTTCGGCTCATGTCAATGCAAGGATCGAGTATTTGCCTGATGCCTGTACAGTTATGTCTTACCATGTCAGGAAGACCCATTAGTTTCGGGCATATATACGCCTTCTTTTCAACAGAAACCAGTCGCGGGACGAACACTCTGTCACATGCACCGGAGAGACTTTGCACATGACCATGGAAAGCCTTTACCGGCAGACACGCCTCATCTACTGTAACTTTGATCCCTGAATCTATTACTGCCTTCGTAGTCTTGCCTGAGACTTTGCAAGTCCGGCCAAGGGATTCAAAAAACACCCTCCAAGCCGGATAATAGTAATAAAATAACAGAGCCCGGGGAAACCCTATAGTCTCTTTCACAGAGGATTGTCACCATCCTTGCCAAATTCTCTTATCTCCTTAAGATGAATACCTGCCGCCCTGACATTGCGGGAACGCTGAGACATACAGCGTAAACTATCGGAGCCTAGGATCGTGGACTGAAGAAGAGAGCAAAGATGGCACTGAAGAATACAGCTACTGCCAGCCCCTGCCCTGTGAATTCAAACGCGCCGGTAAATAGGCCGATAATACCGGATCTTTCTGCCTCCAAGAGAGAGCCTTTAGCGATAGACGCCCCAAATCCTGTAACCGGCACCAGTGCGCCTGCTTTTGCGAACTCAAGAAAAGGCTGGTAAACCCCGAAACCACCTGCAATAGCCCCAAGCACCGTAAACATGACGAGCATGTGTCCGGGAGTGAGAGTCGTCAAGTCGAGTATTAATTGGCCCAAACCACAGATTAGCCCTCCGATGAGAAATGCGATTATGTAGTCCACAGACTGAACCTTCTTTCTACCACTCGATTACGATAGCATGGCCGATACCGGGAATAGTCTCTCCCTGTTGAGAGCTTAACGGACTCAGCAAGGCGCCGGTGGCTATGAGCAAGATCTTGTTCAGTTTTCCTCTCTCCATCTCTCGCAACACATGACCGAAGGTAACAACAGCCGGACATGCGCATCCGCTCCCCCCTGCCCCTACCCGTTGAGTCTTACAGTCAAAAATCATAAGGCCGCAATCATTGTGATTATTTCCAACATCTAAACCTGCGTCTTTTGCCAGCTCTCTGAAGAGCTCGCTTCCAACGCGCCCGAGATCACCTGTGAGAATCAAGTCATATGTATCCGGATCTTGTCCTGTATCAGCTACGTGCCGGAG
>JAKPFY010000137.1 GCA_029551185.1 Bacillota bacterium
GATGTTATTGTGACTCAGACAGGTTGTATCGGACTATGTGAACAAGAACCCATTATCACTATTGTGATGCCAGGTGCTGAGAAGGTTACATACGCCAAGGTAACCAGGGAGAGAGCACGCAAGATTGTGGCCAGTCACATCGTGAACGGCCAGGTAATCGGGGAGTGGGTAATTCCTACCGGTTAATGGGTCAATAGCGCCTTTCATGAAAAGGAGGCTTAAAGATGGACGTTATGCCTGCAAGCGTAGACAGTTCTGCATCGATTATCAGGGAAATCATTGCAAGACATGGCGAGAGCAAACATGAACTTATCGCTGTCTTGCATGATGTTGAGAAAGCGTTCGGATATCTTCCTGAGAATGCGCTTATCCAGGTCGCAAGCAGTCTCGATGTGCCACTTTCAAAGGTGTATGGTGTCGCTACCTTCTATACCCTTTTTTCTACAGAACCCATGGGAGAACATGTAATCCGAGTATGTGAAAACGCGCCCTGCCATCTGCTAGGCGCAAACTCGTTAATTGAAGCTCTCACGAAAGAGCTGGGGATTCCCGTGGGTGGCACCACAAGCTGCGGCAAGTTTACGCTCAAACACACCAGCTGTCTCGGAGTATGCGGTGTAGCTCCTGCAATGATGATTGACGATGAAGTGTACGGCAACCTCACACCCGATGATATTCCGGTTATTCTTGAAAAATACAGATGACATCTGGGGAGGAGGTGGACACTCGTGCAATTCTACCGTTCGCATGTGCTGGTATGTGGGGGAACTCCATGTGTTCTTGAAGGATGCAAGGCAGTCCGTGACGCATTGATCGGCGAGCTAAAGCGCGTCGGTCTGGATGAAGAGATAAGAGTAGTTGAGACCGGCTGCCTGGGTCCATGTGATCTCGGCCCTGTAATCGTGGTTTACCCTGAAGGAACTCTATATGAGAAAGTCCAAGTGCGTGATGTCCCCCAAATTGTTGAGGAGCATCTTCTAAAGGGCAGAATTGTGCGTCGCCTTACAGGCGAAGGCCGTCTTGCCGGGATCGTAAGTTACAAGGAACCTACGTATCTGGAGACCCAAGAAAGAATAGTCCTGCGTAATTGTGGGATTATCGATCCTTCCTCTATCGAGGAGTATATTGCCCGTGATGGGTACAAGGCTTTGGTAAAGTGTCTTACTGAAATGGAACCTTGTGATGTCGTAGAAGTCGTGAAACAGTCAGGGCTTGTAGGCAGAGGCGGCGCTGCGTTTCCCACAGGTTTAAAATGGAGTTTCACAGCGAACGCTGACGCTGATGAGAAGTTCATAATATGCAACGCTGATGAAGGTGAGCCGGGGACCTTCAAGGACCGTTTGATTCTGGAAGGAGATCCCCACAGTATTCTTGAGGCCATGGCTATCGCCGGGTATGCTGTCGGGGCAAAGCGAGGCTTTGTGTACATAAGAGGAGAGTATGTTCTTTCCATCGAGCAGATTGGAAAAGGAATTGAGCAGGCAAAGGCCTTGGGTTTGCTCGGTGAAGATATTCTCGGATCAGGTTTTTCCTTTGATGTGGAGATAAGAAAAGGCGCAGGGGCTTATGTGTGCGGCGAAGAAACCGCGCTTATCGAGTCCATGGAAGGTGGACGAGGAGAACCCAGAGTCAAACCTCCGTATCCGGGCACCCATGGTTTCTTAGGGAAACCGACAGTGGTAAATAATGTGGAAACACTGGCTAATATCCCTCCGATAATACTTAACGGGCCTGTGTGGTATAGGGGGTTCGGCACTTCAAAGTGCCCGGGCACGAAGGTGTTTACCATGACGGGAGACATTAATAATAAGGGTCTTATTGAAGTGCCGATGGGTATTACCCTCCGTAAGATCATCTATGAGATTGGCGGTGGAATCCCGGAAGGACGGGGTTTCAAGATGGCGCAGACAGGAGGTACTTCCGGAGGATGCCTGCCTCGTGAGATGCTGGACGTGCCTATGGATTACTTTACCCTCCCGGAGATGGGGTCAGCTCTTGGGTCAGGCGCCCTGCTGATAATGGATGACAGCCACTGTATAGTTGATATTGCAGAATCCTTCATGAGGTTTTTTGCAAGAGAGTCGTGTGGGAAATGTGTTCCGTGTCGGGAAGGCACAGCGAGATTACACGATATTGTTAAGAATATCGCGCATGGCAACGGAACCGAAAAAGATCTTGAGGTCTTAAAAGACCTAAGTCACGCTATGGAAAAAACCTCCCTTTGTGGGCTGGGTCAGTCAGCGCCTATACCTATTATGACTATGCTTAAGTACTTTGGAGACGAGTTTGAAGCTCATATCAAGGATAAGCTGTGTCCCACCGGGACATGCAGGCTATAACTTCACTTTGCTCCATTACGGAAGGAGTGATAGAAGGTGGCAATGGTAACGATAGATGGCCAACAAGTCCAGGTGGATGCAGGTACTACGATTCTTGAAGCAGCTCGGAAGGTCAAAATCGACATTCCCACCCTGTGCCATCATCCTGACTTGGAAGTGCAGGCTGTTTGCCGTATTTGCGTTGTAGAGGTAGAAGGAGAGAAACTACTTCAACCTGCGTGTGCTTATCCGGTGAGGGATAACATGGTGGTCCATACTAACACGCCTGGTGTGCGACACGCCAGAAGGGTGAACCTCGAGCTCATCCTTGCCCACCATCCTACTGATTGCCTCCAGTGTATCAGAAATCGCAATTGTGAGCTTCAAGCACTTGCAGAAAGGTTGGGAATCAGGGAGGTTCGCTTCGAACGGAGACTCCGCGGACTTCCGCCGGATGAATCAACTCCCGCAATAGTTCGGGAGCCTGACAAATGCATATCGTGTAGGAGATGCGTAGCCATGTGCCGCGATGTGCAGGCTGCGACTGTGCTGTGGCCTGTCGGAAGAGGGGTGGACACGGTTGTGGCGCCTGCATGTGAGAGGGAATTAAGCGATGTGGCGTGTGCCCTCTGTGGACAGTGTATTCATGCATGTCCTGTAGGTGCTATAGCGGAGCGTGATGATACGGAAAAGGTCTTCCGGGCGCTTGCAGATCCTACTAAGCACGTGGTTGTTCAGACTGCTCCTGCTACCAGAGTAAGCATTGGTGAGGAGTTGGGTTTTCCGCCTGGTGAGATTTTTACGGGAAAACTCGTGGCTGCCTTAAGAAGGCTTGGCTTTGACAAGGTCATGGATACGGACTTTACTGCTGATTTGACAATAATCGAAGAGGGCAATGAGCTTTTGAAGAGGATTAAGGAAGGGGGCCCTCTCCCACTTATCACTTCGTGCAGTCCGGGCTGGATCAAGTTTGGTGAGCATTTCTTCCCGGATCTTCTGGAGTACGTGTCCACCTGTAAATCTCCGCAGCAAATGTTCGGCGCTCTTGTGAAGACATACTATGCCAGGAATGCCGGGATAGACCCGAAGGACATCTTTTCAGTCTCCCTTATGCCGTGTACTGCTAAGAAGTTTGAGGCAGAGCGCCCGGAGATGGCCTCGTCCGGATATCAAGATGTAGATGTGGTGCTTACCAGCAGAGAATTGGGAAGGATGATACGCGAGGCAGGGATTGATTTTGCGAGCCTTCCTGATGAGGAGCATGATGCTCCCATGGGTATTTCCACAGGAGCAGCTGCAATTTTCGGCGCGACAGGCGGGGTGATGGAGGCTGCTCTCAGGACGGTCTATGAAGTAGCCACAGGTCTGGAACTCCCTAACATTGATTTTAAGGAAGTCAGAGGCCTTGAGGGAATTAAAGAGGCAGAGATTATGCTGGGTGATATGAAGGTTAGAGTGGGAGTCGCTCACGGCCTGGCTAATGCCAAGAGGATCCTGGAACTGGTTCGTGATAAGGAGAAGGAATATCACTTTATTGAAATAATGGCATGTCCCGGCGGTTGTGTTGGTGGCGGAGGCCAGCCGATACCGACTGATATGGAGATACGAAAGATTCGCGGCAACGCTTTGTATGTTGCGGACAGGCTTCTACCACTTAGGAAATCTCATGAGAATCCTGCAATAAAGCAGCTTTACGAAGAATTTCTTATCGAACCGCTTGGTGAAGTCTCACACCAACTCCTGCACACCCACTACACTCGGCGCAGCAAGTATCCGATATCTGGAAGTGCCCGTGATTTGGCGAAATTGGGGTAGCGCCTGTTCGGCTTCAGTGGACAGATGTAGGCTTGAGATTGAGCGGTGCTTAAGCGCCGCTCTGTCGCAAGATGCAAAAACGCCCTAGCCTAATATTACTGACGCTTACGGATTCATGTGTAAAGGGGGAGTTAGGTGGGGAAGCAGAACATTCCGGATGTGGTTATTAGGCGCCTGCCGATATACCTTCGGGTCCTTGAGAACCTTTCTGAGGAGTCTTACGGTAATGTGATTTCCTCTTTTGAACTCGGTGAAAAGTCAGGCGTGACTCCTGCTCAGGTTAGAAAGGATCTAAGTCTTATCGGCGCCTTCGGCAAGCAGGGGCTTGGCTATGAAATTGCGACGTTGCGAGATGAGCTGAAACGTATTCTTAATTTGGACAGGGAGATAAAGGTTGCAATTATCGGTGTAGGCAACCTGGGCCATGCAATTGCCAAGTACATAATTCAAAGGTATGACAATGAAAAAGACTACCACCTCAAGCTGGTGGCTCTATTTGATTCTGATCCCAGAGTAATAGGGGAGCTTATCAACGGAGTGCCGATAGACCACATAGACAGCTTTCAAGACAAGGCTCCGGAGCTTGGATTCAGAATGGTTGTCATAGCCGTTCCCGCTGAGGTGGCCCAAAGCGTGATGGATAAGTGTGTCATGGCAGGAATTGAGGCGGTTCTCAACTTTGCGCCTGTACATCTAAAAGCGCCTAAAGGAATCAGGATTCATAATACAGACCTCAGCATAGATCTAATGCACCTGGCTTACTACCTCTAGAATACTAAGAGGATTAATTAAAGCCGTATCGAATACATATCATGATTATTTTAGGCGTACTAAAAATCTTATTCAGATGAACTTGTCGGATTTGGAAATACCACACCTATCAGGCTATGGGCGAGGAGGAATAAAATGTATAGAATTCTTAAGAAAGAAATACTGGCGCCTAAAATCAAACTAATTGAAGTTCATGCTCCTGAAATTTGCTCTCATGCGCATCCGGGACAGTTTATCGTCCTGAGGATGCATGAGAAGGGAGAGCGAATACCTCTAACGATAGCAGACAGCGATCCCGTGGCCGGGCTTTTGACAATGGTGTTTCAGGAAGTCGGGAAGAGCACGACAGAGCTGGGCACGTTGAATGAAGGCGATGTTATTCAGGATATAGTCGGTCCCCTTGGGACTCCCAGAGACATCCGAAAGCTGGATTGCGTCATCTGTGTAGCAGGAGGCGTAGGGGTCGCTCCCATATACCCTGAGGCAAAAGCTTATCACAAAATCGGCACAAAGGTTATATCTCTCATAGGCGCACAGACGAAAGATATGTTGATATTTAAGGACAGGATGGAGCAAGTAAGTGATGAAGTCTACTATAGCACAGACGACGGAAGCTTCGGTCATAAGGGTTTCGTCACTGAAGTCCTGGATGATCTGCTAAGAGAGGGACTCTGTCCAGATGAGGTAGTAGTGATAGGGCCCCTCCTAATGATGCGCGAGGCTTCAAGGGTTACCGCAAAATACGGCGTGAAAACTATTGTCAGCTTGAACGCGATCATGGTGGATGGCACCGGAATGTGCGGTTCATGTCGCGTGACAGTCGACGGCGAGACTAAGTTTTCTTGTGTTGAGGGGCCCGCGTTTGACGGTCATAAAGTGAATTTTGATGAATTAATAGCAAGACAAAGGCGTTTTCTGGCAGAGGAGAAGCTTGCCATGGAGCATTATTTGGCCGGCGCGGGGGGATGCAAATGTCATCAAAAGTAAGAGCACAAAGACATGAAATGCCTAAACAGGCACCGGATAAGCGCATTAAGAACTTCAGCGAGGTAACATTAGGTTATACGCCTGAGCTTGCAGTGGCTGAGGCCTCACGGTGTATTGGATGTCCCAAGAAACCTTGCGTCAGCGGGTGTCCTGTCGGTGTAGACATTCCTGAGTTTATTGCGCTCATTGCAGAAGGGGATTTTTTAGGAGCAGCAAAAAAGATTAAGGAAAAAAACAGCCTACCTGCTATGTGTGGCCGTGTGTGCCCCCAGGAAAGTCAGTGTGAGGCAGTATGCACTCTTGGCAAGAAGGGCAACCCTGTGGCTATAGGAGCTCTTGAGCGTTTTGCGGCAGATTTTGAAAGGCTTCATGCTGACCCGCTTGCCGAAGCTCAGTCTTCAGACTTGTCCATGGGAAAGGTCGCAGTCGTCGGTTCAGGCCCTGCGGGTTTAACATGTGCAGCGGAGCTGACCAAACTCGGTTACAAGGTTGTTCTCTTTGAGTCTTTGCATGCTACAGGTGGCGTGCTTCGATATGGTATCCCGGAGTTTCGTCTCCCAAAAGACATTGTTGATGAGGAGGTGGAATACGTTAAGAGACAAGGCGTAGAAATACGCCTGAACGTTCTCGTCGGCACGACAGTCACACTGGATGAGCTATTCGCACAAGGATTTGACGCTATCTTTCTGGGGACAGGCGCAGGTTTGCCTTATTTCCTGGGAGTTCCCGGGGAGAATCTAAATGGTGTGTACTCCGCTAATGAGTTTTTGACCAGAACGAACTTGATGAAGGCCTATCAATTTCCGGAATATGATACTCCTGTTTCGGTCGGCAAGCGAGTTGTAGTCGTCGGTGGCGGGAATGTGGCCATGGATTCCGCCAGATGTGCGCTAAGGCTCGGCGCTGAGAAGGTCGCTGTTGTATACAGGCGTTCAAGGACTGAAATGCCTGCGAGACTCGAAGAAGTTGAAAACGCGGAGGAAGAAGGAATCGAATTTATGTTCCTTTCAAACCCAGTGCGTATCCTTGAAGATGACAAGGGCTGGGTGAAAGGAATGGAGTGCATCCGGATGGAATTGGGAGATGCTGATGACAGTGGGAGACGGAGACCGGTCCCTGTTCCCGGTTCAGAATTTATCTTAGATGTTGATACTGTAATATCTGCTGTCGGTACTAATCCTAACCCCCTCCTAATTAGGACCGTCTCCGGGCTCGCTCTTGGCCGCCGTGGGAACGTTATAGCTGATGACGAGACGGGTATGACGAATATACCTGGGGTATTCGCAGGCGGTGATATAGTTACCGGGTCCGCCACTGTGATTGCAGCAATGGGCGCAGGCAAGCTTGCCGCCCATGGCATTGACGAATATGTTCGCACAAAAAACGGAAGGGGTATGTAAATATGTCAAAAGGGACTTACGGTAGAATTCCTCCTGACATTGAGATTGCACAGAGCGCAAAGCTAAAGCCTATCCTGAAAATCGCGGAGAGTATAGGGCTAACTGAGGATGATCTTGAATTCTACGGTAAGTATATGGCAAAGGTCAGCTTGGAGACTATCGAAAGGTTGAAAGGCCGTCCTTATGGAAAACTCATTTACACTACTGCAATAACCGCTACACCTGCCGGTGAAGGCAAGACCTGTACAGCGGTAGGACTTGCTCAGGCTCTAGGGAGAATGGACAAGAAGGTTATGGTTGCATTGAGAGAGCCGTCCCTTGGCCCGACTTTTGGCATCAAAGGAGGGGCAGCAGGAGGAGGATACTCTCAAGTGCTCCCCATGGAGGACATAAACCTTCACTTTACCGGGGATATCCACGCTGTAGGCGCAGCTCATAACCTCCTTGCAGCCATGGTGGAAAACCATATCCATCAAGGGAATGAACTTGGCATAGACCCTAGACGAGTAGTGTGGCGCCGTGTTATGGATATCAGTGACAGACAGCTTCGCAACATAGTAGTCGGCCTCGGAGGGAAGGCAAACGGCACTCCGATGGAGAGCGGGTTTGACATTACGGTAGCATCAGAAATCATGGCGTGTTTTGGACTGTCGCCCTCCATAAGCGATCTGAAGAAGCGCTTTGCTAAACTTATTGTGGGATACACATATGACGGGAAACCTGTCACAGCTGCTGATTTAGGGGCAGTCGGGGCAATGGCGGTCATTATGAAGGAAGCGATAAAGCCTAACTTAGTCCAGACTCTTGAGGGGCAGCCTGCTTTCGTGCACTGTGGGCCTTTCGCCAATATCGCGTATGGCAATAACAGCATAGTGGCTACTGAGACCGCTCTTAGGTTAGCTGATTATGCTATTACGGAAGGTGGATTCGCTGCTGACCTGGGCGCTGAAAAGTTCTTCGACATTGTGTGCCGTATAACTGACGTAAGGCCTGATGTAGTCGTGATCGTAGCGTCCGCCCGTGCCCTTAACCACCATGGCGGAGCGCCAAAGGATAAGCTTGCTGAGACTAACCTTACGTTGCTTGAGAAAGGCTGCGCGAACCTGGATAAGCACATAGAAAATGTAAGAGACAAGTTCGGCCTCCCGGTCGTTGTGGCGATTAATAGATTCCCCACTGATGATGAGGAAGAGCTGGAATTCCTGAAGAAGCATTGTGATGACCTAGGGGTCCGTGCCGCTGTTTCAGAAGTGGTGGGAAGAGGCGGTGAAGGGGGCCTCGAGTTGGCACAGGAAGTCTTGGATTCTCTGGAGCATGAGAAGCCTGACTTCAGATTCCTGTATGAACCGGATCTCCCGGTCAAGGATAAGATTGAGAAATTAGCCAAGGAGATTTATGGAGCTAAGGGAGTCATTTACTCAGGTTCCGCAGAGCGTGACATCAGAAACATTGAGAAGCAGGGGTTAGGAGACTTGCCGATTTGCACAGCGAAGACGCAGCTTTCATTGACCGATGATCCTGCATTAAGAGGGGCGCCCACTGATTGGGAGCTTAATGTCCGCGAGGTACGAGTATCTGCAGGGGCAGGGTTCATTGTGCCTCTTTGCGGGCAAATGATGACTATGCCCGGCCTTCCCAAGCACCCTTCTGCGGAGAATGTCGATATCGATGATGAAGGGAAGATTGTCGGCCTGTTCTAGCACAGGCTCTGCCAAAAGATCCTGTTGATTAATGTGTCGCGTCAGCTTGAGGTTCAACAGCCGGTTTTAAGACAGGATAAGCATGACAGAGCAAGTCCGGGGGCGCAAATGTCTGACGCCCCCTTCTTCCCTTTTAACAATGCTTCCTGGTTAATGCGGGTTTATGTTCAGCATATCAGGATTAATTGTGGTATTATCTTATAGGGATCATGGAAAGTGAGTTTCTCAGAGAATCATGGCGCTTTCTTTGCGCTTATTTCATTTCCTTGAGGTGTTTCTTTGTAACAGGAGACTATGAAATCGTCGGAAGGGGGAGTATGTGAAAACATGGCGCTCAGGACTTTCAAAGGGGGAGTCCACCCCAGATATAACAAAGATGCGACGTATGCGAAGCCGATTAAGTCAATGCCTTCTCCCGGGAAGGTTGTGATCCCTCTTCATCAGCATACCGGCGCTCCGTGTGAGCCCATTGTGAAGGTGGGAGATGAAGTCAAGGTTGGGCAGAAGATAGGGGATAGCAAGGCATCTCTTACAGCCCCTGTTCATGCCAGTGTGTCCGGAAAGGTAAAAGCTGTCATGAAACATCCGCAGTCAAGCGGTGTAGACGGACTTTCAATTGTCATTGAGTCTGACGGTCTTGATACTCAAGATGAGAGTATAAGGCCTCGGGACAATATCGAAAACCTGAGTTCGGAAGAGCTCATTGGAATTCTTCGCGAAGCAGGCATAGTAGGACTCGGAGGGGCGGCATTCCCTACCTATTTCAAGCTTAAGCCACCTGCAGGCAAGGCTTTCGACACCTTATTACTCAACGGGGCGGAATGCGAACCTTATCTTTCTGCTGACCACAGGCTTATGGTTGAACGTCCTTCTGACGTTGCGGCAGGAGCAAGACTGCTCATGAAAGCGATAGGAGTGGAACAGGCGGTTATCGGCGTCGAGAATAATAAGCCTGACGCAATTTCCGCTTTGAGGGAAGCTGTCCGAGGCGACGACAGGATCGAAATTGTGCCTCTCGGGGTCAAGTACCCGCAAGGCGCTGAGAAACAGCTGATTTGGGCAATTCTTGGACGGGAAGTGCCTTCCGGTGGTCTACCGGTGGATGTCGGTGTGGTAGTAAACAACGTAGGCACTGCGGTTGCAGTTAAAGAGGCAGTTATTGACAGTATGCCGTTGGTTAAGCGAGTAGTCACTGTGACCGGAAGTTGCGTGAGGGAGCCGGGGAATCTTATGGTTCCCATAGGCACACTGGTAAGTGATATTATTGATGCGTGCGGCGGAACCCAGCTCCCTCCGAAAAAGGTGATAATCGGCGGGCCAATGATGGGTATCGCGCAATATACCACAGATATCCCTGTCACAAAAGGTACGTCAGGGATATTGCTTCTTTCTGCGAAGGAAGTTGTCGTAGAGGAGCCGCTTGCATGCATAAGGTGTGGCAAGTGCGTTGAATCGTGCCCCATGAACCTCATGCCTCTTTGGATAGCAGGTTATCAAGAGGCCGGAAGGTTTGATGATTGTGAGAGACTAGGCGCACTGGACTGCATAGAGTGTGGGTGTTGTAGCTTTATCTGTCCGTCACGGCGACGGTTAGTGCAGGGGATTCGCGTAGCGAAAGCGGAAATTAGGGCAAGGCGCAACGCAGGGCGTTAATCAAAATCGAATAGGAATTGCGGAAGCTTGGACTAGTGGAAGTCGGAGGGATTAGGAAATGGAAGGTAGCGGACTCATAGTATCTTCATCACCGCATCAACACACAACTGTCTCAACTCCGATGATAATGAGTGACGTTATTTTAGCGCTCATGCCTGCATGTCTTGCAGGCGTATGGTTCTTCGGATTGAAAGCCCTTTTTATGATGGCAGTATGTGTGGGGTCAGCAGTTATAACTGAGGCGGTGCTTCAGAAAGTAAGCGGGCGGCCTGTGACAGTGAGAGACTACAGCGCAGCTGTTACCGGCTTGTTGCTTGCTCTTGTGGTTCCGCCTGATTTGCCGCTGTGGATAGGGGCTATTGGGTCAATATTTTCTATAGCAATCGCCAAGTTTACTTTCGGAGGATTAGGACAGAACATATTCAATCCTGCCCTCATCGGCAGGGCGTTTCTCTTGGCTTCATGGCCGGTGTTTATGACTAAATGGCGCTGGCCGATTCACGAGGCGTCTTGGATGCCTAAGTTTGACGCAATAACCACTGCGACTCCTCTGGTTCTCATGAAATACATGAATATTAAGGCGCCTTATGCTAACTTGTTTTTCGGACAGGTTGCAGGGTGTATTGGTGAGACTTCAGCCCTTGCCATTCTGTTAGGTGCGGCGTATCTTATTTATCAGGGCCATATAAGCATTAGAATTCCAATTAGCTTTATCTGCACTGTCGCTGTGGTTACAGCTCTTTTCGGGCAAGATCCGCTGTTTCACATATTGGCAGGAGGCCTTCTTCTAGGTGCCTTCTTTATGGCTACGGACTATGTTACAAGTCCTGTGACTCCCAGAGGTCAGATCATTTATGGGATCGGATGCGGTGTGCTTGTGGCTTTGATCAGGCTTTACGGAGGCTATCCTGAAGGCGTGTGTTATGGGATTCTCATAATGAATGCTGCGACGGCTTTGGTAGAGAGATACACGATACCACGGAAGTTCGGAGAGGTGAAGAAGGTTGCGTGAAGTATTGCGGCTGGGTGTTGTGCTTCTTGTAATATGCGCAGTTGCCGGCGCTGTTTTGGCGTTCGTGAACGGAATCACCAAGGACCGCATTGCAGCACAGGCAACTATTCGCCTTGAGCAGGCTCTGAGAGACGTAGTTCCGGAAGCTGTGGAGTTTCAAGACGACACTGAGAGACTTCTTGAGGTGAAATCCGAAGTCTCTGAAGAGAAACCGGGTTTTGCCATTGTTGATAAAATGTACCGAGGATACTTAGCAGGCGAAGTTGTTGGCTTGGCATTCATGTGTTCTCCGTCAGGATACGGCGGCCCTTTGGAGACTGTGGTGGGCGTGTCTTCCGACGGGAAGGTGTCAGGAATCTCTGTAATTAAGCACAGTGAGACGCCGGGACTTGGCGCGAATATTACGAACCCTGAGTTCCAAATGAGATTCGTCGGGATCCCCAAAGGGACATCGGTAAAAGTGAAGAAAGACGGCGGCCGGATTGACGCGATTACAGGCGCCACTATTTCTTCCAGGGCGGTAGCAAGTGCAGTTGATGAAGCCCTTCGAGTGTTTGAGGTTGTAAGTGGCAAGGGGGCATTGGAAAATGAGCTTTAAATCTGAATTCAGTAAAGGAATTGTCAAGGAAAATCCTACTTTTCGGATGCTCCTCGGGATGTGTCCTACTATGGCGACGAGCCTCGCGATTTCCAACGGGTTAGGTATGGGGCTTGCTGCTACGTTTGTGCTTGTCGGCTCAAATATAATCATATCGGCGCTGAGGAAAGTTACGCCTGAGAAAATCAGGATACCTATTTTTGTCGTGGTCATTGCCACGTTTGTGACAACAGTGGACTTGGTTATGGCTGCCTTTTTGCCTAGTCTCCATGAGGTGCTTGGGATTTTTATCCCGCTCATAGTAGTCAATTGCATTATTTTCGCAAGGGCGGAGGCTTTTGCTTTCCAGCATGGGATAGTGGATTCATTGGCTGACGGACTTGGTATGGGGCTTGGATGGACGCTGGCTTTGTGCGGTCTAAGCGCGATAAGGGAGTTGCTTGGCACAGGGACTGTCTTGGCTTTTCCTGATTTCGGATTCCCGGGGATTCATGTTTTTGACCAGAGCTTGGCTGCGGTCATGGTAATCCTTCCACCCGGTGGGTTTATTACGCTTGGACTGTTAATAGGCTTACTGAATTGGTTAACAAACAGGAAGAGCAAGAGGGCGCAGGAGGGATAGTATATGGCGAAGTTGCTTGTTATATTCTTCGGCGGAGTGTTATTGAACAATTTCATCCTATCCAGGTTCCTCGGAATCTGTCCGTTTATCGGCATATCGCAGCAAGTTGAGACAGCTGCAGGAATGAGCGTAGCTGTGATCTTCGTCATGGGCCTTGCGTCAGTGGTTACATGGTTTTTCCGCCATATGATCCTTGTCCCTTTAGGGCTTGAGTACCTTCAGACGATAGCGTTTATTTTGATTATCGCGGCTTTAGTGCAACTTGTGGAGATGGTAATACAGAAAACAAGCCCGACGCTCTATCAAGCCTTAGGGATATACCTTCCGTTGATTACGACGAACTGTGCCGTTCTTGGCGTAACGCTTCTGAACGTGTCGGAAAACTACAACCTGTTGGAAGCTGCTGTTAACGGCGTGGCAGGCGCATCAGGGTTTGCCCTCGCGATATTGCTGTTTGCTGCTATTCGCGAGCGAATGGAACTTAGTGAGATCCCTGAAGCCCTGAAGGGCTTTCCCATAGCCTTGATAACCGCAGGACTCATGTCAATGGCGTTTTTAGGCTTTGCCGGTTTCAGGTTAGAGGCTTTATTCGGAGTGATGTAGGCTGCGATGAGAGGTGATATTAGATGGCAGTTGCACAGGCAGTATTAGTTCTCGGGTTGACCGGAGCGGTTTTCGGGGTCGTTCTTGCTGTCGCAGCAAAGAAATTCCACGTGGAACAGGATCCGAGGCAAGGTGAGATAGTCCAGCTCCTTCCTGGGGCTAATTGCGGCGCATGCGGATTTCCCGGGTGTTCCGGTTTGGCTGCCTCCATAGTGGCAGGGGACGCTCCTTGCAATGCGTGCCCGGTTTCCGGAAATGAAGTGGCTTCTAAGATAGCGTCTATCATGGGGGTTGAACTCGCGCCCGAGTCAGAGAAGAAGGTAGCGAGGGTCTTTTGTCAGGGGGATCGGGAGAAGTGCGAGCTTAGATACGTATATGACGGACTTCGCCAATGTAAAGCTCAACACATGATAGCAGGCGGAGCCAAGTCATGCGTGTACGGATGTCTTGGTTTAGGGTCCTGCGTTGATGCGTGCAAGTTTGACGCTATTCATATGGGACCTCTTGGGCTGCCCATCGTTGATGAGGCGAGATGTACATCATGTGGCATGTGCGTCGAAGCGTGCCCCAGGGGAATAATTCAGCTTGTGCCCATGTCGCAACAGGTTACAGTGCTCTGTCGCTCGAAGGCGAGAGGCGCTGAGGTTAGGAAAACCTGTAAGATTGGGTGTATTGGGTGTGGAATATGCCAGAAGGCATGTCCGAAAGATGCTATTACGCTTCAGGATAATCTTGCTGTTATCAATTGGGAGAAATGTGACGGCTGTGGCATCTGTGTTGAGAAATGTCCGACAAAGTGCATTGTAAGAAGGGATAATGCTGTCATAATAGATGAGGCTGCCAGCGCAAGTTAGCGGGGAATCAGCTGAATAATGCGGTATAGTCAAGTTTGTGAAGAACGAAAATGAGAGTTGCCGGTGTTTGGCAGGTTTGAAGTGGTTTTGTGCAGCACCGGCAACTCTCGGTCCATTATGTCCATTATCTATCCCGGAGGAGTGGCATGGATCTTTCCGGCTTACTTAAAGATTCTTTTCAGGCCTTCTTGAAGTCTCTTTGGCAATGGCCTGTTTCCCCTTTTTCACCAATTTCCTTACCATGGCTCCTCCGACTTTGCCTGCTTCTCTCACTGTAAGCTCATCCGGATCTCTCAAATCATCACTTAATCCAAGCTGCTCCGCAGTTTCAAACTTAAGCCTGTCCATGTCCCGTACAGCCTTTTGACGTTCCTTATTTTTCTTTTTCTTTGCCACAAGACCCACTTCCCTTCGGGTATGTTTATGATTAGCATTACCAACATGCGTCAACCTAAACATCATCCTCCTTTAGTGTGAGGGAACTTCAGGTTAACCCGAAATGGCTGCTTGTCACTGCATATGAGAAGTGATACACTGAATTCGAAAGATATCGAGGGGGCGATTCCCGCTTGAAATGGGAGTACGGCAGGAGACATAGACAGGCTACGAGACTACGTAGGCGGTTCTTCTTCGGGATTCTTCTGGTAGCGGTTATTCTTACAGCCGTGTACGCGGTAATGCGCTCCGGCTCGTATGGCTTCACATGGGCAATTCCGAAGCTTCCTTTAGGTTTTTCAGCAAGTCAGGCGGATGAAGACAGCAAAGAGAGCTCCCGGAGCGAGTTCTTGATGGATACATTTGTTTCTATTCGGGCTGTAGGCCCCAACCAGGAGCAGGCAATAGAGGCTGCAGTCGACGGGATGCGGAGGGTTGAATCCCTCATGAGCAGGCATATTCCTGACAGTGATGTCTCTCGCATAAATGAAGGAGCCGGAGGCGAGCCTGTCAAGGTCAGTGAAGAGACATTCTATGTCATAGAGGAGGCCGTCAAGTGTGCAAGGCTCACAAAGGGCGCTTTTGATATTACTATAGGCCCACTCATGGATGTGTGGAATTTCGGGGCCGAGGATCCTGCTATTCCTGATGCTGAAGAAATAGAAAAGGCCCGCTCTTTGATAGGATGGGAACTTGTGGAGCTTGACTCTGCAAATAGGACTGTTAGGTTGCCTATAGAAGGGATGTCAATTGATCTGGGCGGGGTTGCTAAAGGATATGCAGCTTCCGAAGGAGCGCGGATTCTTCTGGAATACGGGATTTCTCACGCGCTGATTGATGCGGGAGGGAATATTGTTACAATTGGCTCGCGTTCTGACGGAGAGCCATGGCAAATCGGTATTCGGGATCCTAGGGGCGAAAGCATAGAAGACACAATAGGCCCAACGTTATCTATCCTCAATGGAGCAGTAGCTACGTCAGGGGACTACGAAAGATTCTTTATTTATGACGGTAGGAGATACCATCACATTTTGCGTCCCGATACAGGGATGCCGGTTGAGACAGCACGGAGCGTAACCGTGATGGCGAAAGATCCGTTATATGCGGATATGTTGTCTACTGCCGTTTTTGTGTTGGGGCCGGATGAAGGGATTAAGTTCATTGAGACTCTGGATGGAATCTCAGCTATGATAGTCACAGATGACGGGAGTATAGTATTCTCAAAAGGATTTCCTAAAATGCATTAGCTATAGACATACCCATTGTTGCACCGGCAACCTCTAGGAGGCATTTGTAATGAATCTCCATAGCACAGGCAGGAGGGCGCCCGGGTTTGTGCTGGCTTCTGCTTCGCCTGCGCGAGCTGCCTTGCTAAGACAGATCGGCCTCAGATTTGAGGTAGTGCCCAGTAGAATCCGGGAAGATGATGTCGCTTTTGAAGGCCCTGTAGATAAGGTAAGATCCCTTTCCCGGACGAAAGCTCAGCATGTGGCAGAGCTTGTAAAGGATAAAGTGATAATAGCAGCTGATACTGTTGTTGTTCTTGGTGAGGATATTCTCGGGAAGCCGGAGAATCAAGATGATGCCAAGGACATGTTAAACCTTCTGTCAGGCCGTTGGCATCACGTTGTGACAGGTCTGACTGTGTTGGATACCTATACAGGTGCAAGCTGCACGTCCCATGAGGTCACAGCGGTTCGAATGAAAGAGCTCTCGCCTTTTGCGATTCGGGCCTATGTCAAAAGCGGTGAGCCTTTAGGGAAAGCCGGAGCTTACGCGATACAGGGGAGGGGCGGAATGTTTATAGAAAGTATAGAGGGTTGCTATTTTAATGTAGTCGGCCTTCCCTTGGCAAAGCTGGTAAATATTTTCTGTGAGATTGGGATTAATATTTACGACGAGCTATTTGGGGGGTGACTTGGCTTGCCGGGAAAACCAAAGGAGAAGGTATCCTCAACCATAAAAGAGATGCCCCGATGTGAAAGACCAAGAGAACGCCTTCTCCGCGTAGGTCCTGCTGCCCTCTCTTCAGCAGAACTGATAGCAATTGTTTTACGTACCGGAGTCCGGGGGCAATCCGCTCTGGCGCTTGCCGGTTCCGTGTTACAGACATTTGGTGGTGTTCGGGGCATAGCTTCCGTTTCTACACAGGATTTAGCGACCCATAAGGGAATTGGGCCTGTAAAAGCAGTTCAAATCAAGGCTGCAATAGAACTGGGCAGAAGGGCTTTCATGCTTGAACCTGAAGATCTCGTCCAGATAAACGGGCCTCAAGACGTAGCGGAGCTGATAGTAGGCGACATGCGCTATCTGGACAGGGAGCATTTCAGAGTAGTAATACTCAACGCAAAGAACAGAGTGGAAGACCTCGTTACGATTTCCGTCGGCTCTCTTGACAGTTCTCTTGCCCATCCCAGGGAGGTCTTTAAGGAGTGTGTGAGAAGGAATTGCGCCAGAGTGATTCTTGTTCATAATCATCCCAGCGGCGATCCCACTCCCAGCGATGCTGATATCGCTATCACGCGTCGCCTGGCGAGTTGCGGAATGATCCTCGGTATTGAAGTTCTTGACCACATAATTGTAGGGGACAACAGATATCAGAGTCTTAAAGAACTTGGCTTCATGGATAGAGGACCGGTCGAACGTCAAATGATAGCTTCAATGGACCTTGAGTCTCCGGATCCTGGCAGCCTTGAGCTTGATGCATAAAGAAAGGAGAACAAGTAGGATGATTTTTGACCCAATTCTTAGGCTGTTTTCAAGGGATCTTGCCATTGATCTGGGGACTGCGAATTCCTTGGTTTACATAAAGGGCGCAGGTGTGGTGCTTCGGGAGCCTTCCGTTGTAGCGATTCGTAAAGACTCGGGAAGCTTGCTTCAAGCAGGAGAAGAAGCTAACCGGATGGTGGGGAAGACTCCGGGAAACATCAATGTGATTCGCCCGCTAAGAGACGGTGTGATAGCTGACTTTGACATGACTGAGATAATGCTTCGACACTTCGTTGTCAAAGCCCATAACGGAAAAGGGCTTGTTAGGCCCAGGGTCATTATGGGAGTGCCTTCAGGTGTCACTGAAGTTGAAAAAAGAGCTGTGGTAGACGCTGCATTACAGGCTGGGGCGCGAGAGGCGTATGTCATCGAAGAACCGTTGGCTGCAGCTATCGGTGCAGGGTTGCCTGTGTTCATGCCGTCAGGCAATATGATTGTGGATATCGGCGGAGGAACAACGGAGATTGCCGTGATTTCATTAGGTGGTATAGTCGTGTCAAGATCCATTCGCGTTGCAGGGGATGAAATGGACGATGCCATAATGCAGTATGTAAAAAGGATCCATAACGTCATAATCGGACTTGCCACCGCTGAAAACGTGAAAAAGAACATAGGCGCAGCCGTATGCAGCGACTCTGGGAAACTCATGGAGGTTAAAGGGAGAGACATGGTGACCGGCCTGCCGAAAGCTGTACAAGTCTCGTCCGGTGAAATTGAGCAGGCGCTCAAAGACCCGCTTGCTGAGATAATCGAAGGAGTGAAGCAAACCCTGGAAAAGACTCCTCCTGAGCTTGCAGCTGATATCATTGATAAAGGTATAGTGTTGTCAGGAGGCGCATCTCTCCTTGAAGGCATTGATTTAGTCCTTCAAGAGGCAACCGGAATACCTGTGGTCCGCGCTGAAGATCCGCTTACTTGCGTTGTGCGTGGAGCAGGCATTGCCCTTGAAGATTTCGCGAAATACAGGCGATTGCTTACCAGTTCTTCCAGGGTGGGTTAAAGAAAACAGCGCAGCAGGGGTGGTTTGTTTGTGCAACATGAATCCAGGCGTAAGACTTACGCAGTGCTCCTGGCGCTAGCAGCGCTGGCGTTAATAGCTGTCATTTACATAACATCAGGTGAACGAGATCGGCTGACACCTGTGGAATATGTGGTTCGTGAAATCCTGGCGCCTGTGCAGACAGGCCTGTTTCGTATAGCCAGTTGGGTAAATGGCAGTGTTCGGACCTTGGCAAGCCTCAGTCTCAATGTGCGTGAAAACCACGCTTTAAAGCAGGAAGTAGCGCGTCTCACAGCTGAAAACGTATACTTGGAGGAGCAGAGGCTTGAAAACATAAGGCTCAGGAGACTCTTGGACTTTGAAGAGAAGGCGCCCCATAAGACATTGGCAGCGGAGGCTATTGCGAGAGACCCGGGTAATTGGCTGAACACAGTGACATTAAACAAAGGGACAGGCCATGGTGTCAAGAAAGACATGGCTGTTGTGTCTTGCGAAGGCCTTCTGGGACGGGTAGTGTCAGCATCCTCAAGTACAGCAAATGTGCTGTTAATCATAGACCCCAGAAGCGCTGTGGGAGGGGTTGTACAGCGTACTCGCTCCCTGGTTCTTGTTGAAGGCGATCCGGAAACTCCAGGTATGTGCCTTGTGAAATGTCTGACAATGGAGTCTGACCTTGTGACAGGAGATAAGATCTTGTCTTCAGGGCTAGGGGGAATTTATCCGAAAGGTTTGATAATAGGTGAGATTGTGGAACTCATCCCCGGGAAGTACGGGGTCGGATCTGCAGCGCGTCTCAAGCCTGCTGCAGATTTTGCGCGCCTGGAAGAAGCGCTCATTATCTTAGAACCGTCCTCATCGCGAGACATGCCTCTTTCCGAAGAGGAGGCTGATATGCGATGAGATACTGGGTCTTAGCGGCTTTGTCCGTATTGATGGTAGCTGTTGAGACTACTGTTATTCCCTATATCTCTGTCAGCGGCATAGGGCCTGATATTGTCGGAAGCTTTGTGGCACTTGTGAGCATGCTAAACGGTAGGCAGGATGGGCTTTTTGTGGCAGTTGCGGCAGGCTTTATGGAGGACATGTCATCCGGGCAGTTCCTGGGACTGTTTACTGTTGTCCGATTGGTAATTGGATACTTGGCAGGCGCATGTTACCAAAAGGTATTTCAGGAATGGGTGTTGGTCCCTATGGTCCTTGTGTTTGTCACCGGGTTTGTCAGCGGATGTCTTCATGTATTCTTGCTGGCTTCCTTTGGCGTGCCTTTTGGATCATACCAGGTAGTGCTGGGTGCAGTAATTTTTCAGGCTGCATATTCCGCTCTCCTGTCGCCTTTCTTAATGCGTGCAACCTGTAGTATAGACGGGTATGTCCGGCGTATTTCAGGACATCGTAAGTCATTATAATGCGAGTCCTTAGCTTCAAAGTATTAGCGCTGCCTTTTGTACACTTTTGCATAAGAGTTGGAGGGGAATATGGTATCTTTAACACCCGCCCAGGTAAGACTCAAGCGATTGGGATGCTTAGCCATGGCAGTACTTGTGGTCTTAGCTGCTCGTCTTTGGCGCTTGCAGATAGTTAAGGGTGGTGTATATGAAGCGTTATCCTTGGGGAATCGAGTGAGAGTGATTCCTGTCGTAGCTCCAAGGGGCAAGATCCTTGACAGGAATAATATTGCTCTTGCCTCGAACAGGTTGGCATTTTGTGTATCTGTCGTTCCTCAGGATATGTCAGATAAGAAGCAGACTATAGCTTGGCTCAGCGAAGTCCTGGGCATGACTCCTGAAGCTATAGAGCAGAAGCTTTCCGCTCCGAGACGCCCGTTTGAACCTATCAAAATTAAGGCGGACGTAGATCCGACTGTAGTTATGACTATAGGCGAGAGGCGAACCGAATTCCCCGGAGTTATCATTGAAGAGGTGCCTGTCAGGCATTATGCCTTTGATGACCTTGCAAGCCATGTCATAGGTTATACAAGAGAAATTGACGCGGAAGAACTGAAGGCGTATAAAGGTGAAGGGTACAAGCCTGGGGATCTAATAGGCAAGGTGGGAATTGAAAAGGCCTTCGAGGAGTATCTCAAGGGATGTGACGGTGGAGAACAAGTAGAGGTTAACAGTTTATCGCAGCCTATCAGAGTCCTCGGCAGTATGGCGCCGGTAGCAGGTTATGATGTCGTGTTGACTATTGACAGCAAGATTCAGACTGCGGCTGAAGAAGCCCTTGAATCTCAACTTAAGGCTCTTTCTAAGTCCGAGAAAACAAAAAGAGCGCAAGCAGGTGTCGTAATTGTAATGGACCCGCGCACAGGTGAGATCCTGGCAATGACGAGTAAACCCTCATATAACCCTAATATGTTTGTTGGCGAGCTGTCTTCAAAGGACTTAGAGTTTCTCACGTCTTCTCCAAGCCCGCAACCTAACAGGGCAATAAGCCACACATATGCGCCTGGTTCCACTTTTAAGGTTATTACTGCTCTGACTGCTCTTGAACAGGGCAAGGTGGACCTCGGTACAAGGTTTTTTTGTACAGGCAAAGACCCCGCGTCAGCCAAGTCATGTTGGACAGTAGAGCGTGGAAGAGGCCACGGCACGCTTGATATTATAGGCGGGATCAGCGAGTCGTGCAATATAGTCTTCTATGAGCTTGGAAGACGCGTGGGGATTGACGACTTGGCTGAGACCGCAAGAATGTTCGGACTTGGTCAATCCACAGGAATAACTATGTTTCCCAGGGATCAGACAGGTCTCGTGCCTGACAGGGCATGGAAAATAAGGAACTTTAAGGGGTATGACCAGAGGTGGTATCCCTTGGAGACTTTGGATGTTGCAATTGGACAAGGTGCTCTGCTTGTCACGCCGCTGCAACTTGCGAATGTATATGCAGCCATTGCCGAAAAAGGCGTCTTACGTCAACCAATGATAGTAAAGGCTGTGCTTTCTTCAGATGGGAAAACGGTCAGGGATTTCCAACCGACTGTAATGAATAACCTGCGCATATCTGCCAAGTCATGGGATATTCTGGAGCAAGGTCTTGAGAAAGTCGTCTCTGAAGGCACTGCTCGGAGCGTGTTCAGAGGATTTCCTGTAAGAGTGGCAGGGAAGACAGGGACTGCCGAAAACCCTCAAGGCCCGAGCCATGCCTGGTTTGCATGTTATGCCCCTGTAGAAGATCCTGAAATAGTGGTCTTGGTAATGATAGAGCACGGAACCAGCGGAGCTTCATACGCTGCACCTGTTGCAAAGCAAGTGCTTGAGGAGTACTTCGGAATTTCTTATGAAGAGTCGGAGTAGGCAGGAATTTCGATTTCCTCCGGTGAACTCTTTATAAGTGAAGCAGACATATTTTCTTGATTTTGGAGGCGTACTCATCCTGATATGAAGACGGAAGACGTCATTTTCAAAGGGACAGGCCAAGGCATATGGATAATTCTTCCTCATGATGAGGATTTCGCGAGACTTAAGGGTAAACTCGCAGACAAGCTGGAGAGCACTGATGGATTCTTTGCCGGAGCTACTCGCGGTATCCTTGATATAGGAGAGCTTGCTCTTGCGGAAGATGACGTCAGAGAATTAGTCAACATAATTGAATCCTTTGGGATATCTGTTTCTCGGGTAGCAGGAGGAGTAGAGAATAGTGTCACTACCGTCGTCGGGGAGAAGGGCAGGCAAAGAAGGCAGGGAGAGGTTCGGGTAAGGTCAGGCGGTCGCAAGAGCACGGCTTTGGGACACAGACCTTCTGTCATTCCCACGGACCAGGCTATGCTGGTAGGGAGGACTCTGCGTTCAGGCCAGCGTGTTACCCACTCAGGGAATATAGTAGTGCTGGGACATGTTAACCCCGGGGCTGAGGTAGTGGCAGGGGGAAATATTATAATAGTCGGGTCTCTGCGCGGGGTTGCCCATGCAGGCACTCCTGACAATAGACGAGCTGTAGTCCTGGCCTTGGAATTCATGCCTACTCAACTTAGAATCGCTGACGTTATCGCTCGTTCGCCTGACGGTGAGCATAAAGCGCCCAGAAGTCCCGAGGTCGCAAGGATAAGAGATGAACGCATTGTAATTGAAGGCTATTCCGGATGGAAACCCGAACTGGAGGAGGAACCTACATGAATGGGAAGGTAATGGTGGTCACCTCCGGCAAGGGCGGTGTCGGTAAGACGACAGCAGTCGCAAACATTGGTTGTGCCCTTGCCGTCCGTGGTAAGAAGGTGGCCCTGGTTGATGCAGACATCGGACTACGAAATCTTGACATAGTGCTGGGTCTGGAAAACAGGATAGTATTTGATATTATCCATGCGATGGAGGGAAGATGCAGGCTTAGGCAGGCTCTTATCAGAGACAAGAGGGTTCAGACACTCTTTCTTCTGCCTGCAGCTCAATCTAAAGATAAGGACGCAATTATGCCTGAGCAAATGAAGGAGCTCACAAGGGAACTTGCTGATGAGTTCGACTATGTCATACTGGATTGTCCGGCAGGGATAGAAAGAGGATTCAAAAACGCGATAGCCGGTGCAGATACTGCGTTGATAATAACTACGCCTGAAGTATCGGCTGTGAGAGACGCAGATAGAATTGTCGGGCTCTTGGAGGCCGAGGGCATCGACGAACCTAAGCTCGTTATTAACAGACTGCGACCGGATATGGTGAAGCGCGGCGATATGCTGGACATTGAGGATGTCATAGATATTTTGGCCATAGATCTTATTGGTGTAGTACCGGACGATGAAACCGTCATCACATCGACGAATAAGGGCGAGCCTGCAGTCTTGGACGGGGTGTCCAGAGCGGGCGAAGCATTCCGGCGAATCGCAGCGCGCATTGAAGGTGAGGATGTGCCGTTTTTATCAATGGAAGCCCCGGATTTCTGGGGGAGAATCAAACGATTTCTCGGCGCAGGGAGATGATTTCAGGAGGCGACACGTGGTGTTTGAGTTTATGTCTCGAGTCCTGGGCAAGAAGAATAGGTTGGGAAGCAAAGACCTTGCTAAGGAGCGTTTGAAGCTTGTATTAGCGCAAGACCGAGTTGATATCTCCCCTCAGATGTTTGAGAAGCTGAGACGGGATTTGGCGAAGGCATGCGCTAAGTATGTAGAAATAGATGAAGCAGGTATGGACGTCCGATTCGATTCAGGAGATCGAAGTCTCGCCCTCATTGCAAGCGTGCCGGTGATTGGGACCAAGCGAAACCCTGTAACTTCAAACCGTAGAGGTAATATGGATTGATCCTTGACAGACGCCTTCTCAGGAATTTAGATTTTCCGCTGATAACTGCTGTGTTGGTTATGTGCGGTATCGGGTTTGTTGTTGTGTATAGCGCCACTCATGGCGGGGTAGGCCACGGGCAGCCGAAAGACTCTTTTGCCTACTTGAAGCGACAGCTGGTTGCCTTTTTGGTTGGAGTTGCATGTATCATAATCATTCTCACAATTGATTACAATCTGGTGAGACGAGCTCATCATTTTCTTTATTGGGGAAACATCGCAATTCTTCTTCTGGTGCTTCTTGTCGGGAAACGTGTTTCAGGCGCCGAAAGATGGCTTAAGATTGGCCCCCTTGTTGTGCAACCTTCTGAAATGGCGAAAATTGTTGTTATTTTGACACTATCCAATTACCTTGCAGACGCTGACATGAATTCCAGACGAGACCTAATCATAGCTTTTCTTCATGTAGGTTTGCCTACAGGGCTTGTTCTTTTACAAAACGATCTCGGTACTGCAATAGTGTTTGCAGGCATTACCATTGCCATATTGTTTGTGGCGGGTATGAGACCCAAAGACTTGTTGGCCATATTAGCTATTGGCGCGTTGGCTTCACCGATAGTATTCTTCCTGGGTCTGAAAGACTACCAGCGCGCTCGTATCCTTACATTTATTAACCCGTACGCAGATCCTACCGGCACAGGTTATAATGTGATTCAGTCTACTATTGCTATCGGTTCCGGAGGTTTCTTCGGGAAAGGGCTCTTTAAAAGCACTCAAGTAAGATTGAATTTTCTTCCTGCTCACCATACGGATTTCATTTTCTCCGTAATCGGTGAGGAGCTTGGTTTTTTAGGAGGCGTGGCAGTTTTAGCGCTTTATGCGGTAATTCTCTGGAGATGTCTTCGGGCAGCTTCATCTGCGAAAGACTCCTTCGGTCAGTTGGTTGCAGCAGGGGTCGCGTCCATGATCCTTATTCATGTCGTAATCAACATCGGCATGACAATGAGCCTTATGCCTGTGACAGGTATTCCCCTTCCTTTCCTGAGCTACGGAGGCAGCTCTCTTATGGCGAATCTTGTTGCCATAGGTTTTGTCCTCAATATCAACATGAGACGCCAGAAGATCCTTTTCTAGCGCGATCTTGCTCTTTTTTCGGTTTAGCAGGCCATCATGAGCTTTGTATACCCCCTTCTATTGATCGGAGAATGCGCATAGCTGACATAGGCGCTCAATATATTGATAATGACAGGTACAACACCTTCTTGCCTTAGAGGGGGAAAACCGCTGTGTTAAGAAGGTTCTTTCTGAAGGCCTTGGCGGCCTTAGTCATTTACTGTTGTGTTATGGGCATATTCCGTTTTAGCCCTTGGCTTACAGGCAAGATTAAACCATATTTGAGCGCCCAACTTACAGAAAGTATTGACTTTACTAAGGTTAAGGCTGTTATGGTGGATCTTTTTTCTTCCTCTTCAACGCAGCTGCCAGGTTATGTAGAGCCTCGGGATGCGGAAGACTAGCTTGTGAGAGTTTTCAAAGCTTATGGAGTAGATATCCACATTAATCCTTTCTTTGTCCTTGTGTTACTCATGTATGCTTCAGTAGGCCTTTTTCTGGAGACGATTTTTGCCTTCTGGGTAGTAGCCCTTCATGAACTTGCCCATGCGGTGGTTGCAAGAGGGTTGGGGTTCAAAATTGAAAGGCTCGAGTTACTGCCTTTCGGCGGCGTCATACAATTCGACAAGACGTTTGACGGGACCCGAGGGTCGGAAATAGCCATAGCTCTGGCAGGGCCGCTCCACAATTTCACTTTTGCCGGCCTTGCTTTCATCCTTCTGCGTAGGGGAGTTGTTCCGCCCGGGTTTGGGAAGTTCGTATTTGAACTTAACCTTGCTATGGGCTTGTTCAATCTTCTCCCTGCTATTCCCCTTGACGGAGGCCGAGTGCTCAGGGCGATCTTAAGCGACAGCATCGGTATGGCCAAGGCGACTGCGCTTGCGGCAAACATAGGACGTGTACTGGGCCTTCTAATCCTAGCCCTTGGCACATATCTGGTTCTCGTAGGTAAAGGCAATATTTTTCTTCCATGTCTCGGAGGGTTTCTTGTTTTCGCTGCATCAAGAGAATCCGAAAAAGTAT
>JAKPFY010000156.1 GCA_029551185.1 Bacillota bacterium
AATGCAAATGATACTGAAATGCTCATAGAAAACCTCATTCAATCAATCACGGATCTTGTAGAGGCCGGCAAGAACGTAGAAAAATCCATTGATGAGATTGTCAGCATATCAGAGGAAAACACTGCTGCAACTGAAGAGATCGCTGCCAGCGCTGACGAAGTCACACAAGCGGTAGATAGTATTGCGTCCGTCTCAGAAGAGACTGCTGCATCTGTCGAGGAGATCTCAGCATCAGCCGAACAGGTCAACGCATCAATTGAGCAAATAGCTGCGTCAGCTTCGCAACTGGCGAATATGGCAGCAAGACTGGCGGAGGCAGTGAGCGTGTTCAAACTAGAATAGACGGAGTAGACCTCTTCAGAACGGAGGGAGCCGTGAAAGTGTCAAGTAATGAAATGCAATTGGTCACATTCCGGTTAGGCTCGGAAGAATATGGAATTAACATAATGCAGGTCCAAGAGATAATCAGACTCCCTGCCATTGTATGGGTACCAAAAGCCCCGTTATTTGTGGAAGGAGTCATTAATCTGCGCGAGCAAGTGATCCCCGTCATTGATCTTGCCAAACGTCTTGATGTGTCGTCCAGGGGTCGAACAGATGATACACGGGTAGTCATCGCCAATATACAAGGGAATCTCGTCGGACTTGTTGTGGATTCCGTGTCTGAGGTCATGAGGATCGGAGCGGAAGATATTGAACCCCTTCCGGAGATCATGAGATCGTCAAACGAAAGATGCCTTAAGGGGATTGCTAAATTGGATGACAGGTTGATAATCTTGCTGAACTTGGAGAACGCCTTGTCTGATGATGAAATTCTTAAATTGCAGGAGGCGGTAGACACTTTAAGTTAAAATACCCACATAACCTGGTGTCAACGTAAATAATCAGGATCCGGAGGGATGACGTCAGGTCGGATTACCCGCCTGATGTCATCCCTCTTACAAGACTGTGCGTACAGGCATCATACATAGCTCACACATCAGGTTTTATCAAGCCTCAACCGCTCAAGAGT
The DNA here is from genome assembly GCA_029551185.1 of Bacillota bacterium. GTDB lineage: Bacteria > Bacillota > SHA-98 > UBA4971 > UBA4971 > UBA4971. Next base: position 1,013 of record JAKPFY010000156.1, read on the forward strand.
ATTCCAAATATGAGAGGATTTGCTATTAACTTATCGAATAAATGATTAATGCCTGGGCAATAATTCCACATTTTCCGGCAGAAGGGATGGGATCACATGCTGACTCAGTGGTTTCGAAACCTGAACTTGCAAGTGAAAATTGCCATACTGGTCATATTCATGGTTGCGTTAGTCGGAGCAGTCGGAGTCCACTCCCTGAGAAACATTAATAACATAACCGGGTACGTGGAAGAGCTCGGTGAAAATGTTTTGCCTAAGTCGGAATGTATTGCAGACTTGAGAAGTGATATCGACAAACTCAGGCTTACTATCATCCGTCATACCCTAAGCTCCGCTGAACAGCAGTTTAAAGAAGAGGAAGCGATTATTGAAGACATAAAGAAGAACGTTAAGACTCAGTTCGAATCCCTGGAAGCGCTCCTTGTCACCGAAGATGCCCAGGAGAAATATGCAGCCATTCTTAAAGAATGGGAAGGCTTTCTCAGTGTCATTCAATGGACGACAGTCATCTCAAGAATGGGTGAAAGCGGAGAAGTCCTTGACTCTGCCCGTAGAAGCGCAGACGACGCAGGAAACAAGTTTGTGGCGTTGCTCGATGAAATCCTCTTAATGACACGGGAAGACACAAACCAGGCAATCACAGGCACTAAGACTATCGCGAGTTCAGCAAGAGCCGCCATTTATGCCTTGCTGGCAGCAGTCATCTTAGTCGGAGGCGTGTTAGGCACGCTTATAGTCAGGGATATTGCAAATCCTGTCAGAAGCCTTGCAACAGTAGCAAATAAGGTGGCTTTAGGAGATCTTACTGAGGATCTTACTTATGACACCACTAACGAAATAGGAGCCTTGGCAAAGGCATTCAGCGATATGCTGTCAAACTTGAGAAGCCTGGTCAGTGAAGCAATATCATCTGCGGAAACAGTTGCCGAAACCAGTGAGACGTTACACGAAATCACTGAAGGATCTGCCCAGGCAATAGAGGAAATATCTTATGCTATGCAACAGCTTGCAGCGAACACTGATGAGCAATCCATGAGCATGTCCGAAACCTCTGCATCACTCGCCCAGCTCAACACTGCCATAACGCAGGTAGCAAAAGGCGCGGAATCTCAGGTTGAAAGTGTGCATCTGGCGTCCGGCATAATGAGGGATATGCAAAAGTCATTAAACGAGGCGCTGAATGGCCTCGAAAATGTCGGCTCCGCGTGTAAGCGAAGCGCGGAATCTGCATCCAAAGGCGAAGGGGCAATAGTGAATGTGATCACGGGAATGCATCGCATTAAGCATGCCGCAGACGCTACAGCAGCCACCATTCGCGACCTTGATAAGTACTCTCATGACATTGGACAGATCTTGGAAGTCATCGACGATATCGCTCAGCAAACCAATCTTCTTGCCTTAAACGCCGCAATTGAAGCAGCCAGAGCAGGTGAGCATGGTAAGGGATTCGCAGTCGTCGCAGACGAAGTACGCAAGCTGGCGGAACGCTCATCTGTGGAGACCAAAGCCATTGCAGACCTTATATCCAGCGTAAGACATGCAACAGAAGACGCGGTAAAGGCAATGACTACCGCAAGCAAAGAAGTGGAATCAGGCAGCGTCCTAACGGACGAAGCACGAACCGTTCTGGATGAGATAATTACGGAGGTCGTGGAAATTGAGGAATTTGTCCGAAACCTTATCACCTCAACAGAGACGTTGTCTGACGCCAGTCATAAAGTAGAACACGCCATAAACCACATAGTAAGCATAGCTGAGGAAAACACTGCAGCGACTGAAGAGATGACAGCAAGCGCAGACGAAGTTATGAAAGCGGTTCACCATGTCACAGCTGCTTCACAAGAGACCGCCTCATCAATAGACAGAGTCTCTGCATCAGCACAAGAGATGACTGCTTCAATTCAAGACATAGCACATCTGGCAGCCTCTCTAAGAGGCATGGCTCAACGACTCAAAGAAAGCGTAACCCGGTTTAAGCTCTCATAAATTTACAACCTATTGATAGATCTCGTCTTCTGTCAGAAGCGCCACCCCATGCTGTTGCAAAATGGGGATCGCTCTTTCCGGGTCATCGACTCTGAAGACTACAACTGCATTGTCTCCGTTTTTGCCGGCAAAAGCGTACATGTATTCGACATTGACTTCCAGATCAGCAAAGGACTTCAACACCCGGCTCAGTCCCCCTGGCTTATCCGGCACCTTGACTGCAATGACTTCGGTGATGCTGACTGTATACCCATCCTCTCTCAGCGCCTTCTCGGCACGGTCGGGATCGTCAACTATCAACCGTAACACCCCGAAGTCTGACGTGTCAGCCAAAGAGAGGGCTCTGATATTGATATCCTTGTCCCCGAGGACATCGGTGACTTCCGCAAGACGACCTACTTTATTCTCCAGAAATATCGAAAGCTGCTTTGCCTTCATAGTAGCACACCCTCGCTTTCCCCTTCTTGGTTTTGTCTTCGCAACAAAGCGCAGATTCCTTACCACAACTAGCCTTCAGGATAAACCTCGCGCCTATCCACAACCCGCCTGGCCTTCCCTTCACTCCTCGGTATAGTCTTCGGCTCCACCAACTTCACACGGACAGAGATGCCCAATGCGCTTTCAAGAGAGCTTCTGATTCTTTTGCCCAAATCCTCCAAGCACTTGACCTGGTCTGAAAATAACTCGTCAGAGACTTCCACCCATATTTCGAGCTCATCAAGGTTATTGAGACGGTCTACGACGATCAGGTAATGAGGCTCTGTTCCGCTGATTTCCAGGAGCACGCTTTCAATCTGGGACGGGAATACATTGACACCGCGAACCACCAGCATATCATCAGTCCGTCCGAGGACTCGATGCATCCTGACGTGGGTCCTTCCACAAGCGCATGGCCGGTAGTTGAGAATGCTTATGTCACGGGTCCGATATCGGATAATTGGGAAGGCTTCCTTTGTAAGGGACGTAAATACAAGCTCACCTTTTGCGCCGGGCGGCAACACACAACCTGTGTCGGGGTCAACGACTTCCACAAGAAAGTGGTCTTCAAACACATGAAGCCCCTCATGCTCTGAGCACTCAATCGCCACCCCGGGGCCCATGATCTCAGACATGCCGTATATGTCAAATGCCTCAATCCCCAGCTTCTCTTCAATTTCCTTGCGCATATTGTCAGACCAAGGTTCAGCCCCGAGAATGCCTACTCGAAGAGATAACCCATTCATGTCTATTCCTTCGTCCTTCGCAGCTTCAGCCATGTATAAGGCGTATGAAGGAGTACAAGCAAGGACAGTGGTGCCGAAGTCTTGCATAATCTGTAACTGTCTCTTTGTGTTTCCGCCTGAGACAGGGACAACTGTGGCGCCAAGAAGTTCACCGCCGTAATGGACACCAAGCCCCCCGGTAAAGAGCCCGTAGCCATAGGCAATATGTATCAAGTCCTTAGACGTCACCCCGCCTGACGCAAGCGCTCTCGCCATCACTTCAGACCAAACGCTGATATCTCCTTTTGTGTACCCGACGACAGTCATCTTCCCCGTCGTGCCTGAAGACGCATGGATCCGCATAACTTCTTCCGCAGGGACGGCAAATAATCCAAAGGGGTAGTTTGCCCTCAGGTCTTCCTTGGTGGTAAAAGGGATGTGAGTAAGATCGTCAAGAGAACAGATGTCATCAGGCTCTATTCCTGCCTCATCCAGACG